>DLZS01000030.1:0-2805 GCA_003447275.1 Dialister sp.
TATCTTCGTCATAGCCTTCCTTAAATAGCACGCTATTTGCGTCAGGTTATTCCTCGCTATGCATAAAAACTCAAGAGTAAAATCTGACAACGATTGAATCAGTGTTTCCCTAGAAAGATCCCTCGGCTGCGCTCGGGATGACGATACGGGAAAGGGATACCCCCAGAAAGTTTGAAAGCAGGGATGAGTGGCTAGGGATTAGGTGTCGCAAGTGACTGGCATGCCAGCTCATGGCATCGCCATTATTTATGCTTTGCGGCGCATTTCGTCATCCTGAGCGGAGTGAAATGTCGGATGTTCGATCATGTAAAGGCAAAGCAGTGAGAACTGAGTCGAAGGATCTGGCGCCGCACCACCATTTCGCATTTCTCATTTCTAATTTCTCATTCAAGCGAAGCTTTCAAACGGAATCAAAGGGCAGTACGCCCCAGGGGCTAATCCTGAATCCTGAGTCCGGAATCATGAACCCTGAACCCTGAACCCTGAACCCACAACCCTTACACTCGACACATGTTCGAATCGTATTTCCAGAGAGCGAGGTACTTACTATGTCCGAATTACGAGTACGCAAAGTACAGGAATTTATCAAGCAGGAAGTGAGCCAGATGCTCCTTCATGATCTGAAAGACCCGCGCATCGGCTTTGTCACAGTGACCGAAGTCAAGGTGACAGGCGATCTGCGCGAAGCGACCATTTACGTCAGCCTTTTCGGCAAACCGGAAGAGAAGAAAGCATCGCTCGATGCGCTGAATAAGAGCCGCGGCTTCGTGCGCCGTGAACTCGGGCAGCGTCTCAAGATCTACTACACGCCGGAGATCACCTTTTCTGAAGATGCCTCTTTGGACTACGGCATGCATATCGATGGCCTTCTGAAGAAGATTCATAAGGATGAGGTGAAAGAATGAGCCTTGCAATGAACCACGCCAAAGAGATCGGCAAGAAGGAGGCCATGGATTTTCTGAAATCCCACAAGCGCTT
Source organism: Dialister sp. (assembly GCA_003447275.1). Classification (GTDB taxonomy): domain Bacteria; phylum Bacillota; class Negativicutes; order Veillonellales; family Dialisteraceae; genus Dialister. The sequence goes on from DLZS01000030.1 coordinate 979, forward strand.
CCTGCTGGTCGGTCACGAACATCCGGATGGAGATGATGTCGGCTCTATCTGTGCGCTGCACAATGTCCTCGTGTCCATGGGGAAGGAGGCGGACATGCTGCTTCCGGATCCTGTGCCGAAGGTGTACACGCTCGTGAAGGCCTCCGCGCTCGTTCATACATCGATCCCGGAAGGAAGGGACTACGATGCGATCGTTTTCACGGATCTTTCCAATCTGGAACGCGGCGGAAATTTTGATTTCCCGAAAGACATCGACTCACTCTCCATCGACCATCATCGCACGAATGAACGCTTCACCGACCTCCTCTATTTGCAGTATCGTTATGCGGCGACGGCGGAAATGCTTGCTGAAATGTTTTTCGACGAAGGCATCGAGATGGACGAAGACACCTGCAATGCACTTTACATGGGCATCGGCACGGACAGCGGCTTCTTTAAATTCAGCTGCACCTCGCCGCACACGCTCCTGATGGCGAGCCAGCTCGTCGCGATGGGGGCTGACCCATCCTATATCTCCAATCATCTCGAAGAGAAGTCCATCGAAGCCATGCACTGCTACGAGCTGGTGGCAAAGACGGTCCACTCCTATGCCGATGGAAAGATCGTCATCGCATACATGGATCAAGATGCCATGGCGCTCGATGGAGAGAATTCCGACTATTACGCCTCCATCCCGCGCTGCATCCGCGGCTGCGAGATCGCCGCACTCTTTAAGTATCGCAAAGAGGGCGAGACCCGCGTCTCCCTGCGCTCCAAAAATTATGCCAATGTCGCGGAGCTTGCCGGCGAATTTGGCGGCGGCGGTCACTGGAAGGCAGCCGGATGCACCATCGAAGGCGACTTTACAGAAGCGGAGAAGAAATTCATGGCTGTCGCGGAGAAGTATCTCTGATGGACGGCGTACTGAATGTATTGAAGCCGGCGGGGATGACGTCCTTCGACGTGATAGCGCGTCTGCGGCGCATCTATGGGCAGAAGAAGATCGGCCACGGCGGGACGCTTGACCCTATAGCGGCGGGCGTGCTCCCTGTCTTTTTGGGGCGCGCGACGCGCCTCATCGAGTACGCGCCGATCCATCGGAAAACGTATGAAGCGGAATTTCTGATGGGCCTTGCCACTGACACCGAGGACGTGACAGGGACCGTGGTGGAGACGGGGGAGATCCCTGCCGATCCTTCGATCTGGGAAAGCACTGCGGAATCATTCAAAGGAGACATCCTCCAGCGTCCCTCGTCCTATTCTGCCATCAAGGTGAATGGCGAGCGCGCCTACAAGCTGGCGCGTGAAGGAAATGCCGTCGAGCTGCCTCCCCGTCCTGTCACCATTTACGATCTGATCCTCCGTGAGGTCAAGCCGCCGCTCCTCCGTCTCTCCGTCACCTGCTCGGCAGGCACATACATCCGCGCGCTCGGCCGCGACATGGGAAAAATGGCCGGATGCCCGCTCACCATGTCCTTTCTCCTGCGCAGCGAGATGGGGCCTTTCTCTATCGCCGAAGCAAAGACACTGGAAGAGATCGAAGCGGATCCGGAAGGTGCGCTCATGACCGACCTTCGTCCGCTCCTTTCCGCGCTGCCTCTCCTTGCGCTCAATGAGAAAGAAGCCGCCGATTTCCTCTTGGGCAAACGCCTTCGCACGCGAGAAAAGCCTGTGGAAGTCGCTGCCGCCTTTTGCGGTCCCCGCTTCCTCGGTACTGCCAGCGTAGAGCGCGGTGTCATCCATCCGAAGAAAGTTTTTAATTAAGTTTTTAGTGACTAGTGACTAGTGACTGGTGACTGGTGACTGGGAGACATCCGTCTCTCCTGTATCGTCATTGAAAGCGTTGCC
>DLZS01000030.1:3078-8214 GCA_003447275.1 Dialister sp.
AGAAATACGTAGCACCAAGGCGTTGTTCCGTACCGGTGCTTATGTGATACTGACCGCAGTGGATCCCTCGGCTACGCTCGGGATGACGATACGGGAAAGGGATACCCCCAGAAAGTTTGAAAGCAGGGATGACTAGCTGGGGATTAGTGGCTAGGGATTAGGTGTCGCAAGTGACTAGTGACTGGCATGCCAGTTCATGGCATCGCTATTATTTATGCTTCGCGGCGCATTTCGTCATCCTGAGCGGAGTGAAATGTCGGATGTTCGATCATGTAAAGGCACAGCAGTGAGAACTGAGTCGAAGGATCTGGCGCCGCACCACCATTACGCATTTCTCATTTCTAATTTCTCATTCAAGCGAAGATTTCAAACGGTATCAAAGGGCAGTACGCCCCAGGGGCTAACCCTGAGCCCTGAACCCTTAAACCTTAAATCCATCATCATGACCATTCTACCTACTTTACACGATTTACCCAAAGACCAGCCCTTCGTCCTCGGTATCGGCTTCTTTGACGGATGCCATCTGGGACATCAGGTGGTCTTTTCCGAAGTGGAGCGCCTTGCGAAAGAGAAGGGCGCGCAGCCGGGTGTTCTCACCTTTTATCCGCATCCGATGAAAGTGCTTGCGCCCGATATTCATGTGCCGCTTTTGCAGTCCATTGATGAAAAGATGGATGCACTGGCCGCTCAGGGCATGGCGCTGGCCGTCTGCATCCGGCCGGATGAGACATTTCTCGCAAAATCCGCTGAAGATTTTCTGGGAGAGCTCGCTCGCCTTCCCTGCCTTGTCGGCCTCGTCACGGGAGAAAATTTTTCCTTTGGCCACGGCGGTCTTGGGAAGAGTGGTGACCTCGTGCGCTTCTTTGAAGAAAGCCGTGTCACCGTCCGCATCGTCTCACTCCGAGAGAACGCAGGGAAGAAGATTTCCAGCACCGCCATCCGCCAGTGCATCCTCGCGGGAGAGATGGAGCAGGCGGCGCGCTTTCTGGGACATCCTTACACGATCCGGGGTGACATCGTCCATGGCTTTCGCCGCGGGCATGACGTACTCGGATTTCCGACGGCGAATCTGGCTGTCTCGGAAGACCGTGTCCTTCCGCCGGATGGCGTCTATGCGACGCGTGCGCTGGTGAAGGGGCATACCTTCCCTGCCATCACGAATATCGGAAACAATCCGACCTTCGGCAATGCAAAGAAGACCATCGAGACATTCATCTTTGATTTCGACGAGTCCATCTACGGCGCATCCTTCACGCTCGCATGGGTCGCCCGCATCCGGGGAGAAATGAAATTCGCCTCACCTGACCTTCTGGTGGCGCAGATCCATCAGGATATCCAAAAAGCGAAAAACAGACTGCATGTATGAGGAGCCTGCACGAAAGCGCAGGCTGTTTTGTAGAGGAATAGACGGAGTTCTGGTGGCTAGTGGCTGGTGGCTAGGGATTAGGGAACAAGTGGCTAGTCACCAGTCACCAGTCACCAATCACTAACTGCCTTATGCGCTGCTTATTCCTGAATTGCATACATTTATCCGTACATCATGCATAATTAGTATACCGATTGAGATGGAATATCTCATAGTAGAATGATATAATAACAAAAGTAGATGACAGGCTGCTGATGGGCCTGTCTATTTCATTGCGCGAGATCCGAAGGAAGGGATCTTCGCCGGGTTCCAATGGGGGTTTTTATGGAAGCGAAAAAAAGTGGTCAAAGTATTTTGAGAGACCTGGGAACGTGGATCGTCATAGCCACCGTACTGGGCGCAGTCGTCGGACTCTTTCTGGGTAAGAGTGCACACATGCTGGCGCCGATCGGCGATCTTTTCATGCAGCTCATCAAGATGATCGTCGTACCGATGGTCTTCTTTTCACTGGTCGGCGGGGCAGCGGCGCTGGGAAAATCCAAGGGCGCTGGCAAGGTTGGTATAGTGACATTTCTGTATTACGGCGTGACGACGGCGGTTGCCGTGATTTTGGGATTGGCCTTCAGCGTCTTCTTCCGGCCGGGCAGCGGCATCGACATGGCGGCGATCAGCGGGGCAGCGGTACAGGTAGGCGACCTTTCCAAAGCGGGCGCGCTCCCAGGTTTCTGGGAAACGATCATCGGCTTCGTACCGGCGAATCCGGTGAAAGCACTGACGGATGGCAATATCCTGCAGATCATCACCTTCTCCCTCTTTGTCGGCTTCGCACTGGCGATGCTGCCTGAGGAAGAGAAATGCTTCATGAGCCGTATCGTGGATAATTGCACGAAGATCTGCATCAAGATCATGATGGCGGTCATGATGCTCGCGCCGGTCGGCGTCTTCTGCCTGATGGCGGATGCGACGGGGAGCTTCGGCTATGATGTGCTCATGAAGATCATTTATCTCATCGGCCTTTATATCTGTGTCCTCATTCTTGTCACCTATGTGATGATCGGCGGCTCGGTGGCTCTCTTCTCGAAATGCACGGGCTATGTGGAATTCTTCAAAGCGATGTGGAAGGTGCAGGTACTGGCTTTCTCCACGGCATCCTCCATGGCAGCGCTTCCGCTCAATATGGCGGTCACGGAAAGAGAGCTGCATGTATCGAAAGGGACCACCTCCTTCGCCCTTCCGCTGGGTGCGACCATCAATATGAACGGTAACGCAGCGTACTATGCGATGGCGGCCATTTTCATCGCGCAGATGTATGGCATGGAGCTGACGCTTGGACAGTATATGGCGATCATTGTGACGAGCACACTGGGCGCAGTCGGTCAGGCAGGCGTACCGGGGCCGACGCTCCTTGTCGTCGCGGTCTTGATCTCTGCCGGCATCCCGATCGATGCACTCCCGATCCTTTTCGGTGTCGACCGTATTTTTGATATGCTTCGTACCGCGGTCAATATTACCGGTGACGCAGCCTGCGCGACCATTGTGGATCGCTTTACGAAGGAAGAAGTCATGGGCAGTGACGAGTGATCCTCCGTGGATCTTGGCATGGATAGCAAGCCAAAAACGGCTGGCGAAACGAAAACGTTTCGCCAGCCGTTTTTTCTTTATATATTCCTGAAAGGAATAACAGATCAGAGGCGGCAGATCGTTATACTGGATGCTATAAGTAAAAAATGAAAATTTCTTCGATTTCACCAAGAGAGAATAAATAAAATATTTCCGCAAAAGAAGCCATTTTACATAGAGGAAAAGCTATAATATGAATTACAATCTATAAATATGATGCATAAAAGTATTATACAGGCTATAGGTTCGTGGATATAATCACAGTCGAAACGTGAAAAAACGTTGCAGAATGCTTTCTCGCTTTCCGGCAGCCATGGAACCGGAGAATGAGGAGGTATGAGAAAAAGAGATACATCACCCACCGGGTGATGCGGTACAGAAAGGGATAGCCATGATTGACTTAAATGATTATATTGCGGTAGGGCAGAATGCCATCGCACGCCGCGTGGTACAGCAGTCGGATGCTTCCGATAATTACGATAATGATTTCAAAAGCCTGCTGGCTACACCGAGGCTGATCCATTGGGCGATCGATGCATCCATCAAAGCGATCGATCCCTATCTTCCCGATGACTATGCGAGCATCGGGCTATCGGTGAATTTTGTGCATACGGCACCGACAAGCCTCGGAATGACGGTGACGGTACATGCTTCGGTCATCGCTTTGACAGACCATGATGTGACGCTCGAGGTCAAAGCGTGGGATGAACAGGGAGAGATCGGTCACGGCCTTCACAAGAGAGCGATCGTACTCAAGAAGGCAGTCTTGGATCGGGCAGAAGAACGTACACGCCTGCTGCTGATCCGTCAGGCGAATGAAGAGATCAAGGGGATGAGATGATGGCAGCTTTACCGGATACTTTAGGCGGCGCACTGCTTCTTTCCTCCATTGATTTTTTACTGAGCTTTGTGTTTATTTCCTTCATCGGTGTGGTGCTCCATTTCTTCCCTCTGCTGAATAAGCTCGGCGAAGTGAAGGAAAGAAAGGATTGAGATCATGGATCAGTTATTTGTGACCTTGATGAGTGAGCTTTTGCATCAGACGGGGCTTTTGGATCTGACTTTGGGAAATCTGGTCATGATCATTGCCGGATGCGTCCTGTTGTATCTGGGCATCATCAAGAAATACGAACCGTTTCTCTTGGTGGGGATCGGCTTTTCCTGCATCGTGGCCAATGTACCGGGCTCGACACTGACTGCGCCCGGCGGGCTTTTCTACTTTGCGTATCAGGGCGTGGAGCAGCTCATTCTGCCGCCGCTCATTTTTCTTGGCGTCGGTGCCATGACGGATTTCGGACCCATGATCGCCAATCCTTCTCTGGTCATTCTTGGGGCGGCTGCACATCTGGGCATCTTTGTCGCATTGATCGGCGCACAGCTCCTTGGATTTCATCTGGGAGAAGCAGCCTCGATCGGTATCATCGGCGGTGCGGATGGTCCGATGGCGATCTACACCACGATGAAGCTGGCGCCGCATCTCCTGCCGCAGATTTCTGTCGCAGCCTACTCCTACATGGCTCTTATGCCGCTCATTCAGCCGCCGATCATGAAGCTTCTCACGAATAAGGAGGAGAGAAAGATCATGATGAAGCAGCCGCGCTATGTATCCCGTCTTGAAAAGATCGCGTTCCCGATCGTGATGGCACTCATCGTCAATGTGTTCCTGCCGCCGGTCGCGCCGCTCATCACCATGCTGATGCTGGGAAATCTCCTGCGCGAATGCCTTGTTGTCGGCAAGCTGGCGGAAACGGCTGCCAATACCCTTCTCAATATGGTCACGCTGGTCTTGACGGTAGCCATCGGCTCGACCATGGCTGCGGATACCTTCCTCACGTCATCGACCATCCTCATCATCTTCCTCGGTCTTGTGGCGTTTGCCTTTGGTACAGGCAGCGGCGTGGTCTGTGCCAAGCTCATGAATACACTCTCAGGCGGCCGTATCAATCCGCTGATCGGTTCCGCCGGTATCGCCTCCGTTCCGATCGCCGCCCGCGTCTCCCATCTCGTCGGGCAGCAGGAAAGCCGCCGCGTCTTCCTTCTGATGCATGCGATGGGCCCGAACCTCGCCGGCGTCTTCGGCACCGCGATCTCCGGCGGCATCATGCTCGCGCTTCTGGGAGCTTGATGAGAAAAGGCGATGTGAAATAACG
>DLZS01000137.1:0-591 GCA_003447275.1 Dialister sp.
AGCTTTCATTCGCAATCAAGGGACGACACGTCCCATGGGCTCCCCCTGAACCTTCCATTCGAAAATCCATGATCTCGGAGGTGTTACCATGGAAATCACGATCAATTACAGTGATATGAAATTTTACGACGAAAATTACGAAAAGCTGATCCACACCGTCCTCACCAAGGGCGCAGAGCTGCAGAAGGTGCCGGAAGAGGCAGAGATCAGCGTCCTCATCTGTGATGCAGATACCATCCATGAGCTGAATCGCGACTACCGCAATGTCGATGCACCGACCGATGTCCTCTCCTTTGCACTGAATGAAGGGGAGGAGGACATCCCGGAGGAAGAAACGGAGCTGGGAGACATTGTCATCAATCTGGATCGTGCCATCCAGCAGGCCAAAGAATTCGGACACAGCACGGAACGCGAAGTGGCTTATCTCTCCGTTCACGGCTTCCTTCACATTCTTGGCTATGACCATTATGACCCCGAAGAAAAGAAAGCCATGCGAAAGGCGGAAGAAGATATCCTCTCCGCCTGCGGCATCACCCGCATGATGACTGAAGGGGAGATCGAAAGGGAAGAAGCGGGAATGAGTGACTAGTG
>DLZS01000137.1:874-3746 GCA_003447275.1 Dialister sp.
TCATTTCGAGCGAAGCGAGAAATCTTTGTCATTCGCGGTTCGGCGAACAATGTTGGGAAACCCTAAACGGGAAACCTGCTATCAAGAGACCTTAGGGCATCGCTCTATATATTTGCGGCGAAGCCGCCACCTTCATTCCTCATTCGAGGAGAGCTTTCATTCGCAATCCATGGGCGATCCGCCCCACAGGCTAACCCTGCCATCTTTATTTAGGAGACTCTATGAATAACGAAACCAAATTTCACTCCGGCTTTGTCGCTCTTGTCGGGCGGCCGAATGTCGGTAAATCCACACTTATGAATGCCCTTCTGGGGGAAAAGATTTCCATCGTGTCTGCTCACGCACAGACGACCAGAAATAAGATCACCGGCGTATGGAACGGCGAGAATTCCCAAGTGGTCTTTCTGGACACCCCCGGCATGCACAAGCCGCAGAGCAAGCTCGGCGAAGTGATCCGTCAGAATACCATGGACGCTTTGGACGAGGTCGACCTCATCGTCTTCCTCTGCGCCGTGAACGATCCGCTGGGTGCGGGCGACCGCTACATCATTTCCCTCCTGAAGGACCGCAAGGTGCCGGTCATCCTTGCGCTGTCGAAAACGGACCTGATCTCCAAGGACGAGCTCTTGAAGAAGCTCGTGCAGTACGATAAGATCTACAAGTTTGCCGAGATCGTCCCGCTCTCTGCCAAGACGGGAGAGAATCTGGATGTCCTCATGAAGATGGTGGAAAAGTACCTGCCCGAAGGCCCGAAGTACTTCCCCGATGACATGGTGACCGACCAGCCGGAGAGAAACATCGTGCAGGAGATCGTCCGTGAAAAGCTCCTAACGCGCACACGCGATGAAGTGCCGCACGCCATCGGCGTCTTCACAGAAGAATTCCATGAACGTGAAAATGGCAAGGTCTACATCCGCTGCACGATCTACGTCGAGCGTGATTCGCAGAAACGCATCATCATCGGAAAGAAAGGCACCGTCCTCAAAGAAGCAGGACAGGAAGCTCGTGAAGAGATCCAAAGTCTCATCGGCGCTCCCGTCTTCCTCGACCTCTGGGTCAAGGTCAGCAAGGACTGGAAGAACAAGGACTATATCCTAAGGGAGCTTGGGTATAAGGAACACAGATAGCAGCTGGTAACTAGGGATTAGGGATTAGTGGCTAGGGATTAGGAGTCTCAAGTGACTAGTGACTGGAATGCCAGCTCATGACACCACCATTTCGTATTTCTCATTCCATCGAAACTTTCAAACGTAATCAAGGGGCGAGCCGCCCCAGAGGCTAACCCTGAACCTTGAACCCTGAACCTGACAACCTAAAAAGGAGGAGATGACTTATTTCTTCAGAGATAGAATGGATCGGCCTTTGGCTTCTCGTCATCGTGGTCGTTTCCTTTATCAATTACAACAATACGATGGTGAACTTTTCCTTCGCTCGCATGCGGAAAAAATACATCGAAGACAATGACGAGCAGGATCCTGCGCTCATCGAAAAGGTGGCGCCTTTCTACCGGCGTACGTCGCAGATCATCGGCGGCACGCAGGTCTCCTTCGTGCTGTGCAGCGCCATGCTGGGGATCTCTCTCCTGATGCTGGTAAGCCATGCTCTCGTCCTTCTGGAATCACTTCTGGGCGGGGCGCTCTGGGCCGAATGGAAATGGGGCGTGTACATCCTCATCGCGCTCCTTGTCATGGGGCTTCTTCTGGTGTACTGGGTGGGGACGATCCTTCTCCCCGGGGCGCATGCACTGGTCGATCCGCTGCCCATCCTCGCTTCGCACACCTGGGTCATCCGCCTGAACCGACACCTGTACCGGCTCTTTGTCGCGGCAGGTCTTTTTGTGACGCATCGCATCTTCCGCTTGCGGGGGATCCCCTTCCGCAATGAAGTCAATTTCACCTACACCGAGGACGAGATCCGATGCATCGTCGAAGAGAGCCACCGAAGCGGCCGCCTGAATGCCCTCGAAAATACGCTCATCAAGAATTCATTCGATTTCTTCGACCTCATGGCGCGCGATGTCATGATCCCCAGAAATGAGATCGTCGTCTTCCACTTTGACGAGGATCTGTCCGAAGCGATGCGGCGCGTGCTGCCCAAAAGCCATCACACCTGCTATCCGGTCTGCATCGAAGACAGAGACCAGATCATCGGCTTTATCCATGTGAAAGACCTTCTGCAGGGCTGTCTCTCGGGCCAGCTGTCTTTGAAGAAGATCAATCGTGAGATCCTGACCGTGCCGGAAGTCATGCCCGCGCCGGCGTTGCTCCAGCTCATGAAGAACCGACGCATCTACCTTGCTGTCGTCGTAGATGAGTACGGCGGCACCTCCGGCCTTGTCACACTGAATGACCTCGTCGAAGAGCTCATCGGTGAGATCCCGCAGCCTGCGGAGAATGTCCCCTATGAGATCGTCCGTCAAAAGGATGGGACATATGAATTTGACGGCACCGTCATTCTCGAAGATGTATCAGACCGGTTGGAGATCGATCTTGCAGGAGAAAATAAAAGCGCGACCATCGCCGGCTTCGTCTTTTCCAATCTGGAGCGTATCCCGAAGGTGGGCGACTACGTCGACTTCTCCGGCTGGCGCTTCACCGTCCTGCGCCTCTCCGGCTTCCGTATCGTCCGTGTGAAAGCGGAGAAGGTGACTGGTGTAGTGACTGGCAGCTAGAGATGAGTGGCTGGGGACTCCCGTATCATCATTTCAAGCGAAGCGAGAAATGTTTGCCATTTGCGCTCAGATGGGCAATGTTTGGAAAATTCAAAACGGGAATCCTCTCGTCCGCAGACCTTCGGGCATCGCCCCCTATATATTCGCGGCGAAGCCGCTGCCGATTTAGCCTTCCCCCTTGGGGTAATGCTATTAAGTTAA
>DLZS01000137.1:4029-6101 GCA_003447275.1 Dialister sp.
TAGTCCGATGCTATCGATATTCCAATTCATACCGCTTCCCCCATCCAACCTCCGCCCCTTCGGGGCACCTCCTTCCATAGGAAGGAGGGAGTGTCCACGCGAGCCCCTTCCCTTGGAAGGGGCTGCCGAGCGCAGCGAGACGGGGTTGGCTTCCTTTTTTAGCGGCGAAGCCGCCTCCTCTTTGCCTTCCCCCTTGGGAAAGGCGTTGTGTCGAGAAAAGCGGTATTCTCGTATCGTAGCCTTCCCCCTTGGGGAAGGGGGACCGCGTCAGCGGCGCTCGGGTGCTCTCGTAAACGACGCACTTGAGACGATCTTCTTCGCTCTTTTTCATCCCGCTAGTACCCTATCCGGCTCGCTTCGCTCGCCACCTTCCCCACGCGGGGAAGGCTTTGCCGTGGGTATTGTTTTTCCACACACGCATCTATTATGTAAAGGAACACCCGATCATGCCAACACCCCAAATCAGAAATCTAGAAGGGATCGTCCTGCGTGCGTCCAAAGGCAGCGAAGGCGGGCGGAGCCTTTCACTCTTTACCCGCGAGATGGGACTCATTCATCTGACGCTGCCGCGCGCCGTAATGAACCGATGCGGGACAGGCATCCTCCTCTCCTTTGCCTGCGTCCGCCTTTCGGCAGCGATCTATCCCGAGTATGGTGTCATCAGTCAGTATGAGGGCCGCCTTCTTTTCGACATGATGAAGCTTTCCTACGAAGACATGACCTGCTGGTACTATGTGATCGAGCTGGTGCTTGCCCTCTATCCCGTGGGGCAGAAGGAGGATGAAGCCTACGACATCCTCATGGCCGCTGCCCGCGCAGCGGAAGAGAGGAATCCTCGAGTCATCGCCTTCATTGCCTCCGTCAAGCTACTGGCCGCGGCGGGTTACGATCCTACGGAAGCCATAGAAGACCCGACAGCCCTTTCCGAAGGAGCGAGAGACCTCCTTTGCCGCTTTCGCGGCTACCGCTGGGGAAGCCACTTCGAAGGCTCGATCTCAAGAGCCCTCTTCACGGAGTGTGCCCGCTACCTCGACCACTTCCTTTCGACTGTCTGCGATACGGAGATGAAGACGGCAGGGGCGTTCTTGTAAAACTTGCTTTTCATGAGAGATCGGTGGATACCTGATTCCAGCAAATTTCACAAACCCATCAATGAAGATTCTGCAAACGAAGATGCTCTTTTCGTGTGCGGGATTTTTTTTATGGGTATTTTAAAAATGGGGAGTTATTTATGGAAGAAACCAAGAAGAGATCCATGGGAGATCTGCACACGGCAGTGCGCCGGATCAGGGCAAAGACGCCATCGTTGCTGCCGAAGCCGTTGTCATGGGCCTGCAGACCTTATCCAGCCGCGTGAACGATCCGCAGAATACCTTCGTCCTTACCGTTGGTATGATGAATGGCGGCACCCAGAGCAATATCATCGCTGATGAAGTCGAGCTCGTCGGCACCACCCTGCCTTCGACAAAGCCTTCCTCAATGGGGAAGGTTACGATACGAGAGCAGTGTTATCCCCGCATCGTCAAAGCGAATACATGCATATGTGGAAAAAGAATAACGACGGACAAAGCCTTCCCCTCGAGGGGAAGGTGCCCCGAAGGGGCGGATAGGGTACTAGCGGTATAAAAGATAAGCGAGGGAGATCGTCTCAAGTGCACCATTAACGAGAGTACCCTATCCATCGCTGCGCGGTCCCCCTTCCCCAATGGGGAAGGCTGCGATACGAGGATGCCGCTATCCCCGCATCGTCAAAGCGAATATAGGATACGTGGAGAAAGAATAACGACGAAATAAAGCCTTCCCCGCGTGGGGAAGGTGGCGAGCAAAGCGAGCCGGATAGGGTTCTGGCGGTATGAAAAAGAGCGAGGACGATTGTCTCAAGTGCGCGATTATACGAGAGCACCCGAGCGCCGCCCCAAAAGGACGCCAACCCCGCCTCGTTGCACTCGGCAGCCCCTTCCAAGGGAAGGGGCTCGCGTGGACACTCCCTCCTTCCTATGGAAGGAGGTGCCCCGAAGGGGCGGTGGTTGGATGGGGGAAGCGGTATGAATTGGAATATCGATAGCATCGGA
>DLZS01000025.1:0-3458 GCA_003447275.1 Dialister sp.
TCATTTCTTCACAGCCCCTTTGTTTGCCAAAAGTGATGAGCTCAGTCCAGCAAAAACTGTTCGAACACAAAATTCCCGAGAGCCGCGCCATGGTAGGTCAGAAAGAGATGACCGGCCTCTTCTTTGAGAAGTTTCCGCTCTTTCAGCATCTTGACGGCGTCTCCATACCAGTGCGTGATGTCCGCTCCATATCTATCCCGGAAACCATCCAGCGGGATGCCTTCTTTCATGCGGAGGTGGAGGAAGCAGTATTCTTCCATTTCGTCAGTATCTGCGAGTTCTTCCACTTCCTGCTGCGGCGGATGGCCGGTGAGGAGTTCTTTTTCGTAGAGGCCTACGCCGGGGGTATTCTCCGTGCGTGTGCGTCCGATGCAGGAGCAGGCGGCGGGACCCAGGCCGAGGTAGTCAGAAAGCTCCCAGTATTTTTGATTATGCCGCGAGCGGCAGCCTTTCCTGGCAAAGCTGGAGATCTCATAGCGCTCAAATCCATAGGCGGGGAGGATGCGGCACATGGCCTGATACATCGCCCAGCTTTCTTCTTCGCTGGGGCGGGCGAGCCGGCCCTTCTCGGCGAGCTGCGCCATGCGCGTACCGTCTTCGAGGATGAGGCTGTAGATGGACATGTGATTCACGGGAAGATGAACTGCCCAGCGAAGGCTCGCTTCGAAGTCTTTGACAGTCTGTCCGGGGAGCTCGTACATGAGGTCAAGGCTGAGATTATGAAAGCCCATCCGATACGCGCGCTTCACGGCTGTTTCTGCTTCTTTGGCGGTATGCCGGCGGCCGATGGCGGAAAGAAGATGGTCATGCTTTTCCTGGACGCCGATGGAAATGCGGTTCACGCCGGCGCGCATGGCATTCTTGAGATAGTCCTCACTCATATCACAGGGATTCATCTCCATGGTGATCTCTGCCGTGTCAGAAATGCGGAAATGCTGAGAGAGCGCCTTCATCAGTCTTGTGAGCTGCGCTTCGGAGAGTGAAGAGGGTGTGCCGCCACCCAGATAGACGGTATCGCAGAGGCGGTCCTCGAAGTCCGGGCTTTTGAGATCCATTTCCTTGGTAAGTGCATCGATGTAGCGGTCGGTGGGCTTGCGTCCAATCGAATAGAAGCCGCAGTAATCACAGCGGCTTCTGCAAAAAGGAATATGGATGTACAGGCCGAGGGGAGCGCAGACCATCTCGCAGCGCTCTGTTTCATAATTTGTTTCATGCGGCACTTTATCCGTGTCCTCCTTAGATTTCGTTGAAAGAAAGGATTGTGTGTGACTGGTGACTAGTGGCTAGTGACTAGTGACTGGTGGCTGGTGACTGGATTACCGTGTATCGACATCGCACACCGCTACTGCCACTTCTCGCCATCAGTCATCTTTCAATACCGCCATGAAGGCTTCCTGCGGGATTTCTACGCTGCCGACCTGTTTCATGCGCTTCTTGCCTTCCTTCTGCTTTTCGAGCAGTTTTTTCTTACGGGAGACGTCGCCGCCATAGCACTTGGCGAGGACGTCTTTCTTATAGGCTTTGATGGTCTCGCGGGCGATGATCTTGCTCCCGACAGCCGCCTGGATCGGCACCTCGAACTGCTGGCGCGGGATGATGTCTTTCAGTTTCTGTGCAAGTGCGCGGCCGCGGGCTGCGGCGTTGCTTCTGTGGACGATGATGGAGAGGGCATCGATGAGGTCGCCATTCAGAAGGATGTCGAGCTTCACGGCATCGGTCTTCTGGTAGCCGGAGAGCTGGTAGTCGAGGGAGGCGTAGCCCTTGGTGGAGGATTTCAGCTTGTCGAAGAAGTCGAAGATGATTTCCGAGAGCGGAATGGTATAGGAAAGATCGACGCGTGTCTCATCGAGATAGGTCATCGTCTGGAAGACGCCGCGGCGGTTCTGCACGAGCTCCATGACATTCCCCACCATGTCGGAGGGAACGAGGATTTCTACCTTTGCGACCGGCTCTTCGATGTGCTCGATCTTCGTCATCGGAGGGAGCTCCGCCGGATTGTCCACCGGCACCATCGTGCCGTCGGTCTTGTAGACGTGGTAAATGACAGAAGGCGCGGTGGTGATGAGCTTCAGGTGGTACTCGCGCTCGAGGCGTTCCTGCACGACGTCCATGTGAAGAAGTCCCAGGAAGCCGCATCGGAAGCCGAAGCCCAGTGCCTGCGAGGTTTCCGGCACGTATTCGAGCGCCGCGTCATTCAGCTGCAGCTTTTCAAGAGCCACTTTCAGGTTGTCATAGTCCTTGCTCTCGATCGGGTAGAGACCGCAGAAAACCATCGGAAGTGCCTTGCGGTAGCCCGGCAGTGCTTCGGCGGCGCCGCCCTCTTCGGTCGTGATGGTATCCCCTACTTCGCAGTCGGAGACATTCTTGATGCTGGCTGCCACGTAGCCGACCGAGCCGCAGGTCAAAACGTCGCAGGGCTTCGGGAAGGGCGAGAAATAGCCGACTTCCGTCACGGTGTAAACCTTGCCGGAGGCCATCATGCGGATATTCGTCCCCGCGCGGATTTCTCCATCCTTCACGCGGACATAGGCGATGGCACCCTTGTAGGAGTCGAAAATGGAGTCGAAAATGAGGCAGCGCAGCGGCGCTTTCGAATGGTCTTCCGGCGGCGGCACCTGCTCGACGATACGCTTCAAGACTTCTTCGACATTCTGCCCGGTCTTGGCAGAAACGGGGATCGCCTCCGACATGTCAAGGCCGATGACGTTCTCGACTTCCGTCTTCACGCGTTCCACATCCGCGCTCGGGAGGTCCACTTTGTTGATGACAGGGATGATCTCCAGATCATGATCGAGCGCGAGGTATACATTGGCCAGTGTCTGCGCCTGGACGCCCTGCGTCGCATCGATGATGAGGATCGCGCCTTCGCAGGCAGAGAGCGAGCGCGAGACTTCATAGTTGAAATCGACATGCCCTGGGGTATCGATGAGGTTCAGTTCATAGGTTTCGCCGTCTTCATAGGTGTAGTTCAGGCGTACCGACTGTTCTTTGATGGTGATGCCGCGCTCACGCTCCAGTTCCATCGTGTCTAAGATCTGCGCCTCCATGTCGCGCTTCTGCACTGTCCCGGTGATCTCGATCAGGCGGTCCGCCAGTGTGGACTTGCCGTGGTCAATGTGGGCGATGATGGAAAAATTTCTGATGTGCTCTGTATCCATGGGTTCTCCTTAGTTTTTGGGAAAGTAGGCGGTGGATGTCATTCATAGAAATCATTTCCCGCCCGGTAGACGTGACATATACGTAGTTATCGGTATTATTATATCATATGAAGGAAGGCTATATCCTCTGATGCAATAAAAAAGAGCGCACATGCGCTCTTTTGCAAGACAATGCTATTAAGTTAAGCGGCAGAACATTCTTGGCTCCCCATCGGAGGAGCTGCCCGGAGGGCTGAGGGGGCAGTACTACGGTATATCCAACATTGTTCGATGGCCGCTAGCATGCCCCTATTGCCTTCG
>DLZS01000025.1:3641-13584 GCA_003447275.1 Dialister sp.
ATTGCCTTCGGCACTTCCCCCGAAGGGGGAAGCAAGTCATTACGGCGCTAACAATTTCCTTAACTTAATAGCATTCCCCCGAAGGGAATGCCGATCGCCTGAAAATCCTTGTGCCTACAATCCCAGCTTCACACGTCCATAGATGACGAAAGCGGTGAGGAGAACAGTCAGTGCCATGACAGCAAAATCTTTTCCTTTCGGCGCGACGCTTTCCATGAAGGTACGTTTCGAGCCGCCGAAGCCGCGGAGCTCGAGTGAGAGTGCCATGGTCTCGCTGCGTCCGAGCGAACGGAGCATGAGCGGGCGGACGATGGACATGTAGCGCTTCACCTGCTTGAAAAAATTCCCTTTCACTGCCAGACCGCGGCAGGCCTGTGCTTCGGAGACCGCTTTGTTTTCTTCGATAAAGTCCGGGATGAAGCGAAGCCCCGCCGTGAACATGAAAGCGTATTCGTACGGCACTTTCAGCTGGCGCACCATGGAAGCGGTGAGGTCCTGCAGCTTCACTGTCCCAAGAAGATAGATGAAAATGATCGTCATCCCCAGCATACGCAGGGCCGCGACATTACATTCCTTCACACTGCCGCCGCCGATGTACTCGATCACGCCCAGCATGACCGCAAAGATGACAAGGGCAAGGAGGGCTTTCAGATTCTTGATGAGTTCGCCGGACACGAGGAGGATCAGAAGCTCAAGGAGGCAGAGGGCAGCAAGACTCGTCGGCTCGGAGAGGACGATCGCCCAGACGGCCGTCCCGAAGGTGAGAAGGATTTTGGTCAAGGGTACCAGATTTCTCATTCGATTTTTCCTCCTTTCAGTTCATAAAAAGCACGGCAGAACGCATTCATATCCTTGCAGTAGGGACTGCCGGGGAGCTTACGCCCCAGACGGACGGCCGGCGGATAGGCAAGTCCCCAGTCTTCCGGACGGTTCTCCGCAGAGAAAAGCTCAGAGGGATGACCGTCGAAAGCGATCTCATGCTCTGCGATGACGATGACGCGAGTGCAGTCTTTCGCGACGATATCCATGTCATGGGTGACGAGGATGATGGTGATGCCCTTCTCCTGCAGACTTTCCATGAGTTTCATCAGGCGCTGTTTTTCTCGTCCGTCCTGTCCGCTCGTCGGTTCATCGAGCACGAGATATTCGGTATCCATCGCAAGTGCCGAGGCGATGGCGACTCGCTGCTGGTCGCCGCGAGACAGGATGCGCGGATACTCCTCCGCGAGAGCTTCTGTGTCAGTGTCCTGCATGGCGCGCGCCACGGCTTCCTCGAGCTCTGCGCCGCGTTTCCCCTGCTGATAGGGGCCGAAGGCGATCTCCTCTCGGACCGTCGGCATAAACATCTGCCGATCCGGCTGCTGGAAGACGTAGCCGATGAAGCGGCTGCGCTCAGATGGTTCTTCGCGAGTCACGTCTTTCCCATGATAGAGGATCTGCCCCGAGGCTGCTTTCTCAAGTCCCGTCAGGAGGCGGGTCACAGTCGTCTTGCCGCAGCCGTTTCGCCCTGTGATGGCGACGAATTCTCCCTTGTCAAAGGAGAGGGAAATGTCTTTCAATACGTCCGGCAGCCCTTCCGCATAGCGGAAGGTCACATGAGACAGTTCAAGCATCTTTCTCTCCTCCTTTCGCAAAGGAATGAATGACCGAGGTTTCTGCATCGGCCAGATTCAGGAATGGCTTCTCGAAGGTCATCCCCACCTGCTCGAGTTCGAGCTGTGCCTTGTACATATCCGGGATGGCTTCTTCATAAATATGTTCAGTATACATGCGGCGCATCACTTCTTCCGGCGTGCCACTTACGATGATTTCGCCATGATTCATGAGGACGAATTTCTTCGCATAGGGGAGTGCGGCTTCGAGATGGTGCTCTGCCACGATGACCGTGAGACCTTCCTTCTCGTTCAGCTCGCCGACCATTTCATAGAATTCGCGGATGCCTTCCGGATCGAGTGCGGATGTCGGTTCATCGAAGACCAGTACGTCCGGCTCTTCGGCAAGGACGGCTGCGACGACGAGACGCTGGCACTGACCGCCGGAGAGAGTCGTCACCTTGCGGTCCTCAAGACCTTCGAGATGGACTTTCGCAAGTGCTTCTTTCGAGCGGCGACGGATCTCTTCCGGTGGGAAACCATGGTTTTCAAGCGTAAATGCCATTTCCTCCCCCACAGTCAGCGTGACGATCTGCGCCTTGTAGTCGGAAAGGATGACACCGATGGAGGATGCCAGGTCTGCGATATTGTGCTGTGTCACGGCTTTGCCGTCCGTGAAGACCATGCCTTGCATCGTACCGCCGTAGTAGTGCGGGATCGCCCCCGCCATCGACATGAGGAGCGTCGTCTTCCCTGCCCCGTTCGGCCCCGTCACGATGACGAAGTCTCCCTTGCGCACCGCAAGAGACACATCTTTCAATGCCGGCTCTTTGGCAAAAGGATAGGTATAGGTCAGATGCTCTACGCTGATGACGCCCTCTTCGGACTGCCTAAGAGACAGACCGGAATGGTCACTGTCTACGGTATCTGACTCAGCCATGTAGTGCATGGACTTGAAGAGACGCAGCGCCGGGAAGTAGAGGAATGGCGTGATGATCCCATTGCCTACGCCGACCAGGGCCACCATCGGGAGCATTCCGTAGAGATATACCTTCATCGGGATCCCCATGACGAGCGTCAGGATGGAAACAAAGGTGAAGCCGGAGACGATCGTCGTCACGAAGCCTGCGATGGCAGGACGGAGGGAAAATTTCCCGATCCTGATCGGCGGTACGCTGTGTGCGAAGAAACCTGCCACATAGGCGCCGAAGAATTCCGAAGCAAAGTCGCCATACGGGAAAGCCGACTTACTGGTGAAGACTTCCATCAGCGCTGCGACCATGCAGATGCCGAGGCACTGCTTGTATGTCGGCTTCGTCAGAAGGATCGCTACCACATAGGTCGCGATCATCCAGTTCGGCGTGAAGCCTGCCACCGATGGCGAGACCAAGTGCAGCAGCATCCCGATCGCCAGCATCAGTGTAGAAATCGTCAGCCAGCGGAAGCGCCCGCCCCGCGCCTTGACAAAGACAAGCTCCGATACATCTTTCACTTGTTCCATTTCATATCCCCCTTTACAGGATCGTATTCATCCAATAAAAAATCCCTTCATTCCTCTGCTTTCCAGCAAAGGGACGAAAGGATCACTTTCCGCGGTACCACCCTACTTGACACAAGGTCCAGCTCATCATCGGTAACGGCGATCTCCGGCAGCTCCTACCCCTTTCGGCTCAGGCTGCGCCTCCCAGGCCCATTCACATAGCTGTCGCACCGGACTTGCACTCTCCGCCGGCTCCCTGAAGCGCCATCACTATCCTACTCTTCCTGTTCCAAGGCTTTCTTTGTTGAACCTACTATAGCACGGAGAAGAATTGGTGTCAAATTGATTTTTTGGAAATGGGGATGGTGGACTAGTGACTGGTAGCCAGTGACTTGTGACTGGTAACTAGGGATGGGTAGCTAGGGATTAGGTTTGCGATACGAGAAAACCGCTAGTTTCAAACCTCCGCGGCGCTTCTATATTTTTATGCGCTGCACCACAGCCTTGAACCTTGAACCCTGAACCCTGAAAGCAGGGATGCGTGGCTAGGGATTAGGGGTGCCAAGTGACTGGTGCCTAGTGACTTGTAACTTGAATACTACCTTCGGGCATCGCCCCGTTTCGTCATCCTGAGCGGCGAGAAACGTCGTATGTGAGATAACGAATGCCAGAACAGCTGCGACCTGAGCTCTCGATCTCGGCGAAGCCGCCACCTTCATTCCTCATTCCTAATTTCTAATTCCTCATTCATAATAGTTATCCTCTTCCGCTCGCCTTGTCCAGATCCGCTGCTTTCCGGATATCCGCTTCTATGCCATCTCTTCGTTTGAGGAGCTTCTCCAGATTCTTCCGCTTTGATCGCTCGATATACTGATGCGCGATCGCATCCGGGAGCGTCGCACCAAGAGAGAGCCCCAGAATGATAAGCATCGCCTCGACACCTGTTTTGAAAGCCGTCAGCAGCTCCATCAGATCGATCTGTCCGATATCAATGATGGCAAACAGGAAACGATAGAGCAGCACGCCCGGGATCAGCGGAATGATCGCCGGTATCGTGACCACGAAGACAGGGGCATGGAAGTAGCGGGAGAGCGCAAAATAGAAGACGGAGAGCAGCGCGGCTCCGAGGAAGGAGGCACTCGCCATCCCCATATGGAAGGAGACCATCAGAATATTTCTCGTATCCACCGTGAGGACGGCCCCGAGGCAGGCTGCGATGATATAGCGCCTTGGCACATTGAACATGATAGAAAACCCCAATGCTGCCATAGCGGCTGCCAGTGCCTGCATAATGTACAAATGCTCCGGCGCGATCGGTACTTCGGTGAAGCTGGGGACATTTGTCAGACTGACAGCGCCTGCGATCCCAAAGGTCATCGCCAGCATGATGAGGACCGTGTGCGTGAATCGCGTCATCCCGGATGTCAAGTAGCTGTTCAGAAAATCATCGACCCCATTGATGAGCGGTACGCCGGGGATCAAGGTGAGCGCCGAGGCCACCACAGGAAGAAACGGATTCGTCGCCCCGGGAAGATACATCGTCCCATAGGCCGTGAGCGTCGCAAAGAACGCGGAGATGGCAATGGTGACATACCCATTCACCTCAAGACGGTTGCATCCATACTTCACAAGAGCTCCCACCATCGCCGCCAGCATGGTGAAGAGCGCATCGACAGCATGACCGCCGAAAATCAGACAGAATGCCGCTGATGCCAGTCCGATGGCCAGAATGACCATCCACTCCGGATAAATGCGATTTCTAAAATTCTGTCTGATATAATTCAGGCGAAGGCG
This sequence comes from Dialister sp., assembly GCA_003447275.1. GTDB lineage: Bacteria > Bacillota > Negativicutes > Veillonellales > Dialisteraceae > Dialister. Next base: position 8,508 of record DLZS01000025.1, read on the forward strand.
GAAATTATCATAGGATTCGTTTTTATACAGTGCTTCCCAGCTGGCCTCACTCGTCTGCAAAAGAGCCGTCATATTGATGCCATGGCGGTAGCATTTGCGGAACATCGTATATGCCTTTTCCCCATCATCGACATTGATCATGATGGTAGAGTATGTGATATGGATCTGTACATCTTCCCAGTAGATGCCAAGGCAGGCCGCTGTGCGGAGCATGTCACGCACGATACGCTTGCTCCCTGCACCACTCTCCATCATCAGCTGTCCCGTATCCAGGATGAGCGTCATCTTGCTTCGGATGGAAAGAGAAGAATTGGATATTTTCATAGTTAGACCTCGTATATAAAAAAAGCTTTTCTTTAAATTCTAATGCACGTATGAAAAAAAGCAAGAGCAGAATGGTAAAAAGCGGAAAACCAAGGTCAAGGCGTCCTAAAAAATGCCTTCCCAGCCATTTGACACTCCCCCGCTCATATGCTATAGTTACATACAATTACACAGTGGCAATGAAGAGAAGAGTACGCAGAGACGGCATTCAAAGAGAGCTTCGTATGGTGAAAAGAAGCATTGAGATATCTGCAGAAGATGGACTCCGAGCCAGGAAGGCTGAATCATGAAGCATCCCGGGGACGCCCGATACAGCGCGAGGGTATCAAGGCTTTGCCGGCGTACCTGTGAAGACCCGTGCAGTGATGCATGAGTGAAATTGGGTGGTACCACGAATCTTTCGTCCCTAGAGGGATGAAGGATTTTTTTATTGATTTTTCCGTTTTTCAGGCTTCCAAAGGAGACCCTATGCCACTATTCAACGGAACATTGTTCCAGATCGATCAAAAAGAAATGATGCGCTATGCGGGACTCTCTCCGAAGGTGAAGGAATTTCCCCAAGACGCCATCGACAGCGCCATAAGGGAAGCGCTTGCCCTCGCCGAGCCGAGAGGCATCTGGCAGATCCTCCCCTACGACCCGGAAAACGGGACGATCGGCGGAGCGCATCCGCTGACCCTCACCGGCCGCTCGATCTTGAGGCACCTTTCCCAGGCCTGGTCCGTCGGCGTACTCGCTGTCACGGTGGGCGAAGAAATCGAGAAGGCATCCGATGCACATTTTAAGAGCGGCGAGTACTTGCAGGGGCTTCTCCTCGATGCCGCCGCGACCGCTGCCGTCGAGCACCTCGCCGATCAGGTCGATGCCCTGATCCAGAGAGAGGCCGCGCGAAGCGGACAGCATACAGTCTGGCGCTTCTCCCCCGGCTACGGGGACTGGCCTGTCACGCAGCAGCCTGATTTCTGCCGAGCGATCGGTGCAGAAACGATCGGTATCCATGTGACCGACCACGCCATGCTTTTCCCGAGGAAGTCCGTCTCTGCCATCATCGGCATCTCTCAATGCAGCGCCCGCCCCGCTCCGGCGAAATGCCGGGCGTGCGGACTCATGAGCTGTCCATTTCGGAATCTATAATATAGGTGACTGGTGACTGGGAGACATCAGACTCTCTCGTATCGTCATTTTTTGCGCCCCCTGAACCGCGAATCCCAATTCCTAGCCACTTCTTTCCCCCCTACGCTATAATAATGAAATATATAATACAATAATAAAAAGGAGAACCACTATGATTTTTTTTGATGGCGGCATGGGTACCATGCTGCAGCGCTACGGCCTCTCGACAGGAGACTGCCCAGACTACTACAATATCACCCACCCGGACATTGTACAGCGCATCCATAAGGAATACGCAGACGCAGGAAGTAACTATATCACGACGAATACCTTCGGCACCTCCCCCATCAAGCTCGCAGACTATGATATTGCGGATAAGGTGGAAGCCATCTGTGAAGCCGCTGTGCGAAATGTGCGTACAGCCTGCGGAAATCGTGTAAAGATCGCCGGTGATATGGGTCCGACAGGAAAATTCCTCTCCCCCTTGGGCGATCTTTCCTTCGATGAGACCTGCGAGAACTACTACCGTCTGGCAAAAGCCCTTGCCAGTGCCGGAGCAGACTCGCTCATCATCGAGACCATCATCGACATTCAGGAGATGAAGGCCGCCCTCATCGCTGCTAAGACGGCCTGCGACCTTCCTGTCATCTGTCAGATGACCTATGCAGAAGACGGACGCACCATCACCGGCACCGACCCGAAAGCCGCTGTCATCCTCCTGGATGCCATGGGCGCAGACGTCATCGGTGCGAACTGCTCCGTCGGCCCGGAAAAGCTGCTGGAAGCCGCGAAGCAGATGGTCCCTTACACGAATAAGCCCATCATCATTCAACCGAATGCCGGCATGCCGGTGCTGGAAAATGGCGAGACCCATTTCCCACTCACGCCGAAAGACTTCGGCAGCTGGGCACCGGAATTTGCCAAGGCCGGCGTATCCTTCCTCGGCGGCTGCTGCGGCACGACGCCGGATCATATCCGTGAAGAAGTCCTCGCCCTCAGCGATGTGACTATCTCTCCGAAAGAAAAGATCCCGCCCTTTACGGCACTCACCTCGCGGACACAGACCGTCTTCATCGGCGATGACTATGCCCCCGTCAAGATCGGCGAACGCATCAATCCGACCGGCCGCAAAAAAATGAGAGAAGACCTGAAGGCAGGCAGCTTCACCTCCGTCAAGAAAGAAGCCCTCGCGGAAGTCGATGCGGGCGCTGACATCCTCGACGTGAATATGGGCGTCCCCGGGGTAGACCAGGTCGCTCTCATGGAGACGGCGATCTCCCAGCTCTCCATGCTCTGCCCCGTCCCCTTCTCCATCGACAGCACCGACCCGAAGGTCCTTGAAAAAGCCCTGAAGCTGTATCCGGGCCGCCCGCTCATCAATTCAGCCAATGCAGAGAATGAAGAACGCTTAGACGCGATGCTCCGTCTTGCCAAGACCTACGGCGCCGCTCTCCTGCTCCTTCCGATCGAGAAGGGAAATCTGCCCGAGACCGCCGAAGAACGCGTCCGCATCATTCGCTATCTCGAGGAAAAAGCCCTCGCTGCCGGACTCCGCAAAGAAGACCTTCTCCTTGACCCGCTCGTCCTCACCGTCGGCTCCGGGGACAGAGGCGCGAGCGAGACCCTGCGTACCATCAAGCTGTACAAAAAAGAATTCGGCTTCCCCTGCGTCATGGGGACGAGCAATGTTTCCTTCGGCCTCCCCTGCCGCCCACGCATCAATGCAGCCTTCCTCACCATGGCACTCGCCTGCGGCATGAATGCCCCCATCGTGAATCCGCTCGATCAGGGCGTGAAGGATGCCTTCACCAATGCCAAGCTGCTCCTTGGCTTTGACAAAGGCGCCCTGCACTTCATTCAGGAAGCACAGGATGCCCCGGCCGCAGCAGATGCAGCCACGCCGGTACAAGACCTTCCACCGCTTGCCCAGGTAAAGGCCGCCGTGAAGCAGGGCGAAAAAGAGGAAGCGGCGAGTGCGGTAAAGCGTGCCATCGAAGCCGGGCTCTCATCGGAAGAGATCATCCAGAGCGGTCTCACCGCTGCCATGACCGAGATCGGTGACGGATACGGCGCCGGGAAAGTCTTCCTCCCGCAGGTCATGATGAGCGCCGAAGCCATGCAGGCCGCCTTCAAGGTCATCAAGGAAATGCTCCCCGAAGCCGCCACGGCTGCCAAAGGTACACTGATCCTTGGCACCGTCCAGGGCGACATCCACGACCTCGGCAAGAATATCGTCTCTGCCCTTCTTGAAAACAGCGGCTACCGCGTCATCGATCTCGGCAAGGACGTCGCCCCCGAAGCCTTCCTCTCCGCCATCGAAGAACACCACGCGGATCTCGTCGGCCTCTGCTCCCTCATGACCACCACCCTTCCGGAGCTCGAAAAGACCGTTTCCCTCGTCAAAGAGAAATGCCCCGCCGTCTCCATCCTGACAGGAGGCGCCGTCGTCACGAAAGACTACGCCGCCTCCATCGGCGCTGATGCCTACTGCAAAGACGGCATCGCCGCCATCAAAGAAGCCGATCGGATGATGGAGAAATAGTCGGAGGGCCAGCCCGCTGAGCGTGCCATCCCATGATCGTGTATGAAAGCCTCGCTTGCATGAAAAATACAAAATGGTGGTGCCATGAGCTGACATTTCAATGACTAGTCACTCGTGGCATCTGATCCCTAATCTCTAGCTGCCAATTTTCCGAAGGAGTCCCCTATGTCCACATTAAAAGAGAAAAACCAGAATCACATCTTCACCATCACGACCGAGCTGGATCCGCCGAAGAGCGCCTCCTCCGCCATCACGGAAGAGCAGGCGCAGAAAGTCGCTCCCTACGTCGACGCAGTCAATATCGCCGACTGCCCCATGGCAAAAATGCGTATGAGCCCGATCGCCCTCTCCTGCATCATCCAGCAGAAGTACCAGGTCGAGTCCATCTTCCATCTGACCTGCCGCGACAGAAATGTCATCGGCCTCCAGGCGGAACTTCTGGGAGCAGCCGCACTCGGCGTGCATAACATCCTCACCCTCACCGGTGATCCGCCCAAGATCGGTGACCATCCGAATGCCAAAGGAGTCTTTGAAATCGACTCCACTGGCCTTATCCAGATCGCCAGCTGCCTGAACAGCGGTCACGATATCGAAGGACACGACCTTGGCGCGGCTACAGATTTCTACATCGGTACCACAGGAAATCCCGGCACCGATGACCTCGATGCAGAGATCAAACGATTGGAGAGCAAGAAAAAAGCGGGAGCTCAGTTCATCCAGACCCAGCCGATCTATGACATCAAGCAGGCAGAAGACTTCCTCGCCTGTGCCAAAGACCTGGATCTTCCCATCCTCTTCGGCATTGTCCCGCTGAAAAGCTTCAAGATGGCAAACTATCTGAATGACAAAGTCCCGGGCATCACCATCCCGGCGAAAGTCCTTTCGCAGATGGAAACAGGCGGCCGCGAGACCGGTCTTGCGATCTCCAAAGAGATCGTCACCGCCCTGCGCGAGATCCACGCTGCCGGTGCTCATCTCATGCCGGTCAACGACATCGACGCCATCCCGTATATTGTAGGAGATAAGTGATCGGCGGAAAATCAGGATACACCGCTTGTTCTCTCATACCATGCACAAAAAGAGGCTGTGAAGAAATGA
>DLZS01000061.1:0-6038 GCA_003447275.1 Dialister sp.
GCTCGGGATGACGATACGGGAAATGGATATCCCCAAAGATTTGAAAGCAGGGATGAGCAGCTAGTGACTAGGAGATGGGGGGCATTCTTCCTCATTCGAGTAGAGCTTTCATCCACAATCCAGAGGCGGCACGCCCTACGGTCTAAGCCTGAACCTTGAACCCTGTCCCCCTCTTTAGTACAATAGAGCAAAAGGAGGTACGAGCTATGTTTGTCGGTGTAGATCTGGTGAAGATCGCGCGGTGGGAGCGGATCCTTGAAAAATTTCCCCGCCGCGCGGAGAAGATATTCACGGAAGAGGAGATCGCGCATTGCGAGAAGAAAGGGAAGAAGCGCGCGGAGTCGTATGCAGCGCTCTGGGGCGCGAGAGAAGCGGCAGGGAAGGCACTTGGGATCGGCATCTTCGGTTCGGCGTGGCAGGATGCGTATGTGACCTGGGGTGAGTGGGGGCAGCCGGAGCTTCACCTCGCAGGGACGTTCGCCAAGCGGGCAGAAGAGCTTGGGATTACGGAGATGTCGATCTCTATTTCACATGAAGAGGAGATGGCGATCACGGTGGTCGTCATGGCAGGAGGTCATCATGAAGTACATCACGACGGCTGATGAGTCGCGCTCGCTCGATAGGGAAGCGATGAAGAGCTACGGATTTCCCGAAGCGGTGCTGATGGAGAATGCAGGAAGCGATGTGGTATCGCTCATTCAGCCGGAGATCGATTGGAAGGGAAAGTCTGTGGTGGTGGTCTGCGGGACGGGCAACAATGGCGGAGACGGCTTCGTCATCGCAAGGTATTTGTGCGCGCTGACCGCAAGCGTCGCGGTGCTCTTGTGCGGCAATGAGGCGCATATGAGTGAAACGGCACGTCTGTATCGCCGGATCGTTGAAAAAATGTGGGTGCAGGTCATCCCTGTCAGTGAGGATACGGACTGGGAGACACCTTTGGAAAGCGCGGATGTCATCGTGGATGCGCTGATCGGTACGGGGCTTTCCCGAGAGGTCAGCGGCGTGAAGGCCGAGGTCATAGAGATGATGAATGCGTCGCGTGCGTCGGTGGTCTCTGTCGATGTACCGAGCGGTCTGTCTTCGGATACGGGAGAGCCTATGGGGCTTGCCGTCATGGCAGATTACACGGTGGCGCTGGAGTCGTACAAGCGCTGTCATGTGCTTTCTCCGGGGCATGAGTACTGCGGCAAGGTGCTCTATAGCGCGATCGGCCTCCCTGCGGCTGTGGGCCGCTCTCTTCCCGTGAGCCTTATCGAAGAGAGTGTGGTGGGAAATCTGCTGCCTTTGAGGGAGCGCATGTGTCATAAAGGAAAGAATGGATTCATCGGCATCATCGCCGGCTCGGCCGGCATGGAGGGGGCGGCGCTCCTCGCCGGACAGGGCGCGCTCCATGCTGGGGCCGGCAAGGTGGCTGTCGTGACTGTGCCAAAGGCGGCGGCTGTGATAGCGGGCAAGGTGCCCGAGCTCATGGTGTCGTCCGTGGGGGATTCGGATTTCTTCACGTCTGCTATGGCAGAGGAAGTCCTCCAAAAGGCAGAGGCCTATGATGTGCTCGCCATCGGCCCGGGGCTTGGCCGTGACGCAGAGACGGGGCGCTTTGTGAAGGAGATCCTCACACGCTGGAGGAAGCCGATCATTGTCGATGCAGATTCGCTGTATGCGGTGAAGGAGATGGAGATCGATCTCGCCCGCTGCCCCGGCCAGTTGATCCTGACGCCGCATGTGGGGGAATTCGCCCATCTGACGGGAAGAATGGCGGCTGAGGCGGAAAGAGAGCGCATTGATGGTGCGATCGCTTTTGCGATGGAGCGGGGAGTGACGCTCGTCCTGAAGGGCATGCCGACCGTCATCGCCACGAAAGATGGCTTCGCTTATGTGAATGTGACCGGAAATCCCGGCATGGCAACAGGCGGTATGGGCGATACCCTGACAGGGATCATTGCCGCTCTTGTCGGGCAGGAGATGGATCCGGAGCCGGCTGCGATCTGCGGCGTCTATCTTCACGGCCTTTCAGGCGATCTCCTTGCGAGAGAGACACCTGTCGGCTATACTGCGAGCGATGTGGCAAGGATGGTGCCGAGGGCGAGGGAAATGGTAACTGGGGACTAGTGGCTAGTGACTAGTGACTAGTGACTGGTAGCTAGGGATTAGTAGCTAGGGATTAGGCTTGCGATACGAGAAAACCGCAAGTTTCAAACCTTTGCGGCGTTTTTGATTTTTATGCGCCGCACCACCCCTTTTTGAACCTATAGAACCCGATGAACCTCTTTTGCACGCAATCAAGGGACGGCATGCCCCACGGGCTAACCCCGAACTATTTGCACCTATTTTACAAAAGGAGATTTATATGTTATCCATCAAACAGATCTGGAAATACCTTCTGGCCATCGTACTCACTCTTACGGTCGCTCTGGCGGCAGCGGGCTGCGGCGGTGGCGCGGCAGCTTCGTTCTCTGCGGCTTCGAAGGCAAAGGGCAGTGAGGCGAAGAGCGGGAAGGCTCTCACGGTACGTATGCTCGATATCGGACAGGGAGATGCCTGCCTGCTGGAGAAGGATGGAAAATTCGTCCTGATCGACAGCGGAGACATCGAGCACCGTGATACCATCGTGGCACTGCTCAAAAAGTATCACGTGAAGAGTCTCTCCAAGGTCGTGATCACGCATCCGCATGCCGATCATCTGGGCGGGATGCAGGCCATTTTCAAAAATTTCAAGGTCGAAGCCATCTATGATGACGGCATGCCATCCGGCACGGCGTCTTACAAGAACTATCTGAAAGCCATCAAGGCGAACCAGATCCCCTATAAGGCGCTGAAAGCGGGCGATGCACTTACCTTTTTCGATGGCGTCAGCTACAAGGTGCTCGGGCCGGTCAAGGTCATCAAGGACCAGAAGGGGAATTCGGACTTCAATAACAATTCCATCGTCGGCAGGCTCTCTTATGGCAATTTCTCCATGATGTTCACCGGCGATGCGGAAAAAGAGGAGGAAGCATCCATCCTTGCCAACAAGGGGACACTCAAGAGCGATGTGCTGAAGGTCGGCCATCACGGCAGCCGCACGTCGACGTCTCCGGACTTTTTGCGGGCTGTCTCACCGAAGGAGGCTTTCATTTCCTGCGGACTGAACAATGACTATGGACATCCGCATAAGACGACCGTAGCGAAGCTTGAAAAAGCCAAGGTCCACATTTACCGCACCGACCACGACGGCACGCTGACCCTGACCACCACGGGGGACGGCTACAAGATCACAAAGGAGCGCTAAGATGAAAAAGGAACTGACACTGGACCGCATCGAGGAGAAGATGGCGGTCTTCCTGACGGAAGAGGAAGAGGAGATCCGGCTGCCCGCCGCCTGGTTTGAGGATCTCCACGAAGGCATGGCGATCGATATGAGCCTTGCAGAAAATGAAGACAGGGAAGCCGCTTCGCTCCAAGAAGCGGAGGACCTGCTGGCTGAAATCAAAAGGATGAATGGGGAGTGAAGGTTCAGGGTTCAGGTTGACGGGTTCAGGTTTGTGGTGCGGCGCACAAATCAAAAGCGCCGTAAGTTTGAAAGCAGGGATAAGTGGCTAGGGATTAGGGACTGGGGATTAGCAGTGACTGGTGACTGGGATTCTCCGACATCGTCATCCCGAGCGCAGCCGAGGGATCTCTACTGCACTGCGGGAATCAGCGTGTATGCGCTTGGGAAAAACGATGTCTTGGTGCTGTCTCACATCAGGCAATGAGCGTTCTGCCATAGAGATTTCTCGCTTGCGCTCGAAATGACGACATCGCGAAACACCATCAAACCTCCGCGGTGCTTCATTATTTTTTGCGCCGCACCTTCCCCGCCCTACCCGTAGAACCTACAGAACCCGCTCCCCTCTTTTGCAAACAATCGAAGGGCAGCACGCCCCAAGGGCTAACCCTGAACCTTGCCCTTTTTTATTTCCTTCTAATATAAGACATATCACATGTTGGAAGTGATGATTCTTATATCAGGAGGTTTTTTATGGCACAGACTAAGAGAGAACTTGTACAGGCGGCTTTTTGACCCGCCTTGGAAAATCACTGTATGCCAAAGGAGCAGCCATCGGCTGCTCCTTTTCTTTTTTGCTATAAAAATAAAAGAACGGATCTCTGACGAGATCCGTTCCTGTGGCGGAGTGAGGGAGATTCGAACTCCCGCACCGGTATAACCGGTCTAACGATTTAGCAAACCGTCCTCTTCAGCCACTTGAGTATCACTCCACATAGCTGACTTTAGAGATAATACCATATGAGGCAGGGGATTGTCAAGAATTTTTTAAGAAGTCATTTTGACAAAGAGGGAGGAATCAAGGATAATGGGTTCAGGGTCAGCCCGTGGGGTGTGCCGTCCCTTGATTGTGGATGAAATCTTTGCCTGAATGAGGAATTAGGAATGAAGGTGGCGGCTTCGCCGCTTTATATAAATAGCCTTCCCCTCGAGGGGAAGGTGCCCCGAAGGGGCGGATAGGGCACAGGCGGCAGGAAAGACAGATGAGGAAAGCAGAAAGGTGCGCGGCACATGTGGGGGAAACGTGAGCCCCTCGCCGCGAATGACAAAGATTTCTCGCTTCTCTCGAAATGACGATACGGGAATCTATTAGCCTCCTAGTCACCAGTCCCTAGTCACCCGAGGTTCCTCATCCTCAGCCACTCATCCCCTCAAATCATTCTTACAAGGAGTTACGCTATGTATTTCGAAACCATGATCCTTCTCCTCTTTTCTGTTCTTGGCCTCATCGACGGAGCGCTTTTGTCGCTGCTTTTCCGCCGGAGGCGTTTCTATTTCTATGCACTGGCGATTGCGATCCTTGGCGGGGCAGCGGGCGCGTATTTCCTCTGGTATGCGAAGGGGTATGACGGGCTCGGCCTCTGGTCCCTTTATCTGGCGTATGGGATGACGGGATTCATGGTGGCAGAGATCATAGCGCTCTTTCTCCTCATCCCGCTTGCGCTTTTGAGTCTGCCCAAAGCCCTTCGGCGTGCGACGCAGCTCTTGGGCGCGCTGGGACTTCTGGCGGCGCTGGGGATCGGTGTCTATGGAGCCTATGATGGAAATCATCGGGAGGTGACGGAGCATCACGATATCTATGTGAAGGATCTGCCGGAGGCGCTGGAGGGGTATCGCTTCGCGCAGATGACGGATACGCACATCGGCCCCTACTTCCGCTATACGGACCTTCCGCGCGAGATGGCGCGTGCGAAGGCAGAAGGGGCAGAGGCGGTCTTTTTCACGGGGGATCTCATCGATGATGTGCGCCATATGAAGGAAACGGCGGATATCTTAGACGAATGGCAGGCGGCTTTTCCCGATGGCATTCTCTATGCATGGGGAAATCATGAGTACTACCGCGGCAAGGATCTCATCCGCCGTGAGCTCTTAAGGACGCGGGCCCGTCTTTTGGAAAATGAAAGCATGGTGATCCGGCGCGGAGATGCGGCGCTCTATGTGGCGGGGGTGGATTACCCATGGAGCCGCGGGGCGGCGCGGCCGCTTGAAATGCAGAATATGATGGACTTCGCCTATGCTGACATTCCGGAGGGCGCACCGTCGATCCTGCTCGCGCATCATTCTGATTTCATCGATTTGGGCTTTGAGAAAGGAGCCTTCCTGACGCTCACCGGGCATACGCATGGGACACAGTTCGGCCTTTTCGGGCGGCCGATCCTTGTGCCTTTCCGCTATACACGAGGGATGTACAGCGATGGCGTGCATCAGGGCTACGTTTCGCGCGGGGATGCGAGCTGGTTCCCCTTCCGTTTTTCCTGCGACAGGGAGCTTGCTATATTTACGCTGCACAGGAAAACTGAAAAATGAGACATGAAGGTGCGGCGCATCAGGATCTGAATGGGGTGCACCTTTTTATCATGCGGCTAGGGAAACACTGATTCAATCGTTGTCTGATTTCATTCTTGGATTTTTATACAGAGCAAGGAATCATCTGACGCGAATAGCGAGCTATTTAAGGAAGATGATGACGAAGCTATGTATAAAAATCCATATGAAATCCGGCTCTGCGATT
>DLZS01000118.1:0-3959 GCA_003447275.1 Dialister sp.
CCCCGCGGCAGATGGAACGCGAAAATGAGATGATCGTTATTTCACAGCTCCTTTTTCATAGCGTCATGGGGGAGTCAGGAAGAAACAAGTCCGATTTCGTGTATTGTCCTAATCTCTAGTCCCTAGCCACCAGTCACCAGTCACCAGTTATTCATAGAACTTCGTCACGGCATCGACGAGATAGGCAGTATCCTTGACGCCGGCAGTCTCATAGGAGGAGTGCATGGCGAGCTGGGGGAGACCGATGTCTACGGTCGGCATGGCGATGACAGTGTTTGAAATATTGCCCAGCGTGGAGCCGCCGGGATTGTCACTGTGATTCGTGAAGGTCTGCGTGGGGATGTCATGGTCCTTGCACAGCTTCTTGAAGTAGGCGGCAGAAAAGGCATTGGTCGCATATTTCTGTGCGGCGCTGTACTTGATGACGATGCCGCCATTGATGACCGGACGGTTCACCGGATCCGCATATTCTGGATGGTTCGGGTGGACGCTGTGGGCGTTGTCAGCGGAGATCATGAAGCTTCTCGCGATCATGGCCATGGTCTCATCATAGCTGTATCCGAGGGAGCGAGCGAGACGCTCAAGTGTATTTGCAAGGAAGGTGGAGCCGGCACCCTGTGAGGTGGCGCTGCCGACTTCTTCGTTATCGAAAAGGGCGTAGACGGAGATGTATTTCTCCTTCTGTCCCTGCGTGAAGCCGCGGAAGCAGGCAAAAGCGCACTGCAGGTCGTCGAGCTTCGGTGAGGAGATGAATTCTCTCTCTTCGCCCCAGATAGTGCCGGGGACGCGGCTGTAGAGGATGAGGTCATGGGCAAGGATGTCCTCTGCCTTCACCTTGGCAGCGACGGCGATGAGGTCCATGAAAGGGGTCTTGGCGCCGGTCATACCATAGAGAGGGAGCATGTCCTTCTGCACTTTCCACTCTTTATGCTGGTTCACGCTGCGGTCCATATGGATCGCGACGGAGGGGATGACGAGCATGGTGCCGTCGATCGCGACGAGCTTCTCTGCGAGGTGGCCGTTCTCCGTGACGAGGAGACGTCCTGCGACGGAGAGGGGACGGTCGAGCCAGGTCGACATGATCATGCCGCCGTAGCCCTCGACATTGAGCTTCACATACGGCCCGTCTGCGATCTCCGGATTCTCTTTGATCTTGAAGGTCGGGGAGTCGCAGTGCGAGGCTGTGATATGGAAGGCTTCTGCGCCTTCTTGTGGCACGGTGAAGGCCATGAGGGCGCTGCCATTCCTGGTGACGACGTACTTGCCGCCCTTCTCGATCTGCCAGGTGTCTTCTTCGCGGATCTCTGTGAAGCCTGCGTAGAGGAGCGCCGCCTTGATGCCGCGGACGGCATGGAAGGTGGAGGGGGACTTGGCGATGAAATGGATGAGGTCGCGGCTGATATCATCTGCGGTGATCGGCTGTTCCATTATTTCTTATGTCCTACTTTTTTCTGATATACGTCTTCTGCCATCTGGGCACGGGCACGGATGACCGGGTTCGAAGAATTGACGGAGGTCGGAGTGAAGTTGCTCTTGTAGTGGAGCTTCTTCGTTTCCTTTTCCATTTCGACGACCTGGATGGTGCCGGCGGTGCGGTCGTAAGCATAGGTGTAAGTGCAGGTGCCGCCTTCGATGGCTTCGACGGCGACGAAGTTCAGGATCTCATGACCGTTTGTGGTCTTCTTGATACTGGTCTCCTGCATGTCGATGGTGATGGTGTCGTTATATTTCCAGAGGCTTTCTGCGGAAACGGACATAGAGCCGGCAGCGATGGCAGCGGCAGTTGCCAAGGCGATCATCATTTTTTTCATAGCAATCACTCTCTTTCGTGAATGGATGACTGGAAGTCATTCTTTGTTTGCAGTGCTGGATTTATTATAGCATAAAAATGAATGGTGAGCTTGAAGTCATTGAGGATGATATTCTCACACTGACGTTGATTGATACAGGCTCTCATGCCGATATCTTCCGCACGTAAAAAAAGACTGCCGGAAAGGGCAGTCTTTTTTATTGTCGGCTTATCTATCCGAGCCGTCTTTTTCTTTGCGGATGACGTCGTGAGCGCCGCCTTCTACGATGGAGGTCGCAGAGACGAGGGTCAGCTTCGCCTTTTCCTGAAGCTGCGGGATGGTGATAGCGCCGCAGTTGCACATGGTGGCTTTGATCTTCGCGCAGGTCTTTTCGACGTTTTCTTTCAGCGGACCGGCATATGGGACATAGGAGTCTACGCCTTCTTCAAAAGCGAGCTTTTTGGAACCGTCGAGGTCATAACGGCCCCAGTTTCTGGCACGGTTGGAACCTTCGCCCCAGTATTCCTTGACGATGGTACCGCCGACGGTTCTCTTCTGTGTCGGGGATTCGTCGAAGCGGGCAAAGTAGCGGCCGAGCATGACGAAGTCAGCGCCCATGGCGAGGGCCAGTGTGATGTGGTGGTCGTAAACGATGCCGCCGTCGGAGCAGACCGGTACATAGATGCCGGTTCTCTTGTAGTATTCATCTCTGGCCTGGCAGACTTCGATGAGAGCCGTTGCCTGGCCGCGGCCGATGCCCTTGGTTTCACGGGTGATGCAGATGGAGCCGCCGCCGATGCCGACCTTGACGAAGTCAGCGCCAGCTTCTGCGAGGAAGAGGAAGCCTTCTCTGTCGACGACATTGCCTGCGCCGACTTTGACTTTTTCGCCGTAACGTTCACGGATCCAGTTGATGGTGATCTTCTGCCATTCGGAGAAGCCTTCGGAGGAGTCGATGCAGAGGACATCGGCGCCTGCGTCTACGAGGAGCGGCACGCGGTCAGCGTAGTCTCTGGAATTGATGCCGGCACCGACGATGAAGCGTTTCTGTGCATCGAGCATTTCATTCGGGTTTTCCTGATGGGAGTCGTAGTCTTTGCGGAATACGAATCCGTAGAGGCGGCCGTCTTCATAGAGGACCGGCAGGGAATTGATCTTGTTGTCCCAGATGATGTCATTGGCTTCGGAGAGGGTGATGCCGTAATTGGCTTTGACAAGTTTGTCGACCGGGGTCATGAAGTTCTTGACCTTTTCGCTCTTGTCCATGCGGCTTACGCGGTAGTCTCTGGAGGAAACGATGCCTACCATTTTGCCGTTGGAGGTGCCGTCTTCCGTGATGGCGATGGTGGAGTGACCGGTCTTTGCTTTGAGGGCGAGGACGTCAGCTAAGGTCGCTTCTGGCGACAGGTTCGAATCGGAAGGAACAAAGCCTGCTTTCTGTGCTTTGACTCTGGCAACCATGGCTGCTTCTTCTTCAGGAGTCTGGGATCCGTAGATGAAGGAAACGCCGCCGTTTCTTGCAAGTTCGACAGCGAGCTTTTCACCGGAGACGGCCTGCATGATCGCAGAAACCATTGGAATGTTTAACGTGATGGCCGGTGTTTCCCCTTTTTTGTATCTGACCAGCGGGGTCTTCAGAGAGACGTTCGCCGGGATGCAGCTGCAGTCAGAATATCCGGGAATGAGCAGATATTCATTAAAGGTATGAGCCGGTTCATTGATGTAGGTTGCCATTATTTCCTCCTTAAATAAAAATAGAGTAAAAAGATGAAAATAAATTAACTTACTATACCTCTTTACTCGTATTCGGTCAAGCGTTTTTTCCTGTGACCTATGTATTTGTACTATTATAGCGTAAAAACTCCGCCTTGGGTAGGCGGAGTTTGTGAGAGTTTTATGAGAGGGGAAATGGTTGTCGGGTTCGGGGTTCAGGGTTCAGGGTTAGCCCGTGGGGCGGGGCGGCCTTTGATTACGTGCGAAAGAGGTTCGACGGGTTTAACAGGTTCAGAGGGTTCCATGGGGGGGCGGCGCATAAAAATATAGAAGCGCCGCGGAGTATAGATGGTGGCGATGCCTGAAAGGGGTATTTAGGGGGAAAAGGGTTCAAAAGATCCAGCAGGGGAGGTATAGCGGTATTCTCGTATCGCAAGCCTTCCCCTCGAGGGGAAG
>DLZS01000118.1:4201-4389 GCA_003447275.1 Dialister sp.
TGGCGGTATGAAAGAGAGCGGGGAAATGCGTTTCAAGCAGGCGATGTAAGGCAGCCGCCGAGCGTCGATTTTAGTAAACGGTGATGCCCGAAAGGGGTATGCAAGTCACTCGTGATCTCTAATCCCTGCGGTCTAACATACGTGGGGGCCAACCCCGCCTCGCTCCGCTCGGCTGCCCCTTCCAGAGG
>DLZS01000082.1:0-49026 GCA_003447275.1 Dialister sp.
TCCAACACTTTCATGCAATACCGCTACGTAGCCCCCTCAGCCCTTCGCGCAGCTCCCCCGATGGGGAGCCAAGAACGTTCTGCCGCTTAACTTAATAGCATTGCAGGCGAGCGCAGCGAGACGGGGTTGGCCTCGCGTATGTTGAATAAGCGGAAAGCAGGTCGTACAAAAAATCTGACGTCTGACATCTCCAAGTCTCTCAGTCTCTTAGTCTCCAGCCCCAACAAAAAAAGCAGCCCGATGGCTGCTTTTCATTTTTCCTATTACAATACCTGCGAAAGGAAAGCTTTCGTACGTTCCTCTTTCGTATGCTCGAAGACATCCAGCGGGCGACCTTCTTCGACGATGACGCCGCCATCAATGAAGAGGACGCGGGAGCCGACTTCTCTGGCGAATCCCATTTCATGTGTCACGACGACCATGGTCATGCCCTCTTCTGCGACTTCACGCATGACATCCAAGACTTCATGCACCATTTCCGGGTCTAGCGCCGAGGTCGGTTCATCGAAGAGGAGCGCTTTCGGCTTCATCGCGAGCGCGCGGGCGATAGCGACACGCTGCTGCTGCCCACCGGAGAGCTGCGGAGGCTTGTAGTCTGCCTTGTCTTCCATCCCGACTTTTTTGAGGAGCTGCATACCGCGGTCATAGGCTTCCTTCTTGGAGATCTTTCTGACCTTCATCGGCGCGAGCATCAGATTCTGAATGACACTCATATGCGGAAAAAGGTTAAATCGCTGAAAGACCATGCCGACTTCCGTGCGGACTTCATTGATATTCTTTTCCCCATTGACAGGCACCCCGTCGAATGTGATGGATCCCGTCGTCGGTGTTTCAAGCCCATTGATGCAGCGCAGCAACGTACTCTTCCCCGAGCCGGAAGGTCCGATGATGACGACGACTTCCTTCTCCTTGACTTTGACGCTGATGTCTTTCAAGACCGTCAGATCGCCGAATTTTTTGCTGATGTGGGTGATTTCTATCAGATTCTTTTCTTCTGCCATTTATTTTTTCTCCAACATTGCTACCACTCTGGAAATCGCCAGCGTCATGATGAGGTACAGGACAGCGACGGTGGACCATATCTCAAAGGAGCCATAGGTCTGCGCGATGATGAGCTGTCCGCGGCGGGTCAGTTCTTCGAAGCCGATGACGGAAACCAGTGAGGAATCCTTCAGCATTGCGATGAATTCATTGCCGAGCGGCGGCAGGATATTTCGTACAGCCTGCGGCAGGATGATATAGTACATGGTCTGCCACCAGGAAAGGCCGAGCGAGCGGCCCGCTTCCATCTGCCCCACATCGATCGCCTGGATGCCGGCGCGGAAAATTTCAGATACATACGCGCCGCTATTGATCCCGCAGGCAGCGACGGCCGCTACGAATGGCTCCACGCGATGCCCCGTCACGATCGGGAGCGCGAAATAGATCAGGAAGATCTGCACCAGAAGTGGCGTACCACGGATACAGTCTGCATAGATCGCAGCCAGGATGCGCAGCACCTTCACCTTGCAGATACGCGCGATACCGACAAAAAGGCCGATGCAGAAGCCGATGAAAACACTGACCGCTGTGATCTCGATAGTGACGCCCGCACCCAAGAGAAGGATAGGCAGTGCTTTTTCGATAAGTTCAAAATCCATGTTTCATTCTCCTTACTATATATGCATGCATCATGCATGCTTCCATTTCGTTTTATTGTACAATTTTACGGAGAGGATAGTCAATAGGAATCCGGATTTTATTGTATAAAAATACAAAAACTGGAAGCAGGAAAACGGACATCCGCGCGCTGTAACCGCTAGTCCCTTCCCTTGGAGGGGGCAGGCGAGCGAAGCGAGCTGGGGTTGGCTTCACGTATGTCGGAAAGGCGGGAAAGAGATACGATGGAAACATATCAGATGTCTGATGTCATTCCGCCTTCCCTGGTCACCAACCTTCGCCCCTCAAGCCATGCACGCAGCAAAAAAGACGCCGCGATTTCTCGCAGCGCCTTCCTATGCCGAATTATTTGGACAGTTCTGGGAACCAGAGACCGATCTCTCTCTGTGCGGTTTCTACTGCATCGGAAGCATGGATAACATTTTCATCGATGGAAGTAGCGAAGTCGCCGCGGATGGAGCCAGGAACAGCTTCGAGCGGGTTGGTAGCGCCGTTGATCTGACGAACAGCTGCGACAGCGTTTTCACCTTCGATGACCATAGCCAGTACCGGACCGGAAGTGATGAAGTCGATGAGAGCTTTGAAGAAACCTTTGCCTTTGTGTTCAGCATAGTGTTCTTCAGCGAGTTCTACCGGGACCTGAATCATTTTGATCGCATGAATGGACAGACCTTTTCTTTCGAAGCGGGAGATCACCTCGCCGCAGATGTGTTTCTTCACGCCGTCCGGCTTTACGAGTACGAGAGTTTTTTCAATGTTAGCCATAATAGCCTCCTTAAAAAGAATGCATTTCTGCTGCGATTTCACGCAGCTTTTTTACACGCTCCTCCGTGGAAGGATGCGTAGAAAACAGATTGGCCACGCCGCCGACTCCGGCAAGCGGATTGATGATGAAAAGGCCGCTGGTCGCTGGCTTTGCATCGGGGATGACACGATGATGGGCATAGTCATCGAGCTTCAAGAGTGCGCTGGCAAGAGCCAGAGGCTTCCCGCAGATCCTTGCACCTGAAGCATCCGCCATGTATTCGCGGGAACGCGACAGGGCGAACTGGATGAGAGAAGCTGCAAGCGGCGCGATGACGATGGTCACGATAAGGGCGATCGGATTCGACCGGTTGCCGTCTTCATCTCTGGCCGTACCAAAGATCGCTGCCCACTGCGCTATATTTGCGATGTAGGAGATCGCGGTCGCTATCGACGCCGATAGCGTCATGATGAGCGTATCACGATGTTTGACATGGGATAATTCGTGGCTGATGACCCCCGCTAGCTCATCGCGGTTCAGCATGGAAAGGATGCCCTCCGTCACTGCGACAGCCGCATGTTCCGGATCTCGTCCCGTAGCAAAAGCATTCGGCACATCGGTCGGAATGACATAGAGACGCGGCATCGGAAGCTCCGCCTTCCGGCAAAGCTCTCGCACCAGCTCATAGAGCTCGGGCACCTGCGATTCGGACAAAGGCTGGGCATTGTAAGCACGAAGCGCCATCTTGTCTGAATTCCAGTATGTGTAGAAATTGATTGCCAGAGAAATGAGAAACATGGTCATCGCGCCGTTCTGACCACCTACGACACCGCCGATAGCCATCAGGATCAAGCTGAGCAGTGTCAGAAGCATGACTGATTTGACTCTGTTCATACAGAAGACCTCACTTTATAGAATTTTATGAATGTACGTGAAAATAAAAAATGGTCGGAACGACATGATTCGAACATGCGACCTCTACCACCCCAAGGTAGCGCTCTACCAAGCTGAGCTACGTCCCGACGATTACTACATGAAATAGGATACACAATTTGGACGGATTTGTCAAGGTGGACGGGATGAGAGGTTCAAGGCTTGCCCTCTTGGGAGATGTCCTGCGTTCTTCAAATGACGCATCTCTCCTCATCCGCCTTCCCCACCGGGGAAGGCTTCGAAAGAAGAGTACCGCAAGCGTGATCCCCCGCCGTCGGCGGCCTACAATCCCAGTGCGCTCTCCCATCTTGCCTTGAAGTCAGCAAATGCGCCCCGAGCCTCTTTTTCGTTTTTCCCTTTGAGGGAATAGTAGATCTTGATCTTCGGCTCCGTGCCGCTCGGGCGTACGGCCATCCAGCCGCCTGTCTTTACCTTATATTTCAGGACATTTTCCTTCGGCAGGTCACCAATGCCGGCTTCAAAGTCCGTGACGGAGTCGATCTCCGGGAATATCTCCTTCACATCGATGTCCCGGAGATGCTTCATGATGCCGCGGATCTTTGCAAGGCCTTCGATCCCTTTCAGGGTATAGGATGTGGTCTTGTCGTAGTAGTAGCCGAAGTCGGTATAGAGCTCATCGAGCACATCGGAAAGTGTCTTTCCCACATTCTTGAAGTAAGCCGCCATTTCACAGATAAGCATGGCAGAAACGACCGCATCTTTATCCTGTGCGTGCGTCCCGGCAAGGTAGCCGTAGCTTTCTTCATAGCCGAAGAAGAAGTCATGCGCGGGATCCTTTTCCCACTGGGAGATCTTTTCTCCAATATACTTGAAGCCGGTCAGCGTTTCTACGACCTTCAGGCCATAGCGGCGTCCGATTTCTGCACCAAGCTCGCCGGTCACGACCGTCTTCACCATGGTGGATACCGGTGTCAGCGTCTCTTTTCGGGTGAGGCAGAGGAAGTATGTCAGGAGTGCGCCCATCTGATTTCCGGAAATCAGGACAAAGTCCTCCCCTTTTCGTACTGCGCTGCCGATGCGGTCACTGTCCGGGTCAGTCCCGATGACGATATCTGCGCCCACTTCTTTGGCGAGGGCGATTCCCATCGAGAGAGCATCTTCATTCTCCGGATTTGGCGCAGAGACGGTTGGGAAGTCGCCATCCGGCAGCTCCTGCTCCTTCACGATATGCACATCGCTGAAGCCTGCTTCCGACAGAATGGCCCGGACGGGCTTTGCCCCGCTGCCGTGAAGCGGTGTGTAGACAATGGAGAGCGGCGGCGGATCTCCCTGATACAGGGACTGCCGGAAGATCGCGGTCAGAAAGCGGGTGACAGTTTTATGTCCCAGCCAGTTCATGAGGGCATCATTTCCCTCATCTTCGATATGCGAAAGATCTGTCACCGCTTCGACATAAGCCGTCAGGACGTCTGCATCCTTCGGCACCAGCTGCGCGCCATTGGCACCATAGACCTTGTATCCATTGTATTCTGCCGGATTGTGGCTCGCTGTCACGACCACACCGGCCGCGGCATGGAAATATTTGACCGCAAAAGAAAGGACAGGAATCGGTTCGAGTTCTTCGAAAATGCGGACGGGGATCCCGGCCGATGTCAACACACGAGCGGCTTCTTTCGCAAAGTCATCGG
This sequence comes from Dialister sp., assembly GCA_003447275.1. Classification (GTDB taxonomy): domain Bacteria; phylum Bacillota; class Negativicutes; order Veillonellales; family Dialisteraceae; genus Dialister. Next base: position 4,987 of record DLZS01000082.1, read on the forward strand.
AATGATTTCTGGAATCATAGGCAATGACCACGCCCTGTGAAAAAGTCTTCGGATGCTCCTTTTTCAGATAATCAGCAAGCCCTCTTGTCGCTTTGGCGACCGTATAGCGATTCATGCGGTTCGTGCCCGCGCCCATGATACCGCGCAGCCCGGCTGTACCAAATTCCAGATCCTTATAAAAACGGTCTTCGATCTCTTTTTCATCCGTCAGACGCAGGAGCTCTTCCTTCGTCTCTTCATCCGCCCATGTCAGCCAGTCTTTATATGTTTCTTGATAGCTCATTCGTATCCTCCTTCATAGAAATCAGTGAAGTCATATTTTCATTATTATAATGTATACCGAAATGGATTACCAATGGAAATAGCAGAAGCCGCTCATTGGTTTTATTATAAAAGAATGCAGTATTTTTTTACAAACAAGGATTCTGATAAACAAATGTTTCTATTTTCTCTCGAATAAGGTATAATAGAGACAAGTTGAGAGCAAGAAATCAAAGAAAGGACCTTCCCATGAGAAAAAAAAACAACCCGAATGAACTGACCACACGCGAAAAATCGATCCTTGAATTTATCCGTCAGAAGATCTGGGACAGCGGCTTCCCCCCGACTGTCCGCGAGATCGGAGAAGCGGTCGGTCTGCGCTCGACATCCACCGTGCACAATTATCTGAAGCGTCTGGAACTTAAGGGCGCGATCCGCAAGAATCCTGACTCTTCGCGCGCGATCGAAGTCGTGGCCGATACCTGGCGCCGCAAGAAGATGATCCCGATGCCGCTCGTCGGAGCCGTCCGTGCAGGCGAACCGATCACCGCAGATGAACACACGGAGTCCGTCTATCCCCTGCCGGCCGAACTCATCGGCAAGGATAACAACTGCTTCATGCTCATCGTCCGCGGCGACAGCATGATCAATGCAGGCATCCATGAAGGCGACTACCTCATCGTTTCCGAGCAGGATGACGCGCAGGATGGCGACATCGTAGTCGCACTCATTGGCAATGAAGATGCGACCGTCAAGCGCTTCTACAAAGAGGAAGATCACATCCGTCTGCAGCCGGAAAATGATGAGTACCAGCCGATCATTGCCAAAGAAGTCATCATCCGCGGCAAAGTCATCGGCCTCTATCGCCACATGTGATTGCTGGGTGACTTGGAAAGGCGGACATGAGGAACGTCATTCCGCTTTCCGCCCCATCATTGGCTTTTATTCCGTAAAAAAAGACCATTGAGCCTATCGCGATGCGATACTCAATGGTCTTTTGATTTCTAAAAAGCAGGATGCGGAATGCTGATCCCCGGCTGCCGGCTACTTCCCAAAGCTCATGCGGGAAACCATCGCTGCGAGCTTGGGGCCGATCTTCGGCACGCCCTGTACGTCTTCCGGCTTTACCGCACGGATGACGACGATGGCCACGAGGTAGACCACGCCGCCGACAGCAATGGAGGCGAGTGTCGAAAGGGTATTGCTGTGGATCAGGGTAAACGCCGCATGATACACCCCGAGCACGACTGCGCCCATGATGCCTGCTGCGATGAAAAGCTTCACGGTATGAAGAATATCCATCGTATAGCGTCTGTATTTATAGAGGAAAATCAGATTCAGAACAGCCGCCACGCCGAAGTCCGCATTCGTCGCCCATGCTGCGCCGAGCACGCCCCACGCCGGGATGGCGGTGAGATTCCAGGAGAGGAAGACCTTCACACACGCCGAAACAACCATGTTCAGGAACGGGATCGCGGTCTTACCCATCCCCTGCAGCACGCCTGTCGTGACCTGCTGCACGCCGAGCAGGAATACGCCGAAGCTCATGACGGCGATACACGGACCGGCATCGCGGGTCGCGTACAGCATATCGGAGATCGGAGTCGCGATGACACACATCCCGATGAAAGCAGGTATCGTGATGAGATTGGCCAGACGCATCGCCGTGTCTGTACGCGTCATAACGACATCATCCTTCTTCTGCGCGATGGCTTCCGAAATGACAGGCACCAGACTGGCCGCCAAAGACGCCGTCACGATAGTCGGCATATTGACGAGCGCCGTCGCCATGCCTGTCAGATAGCCGAAGAGTGTCGTCGCTTCTTCGACAGCAAATCCTGCCACTTCCAGACGACGCGGCACGATCAGCAGATCGATATTCGAAACGATCGGCAGCATGATATTTGCCAGAGAGACCGGAATCGCGAGGACCAGCAGTCTTTTGATGATCGACATCGCACTCTGCGGTTTGATAGAGGTATCCTGCTCAGAGGCTAGCTCCTTACGCCAGTTTCTTGTCATGTAATAGAATCCGATCAGGACAAGGATCCCCATAAAAGCACCCGGTGCTGCCCCCAGCGTAGCACCCGCGGCTCCGAACTCCAGACCATACGGCAGCAGGATGACCGCAAAAGCGATCATCGTCACGACACGGACGACCTGCTCTAAGATCTGCGAGACCGCCGTCGGCGTCATCAGCTGCAGCCCTTGGAAATACCCGCGCAGCGTCGCGAGCAGCGTCGCGCAGAAAACCGCCGGAGAGAGGGCCAAGAGCGACCAGTACGCTCTCTGGTCACGCACGATGCCGGTATCGACCAGCCACTGTGCGCCGAAGAAGAGCAGTCCGCTGAAGAGGACTCCCGTCATGATGAGTGCGATCATGGAAATACGGAAGACCTTCTGCCCGCCGAAATAGTCATTCACCGCATTTCTTTCTGCGACCATGATGGAGATCGCGACCGGCAGTCCCGCAGAAGAAACAGAAAGACAGAGCAGATAGATCGGATATGCCATCTGATACAGTCCGATCCCTTCCCCGCCGAGCAGGCGCGAGAGGTAAATGCGGCTGAAAGCACCGATGAATTTGACAATAATCCCGGCAATGGTCAGGATCAATGCCCCTTGAATAAAAGAATTTTTACGCATGTTTCACCTTTTTGCAACATATGACTCCCTGCGAGATCGACTCTCGCAGGCGTTACTATATAGTCATATCAGATTTAAGCGAAATTGTAAAGGTCAATTCGTTTCATGGAATATGTTCGGAGACAAAGCTGTCTGAAAGACGTCAGCGAAACAGATCCGGTCATGGTCATTGTTTCCCTGTTTCCCTTTTCAGCTCATCCATAAAGTCAGCCATCCAGTCTGTCATTGTCCCTTTGATAAGTGCCTTATGGATACGGAGCTTGGCTGGAGATCCCGGAAGGAATTTCAGATATGGGAGCCATGTCTTTGGAAGCTTCATCGGATCCCACCCATGCATGAAGCTTTCATCAGCCCAGGTGACAAGGAGGCTGTCCCCCTCGTCGATGATGCTTCCAATCCCCAGATGACGTGCTTTCACACGGATCTCCGAGATACGGAAGAGCTTCTCCGCCGGCTGGCTTGGCGTACCGAAGCGATCGATCACCTCATCGATGAGATCGGTGAGTGTTTTCTCATCTTCGATCGCCGCAAGGCGTCGATAGATCTCCATCTTCTGTTCCTGATTTGCGATATATCCGCTGTCAAGATACGCATCCTGACGGAACTCGATCGTGGTATTCGGCAGCTTCTTCGGTACAGGCCGGTTCTCACGGACGGCGCGCAGTCGCTCCACCGCTTCCTCAAGCATGGAGCAGTATGCCGCAAAGCCGATGCTGGCGATATTACCATGCTGCTCTCTCCCGAGAAGATTTCCGGCACCGCGGATCTCCAGATCCCGCATGGCGACTTTGAAGCCGCTTCCGAGCTCGGTGAATTCACGGATCGTATCCAGTCGTTTTTCTGCCACCTCGGAAAGCACCTTCCCCCGCCGGTAGAAGAACCACGCCCGTGCGATCTTTTCTGAACGACCGACGCGCCCTCGCATCTGATAGATCTGTGAAAGCCCCAAGCGGTCAGCATCATAGACAAGCATGGTATTCGCATTCGGCTGGTCCAGACCATTCTCGATGAGCGTCGTGCAGAGAAGGACATCATACTTTCCCTGATAGAAATCGAGCATGACTTTTTCGAGCTGCCGCCCTTCCATGCGCCCATAGGCGATGCCGATGGTCACATCTTCGGGAAGAATGCTTCGCAAATGGTCAGCCATCGCACCGATCGTTTCGATGCGATTGTAGACGAAGAACGTCTGCCCGCCTCGCTCTTTCTCACGGAGAATCGCATCTTTGACGATATGGTCGTCGTACTCCGTCACATACGTCTGGATCGCATGGCGATTCGATGGCGGCGTCGTGATCGTCACCATATCGCGGACGCCGGTGAGACTCATGTGAAGGGTACGAGGGATCGGTGTCGCAGACAGTGTCAGCACATCGATGCCGGATGCCAGAGATTTCCACTTCTCCTTCTGCACGACACCGAAGCGCTGCTCTTCATCGACGACGAGAAGCCCTAGCTTCTTCGGATGCACCTTCTTATTGAGCACCGCATGGGTACCGATGACCACATCCAGCGTGCCGCTTTCCATCTCCTGATAGATGCGGTTCTTTTCCTTGGCTGTCGTGAAACGGTTCAGTACTGCCAGACGGACACCGAAGCTTTCCATCCGTTCCTTGAAATTCTTATAATGCTGCTCCGCGAGGACCGTCGTCGGACAAAGGACGAAAGCCTGATAGCCGGACATGATGCATTTGAAGACAGCTCGCATCGCGACTTCCGTCTTGCCAAAGCCCACATCTCCGCATAGGAGCATATCCATCGGCATCGGTTTCTCCATGGCTTTTTTGATGGCGTCGATCGCCAGCAGCTGATCTGTCGTTTCCACATAGGGGAATGTGTCTTCGAATTCACGCTGTTCGGCCGTATCCGGAGCAAAAGCAATGCCCTGCGTGATCTCACGCTTCGCATAGACGGCAAGCAGCTTCTCTGCCAGTTCCTCGATGGACTTTTTGGCCTTCGCCCGCGCCTTCGTCCACGCGCTGCTCCCCATGTCATGGAGCTTCGGCGTTTCCCCTTCCGGGCCGATATATTTTTCCAACGACGAGATCTTTTCGACAGGAAGATAGAGCTTGTCATTGCCCGCATACTGGATCGTGATATAGTCCCTGTGAATACCGGAAAGCTCGATGGTACGGATCCCGAGGTACTTACCGATGCCATGCGTGGCCTGTACGACATAGTCGCCGGGATTCAGATCTGAGAAATAGCGGATCTGCTTCCCCTTTGGACCGGAACGCACGCGGCGCACCTTCTGCTTCCCCAGTACATCTCCCGCTGTAATGACAGCCAGTGTATCATCGGTAAGCTCAAAGCCCTCCGACAGAAGGCCATGGATCAGCGTGACCTTCCCCGCCTCCAGTGTGCGGCTCTCTGGGATATGGAAATCCGAAAAAAGCGCGGAAAGCTCCCTTTCCTCCGAGGGCCGGGGAGCGAGAGAGAGGACTTTCCATCCTTTTGCGAGCAGATTTTTGAGATCCTCCATGAAGATCGGGATCTGCCGCTGGTAGTTCGTCATGGTGTGACCTTGCCACGCCACATCCCGCTCCGTATCAAAGCCTGTCAGCTTTCGCTTGAGCAGAGTGCATACGATTTCCTTATTCTTCGCCTTGCGCGCCTGTCCGATGACCTCTTTCCAGGATAGCGCCGCCTTTTTATGCGCGGCATCCTCCTTGAAGTATCGTTTCAGCGATTCTTCGCACCGCTGCGGTTCATCATAAAAGACAAGCGCCTTCGAAAGGTATGAGAAGACAAGCGCCTCTCCCACGCCCTTACCGTGAAGTGGCAGGAAAACCTGCGACTTTCTGTCTTCGATCGAGCGCTGCGTATCTTCGTCAAAAAGCCGCACGCTGTCGACCTCGTCATCGAAAAGCTCGATGCGGACGGGATGCTCTTCATTGATAGGGAAAATGTCGATGATATCACCGCGCACCGCAAAATGACCGCAGCGCTCGACCTGATCCACCCGTTCATAGCCGGCAGACGTCAGTTTCTCCTGCAAAGCGTCCCATCCGATTTCCTCTCCGCTAGAAACCTGAAATGCACTCTCCTCCAGCTGCGATGGGCTGACCACCTTCTGCGCCGCTTCCACGGCTGTAGCTAGGATAATGCCCTGTCTTCCTGTCAGCATGGCTCCCAACGTCCGCATCCGGTCACGCAACCGCTCCGTACTGGAGAATGTCACCTGAAAGCCAGTCTCTTCGACGAGTGGAAAGGAATAAATAGGCGTCTCCGGCAGGAAGAAAGCGAGGTCTTCTTCCCAGCGGAAAATATCCTTCTGCTCTGGCACAACGACGATGGCCGTCCCGAAAGACTGCATGGCCGCCGAGAGCGCCAGCGCCTTCTGCGAACTTGCGATCCCCGTCAGGACCGTCGGAGAAGAAGCGGAATCCATCTCCCAGGAATGAGATAGCCGCGCCGCGCACTCTTTCGCAAGCTGTGGCCCCATCGCGGTATCCATCACAAAAGGCGGAAGCGCTGCCGCAGCAGCACGCACATCTGCGATCATCGGGATCTTTTCAGTCATTCTTCTCCCTCCCAACCATACGCTGTCCGCTTGACCTCTTTCTCTCCATGAAGTGTCCGGATGCGAGATAGGATGGATGTCCCCTGATACATGAAATCCGGGCAGACATCCGCCATCGGGACCAGCACAAAAGGCCGCTCCCAGAAATAGGGATGCGGCAAATGAAGAAATGGGGTATCACTGTGGATGCCGTCACTGTAAATCAGATCCAGATCCAGCGTCCTCGGCCCCCAATGCACGTCTCGGGTGCGTCCGAACTGTTTTTCGACAGACAGCAAAAGCGCCATCAAATCTTCGGCAGGCCCTTCCCAGCTGATCTCCATGACAGCATTCAGAAAGACGGGCTGGTCGGTTTTGCCCCAAGGCAGCGTCTCATAGATGGAAGACTTCTTCTCGATATGAAGCCCCTCTGCCGCCTCGAGCGTTGCGGCCGCCTGCCTCAGAATGGCCAGCGAGTTCCCCTGATTGGACCCAAGGGAAATGATATATTTTTGATTCATTTTTCTCTCTTTTTGGTCAGTGTCACTGATACATCGTCCAGAATCCCAGGAATGGGAGAACCTGGTTTGTGAACCGTGGTCGTAATCTCATCTACCAGCGGAAAAGCAGCGAGAACATCTGCATTGATGACGCCGGCGAGGCGTTCCAGCAGCTTGTACGGACCGCCCTCCGCCCGTTCTTTCACCATCTGGTACACCGCTACATAATTAACAGAGTCTTCGAGGCAGTCCGTCTCCCCGACCTTGGATAAATCAAGATGCAGCTCCACATCAATATAAAAACGCTGTCCTAATTTCGTCTCCTCCGGCTCATCACCGTGATAGCCGAAAAAGGCCATGCGAGTCAGTTTGATCGTATCCATGCGTATCCCTCATTCGTTATAAAAGATCAATGCCCAGCAGCAGAAGCCTCACGCCCTCCCCGGGAGCGACGCCCCAAGGAAACCGTCAGCTCCCGGCGGACAGTACTTCGATCGCCTTCTGATAGACAGAGTCGGTGGAGGGATCGAAAGGAAATCCTGTCTGCGAAACTTCAATATCCGGATGGATGCCCACCTTGTCGATCGTCTTCCCAGAAGGCGTCCGATACTCTGCGATAGAGATCTTGAGTGCCTTCTGCTCGCCGGCGTCAAAGACCGCCTGCACCGTCCCTTTGCCATAGGAATTTTCTCCAATGATGATCCCTTCCTGTTTATCCTGCACCGCACCGGCCAGGATCTCAGAAGCACTGGCACTATTCTTATCGATCAGGACAACCATCGGCAAAGGATCCTCTATTCCCTCGATATCATAGGACTCTGACTCGCCATTCTTGGTGTGATAGCTCACGACCGTTCCCTTAGTGAGTATCTGATTCGCCACATCAGTCACTGCATAGATCATCCCGCCCGGATTCATGCGAACGTCAATGATCAGTTTCTTGGCTCCGGCGATCTTCAAAGAAGCGAGCTGGTCACGGAAATCATCGGCGGTGTGCTTCCCGAAGGAGAAAATATGAATGTAGCCAATATCATCACCGGCCATCGCACTCTGCACCGTCAGCATGGAGATCTCTGACCGTTCCACGGTAAAATGCATGGTTTCGCCATTGCGTTCGACATCGATCTCTACCGTCGTTCCTTTTTCTCCGCGGACAGCCGATGCCGTCCCTGTAAGACCGAGTGCATCCGTTTCTTTGCCATCGATGGCGAGAAGTACATCTCCGGCATCAAGCCCCGCATCATGTGCTGTACCACGATCGAAAACCTTCAAAATGACCGGCCTGCTGTTCTCTCCCTGCCCCATAACGATGCCGATCCCGCCATATTCTCCCGTAGCACTCTGCATGAAGGATTCATACGCATCCCCGGAAAGTACCATGGTATAAGGATCGCCGACAGAGGCAAACATCCCCTGCGATGCTCCGGCAAAGAGCGTCTTATCCTCTATCGGACGGAAGTAGTTCTGCTTGATCTCCTGAAAATCCAGCAGGAATGTAATGAGTGCCCTCGGATCATCCGTAAAGTGGAATACCGCACCTCCAGCCAAAGATGCGGTACATACCACCCCCAGCACAAAGCCGGGCGCATAGTTTTTGAAAGAATACCAGATTTGTTTTTTCATCATAAATATCCCATAGGATCGACAGCCTGCCCATTGATTTCCACTTCGAAATGGCAGTGCGGCCCCGTCGAGTTTCCGGTCGAGCCAGCAAAGGCAATGACGTCTCCTTTTGACACGGACTGCCCTTCCGATACATTGAGAGACTGGTTGTGCCCATACAGCGTCTGCATACCGCCGCCATGATCAATGATGACGGCATTGCCGTAGCCGCTGATCCAACCGGAATAAATGACAGTCCCGCTGTCTGCTGCATGGATCGGCGTACCATAGTCGACACCGATATCCATCCCCGAGTGATAGATGGTACGCCCAAAAATCGGATGGGTACGATATCCGTAGGGAGACGTGATGACACCGCTGCATGGCCAGGAAAGCTGTCCCGTGCCCTGCACATAGTTATCATCACTGCCGCCGCTTTCTTCCTGCTGCGCCTGCCTTGCGGCTTCAGCCTGACGGATGCGCTCCTGAATGAGGTCTTTGACCGCATTGGAACGGGCAATGAGATCCTGCTCCATCTGTGCTGCTGCCGCCTTATTGGCTTTCGCATTATCGAGGACTCTCTGCTGCTCGGCTTTCTTCTTCGCGACCTCTGCCTGTACCTTCTTCGCTTCTTCTGCCAATGCATCGAGCCGTGCCCGATCCTGCTCCAATTCGGCTTTCTTTGCTTCGATTTTTGCCTTCTGATCCTGGATCTCCAGAATCAGGCTATAGTCAGACTGGATGATGCGTTTCAAAAGTTCCAGTCGGTTCGCAAAATCGCTGAAGCTTTTCGCCCCCATAATGACTTCCAGATAATTCAGCTGACCAAATTTATAGATCGAACGCACACGAAGATTCAGCACCTTTTGGCGCTGCTCCAGATAGGCCTGCGCTTTGCGGATCTCTTCCTCCGTCTGGCGGATCTCCGCATTCACTTTCGCCTGCTCGTCCTGAATGCTCTTCAGACGGGCATTCGCCGCATCAAGGTCTGCCTGAATGGCTTTCAACTTGACAGCGACATCTTCGATGACCTGCTGCCAGCTCTCCTGCGAAGAACGTGACTCATCGATCTGCCCCTGAATATCCTGCAGCTCATCCTCCAGATCGTCTGCAATCGAGGGAACCACCGCCCCTGTCAGCAGCAAAGAGGCGATCGCTGCCGAAAGTATCTTCTGATGTGTTTTCATGATTACACCTTCATATACTTACGGAGCGAAATGGCACTCCCCATGACACCGATCACAATGCCTGCCGCCAAAATAATGAGAGTGGTATATCCCATAAATGGCCAGAGCGGAATCATCGGAATGAAGATAAGACCAGCTGCTGCCATTTCGGAGACGACCGTTTTATAGCCTTCCCACAGAATGAGCGAAGCAAATCCGGATCCTAAAAACCCGATGACCATGCCTTCGAAAAGGAAAGGCCAGCGAATGAAGCCATTGGAGGCACCGACGTACTTCATGATCTGGATCTCTCTTCTTCTGGCAAAAACCGTAAGGCGGATGGTATTAGAAATGATAAAGAGCTCGGCACCGGCCAAGAAGATGATGAGTACGATTCCCGAGAGACGGATGACCTGTGCAACTTTATAAAGCTGTTCGATGATATCCTTCCCATACTGGACAGTCTCGACACCCTGATACTTGGCGACAACTTCCGCCGCTGTTTTCAGCTGCTCCGGCGTCTGGAAGGACATCTGGTACGATGCGGGGAGAGGATTGCCATTGATAGCATCGAGAAGCCCCTGCTGATCCCCCATGCGTTCACGGAAATCCTTCATCGCCTGGTCTTTGTTTGTGAATTTGATCTCCTTCATGCCGGGCTGTGCTTTCAGATACTTGCCGATACCCATGACCTGATCGGTCGTGAGTCCGTCCTTCAGATAAACCGTCATCTCGACCTGATTTTCAAGGTAAGACGCCATGTGGTTGATATTCAGCACGGCTGAAAGAAAGACGCCCAAGATAAACATAGATAATGTCACGGTCAAGACGGAAGCGATGGCCATAAAGCGATTTCTGAAAAGGGAACGGAATGTTTCACCCCAGAAATAGGATAATGAACTAAACATTCAGGTCATAGCCTCCCTTTTTTACATCATTCACAATATGCCCTTCTTCGATCATGACGACACGTTTATGCATCGCATTGACCAGATCCTTGTTATGAGTGACCATGATGATGGTCGTTCCCATGTGGTTGATCTCGTTGAACAGCTTCATGATATCTTCCGACGTATTCGGATCCAGATTTCCTGTCGGTTCGTCCGCGATGAGAAGGATCGGCTGGTTCACCAGAGCACGGGCAATCGCCACGCGCTGCTGTTCACCGCCCGAGAGCTTGGAAGGAAGCTCCTTCTCCTTTCCGCGCAGTCCGACCAGATCCAGCACACGCTGTACCTTCGGCTTGATCTCACGGCTCTTTGCCCCCGTAACGCGAAGAACAAAGGCAATATTTTCGTATACGGTCTTTTCGGAGAGCAGTCTGAAATCCTGAAATACAATTCCCAGCGTACGCCGATAGTATGGGATCTTTCTGGATTTCAGCTTATTGATCGTAAGACCATTGACAACGACTGTGCCCTGTTCCGGCACCAGCTCATGCGTCAAAATTTTAACAAATGTCGATTTACCGGCGCCGGAAGGGCCCACGATAAAAACGAACTCTCCTTTATCGATATGAATATTAATGTTACTGAGCGCGGTGTGTTTTGCATCGTACTGCAGGGACACCTGATCAAACGTAATCATTAAATCCTCACTTCCTGGCGATCAATGCGGCTGCTTCTTCCGCAATGTGTTCTGCGGTGAGACCATATTTTTCAAGCAGATCATCAGCTGTGCCGGATTCACCGAAGGTATCTTCCGTTCCGATCATAGCCATCGGCACCGGTTTATGAAGACAGAGCACTTCTGCCACAGCACCGCCAAGCCCACCTTTTACCGTATGTTCTTCACAGGTCAGGATCGCACCAGTCTCTTCTGCCGCTTTCAAGATGGCTTTCTCATCGATCGGTTTGATGGAGCTCATGTTGATCACACGCGCAGAAATTCCTTTTTCTTTCAAAAGCTCTGCTGCTTTCACGGCTTTAGCGACCATGATACCGCAGGCGATGATGGTCACATCACTGCCGGAAACCGCTTCATAAGAAACGCCCGGAGTGAAGGTATAATCCTCTGGACAGATATCATCGCATTTCGCGCGGCCCATACGGATATACACCGGACCATGGTAGTCCGCTGCCCACTTGATCACAGCTTTCGTCTCAGCGGCATCAGCCGGAACGACAACCGTCATATTCGGCAGCGCACGCATGAGTGTAATGTCTTCGAGCATCTGGTGGGTCGCACCATCTTCACCGACCGTCAGGCCGGAATGAGTGACCGCCACTTTGACATTCAGTTTCGGGTAGCAGATGGAGTTTCTGATCTGTTCATACGCTCTGCCCGCACCGAAAACAGCAAATGTCGAAGCGAATGGAATCTTGCCAGCCGCAGCAAGACCCGCTGCCACGCCCATCATATTTCCTTCAGCAATGCCAGTATCGAAGAAACGATCCGGATATGCTTTGGCAAAAACCTGCGTCTTGGTGGATGCAGAGAGGTCAGCATCCAAAACTACGATATCAGGATTTACAGCACCGAGTTCTTTCAGTGCTTCACCGTATGCGTCACGAGTTGCCTTACCCATCATTCTGCCTCCACTACTTTAATAAATCTTTCACATTCTTCTTTGCTTGGTGCCTTGCCATGCCAGCCGACCTGGTTTTCAATTTCCGGTACGCCTTTGCCCTTGACCGTCTTCATGACGATCATGGTCGGTTTGCCGGAAATGGTCTTTGCCTCTTCAATGGCATCATGAAGTTTTTCCATATCATGCCCATCGGTTTCAATGACATGCCAGCCAAAAGCCTGGAATTTTTCTCCGATAGGAAGTGCGGACATAACCTCTGTGATCGGTCCATCGATCTGCAGCCCGTTGTTATCTACGAAAGCCGTCAGATGGTCGAGCTTGTAATGCGCCGCATACATGGCTGCCTCCCAGACCTGTCCTTCTTCGAGTTCGCCATCCCCCAGGATCGCATACACTCTCCAGTCAGCCTTGTCCATCTTGGAAGCAAGCGCCATACCGCAGGCAGCACTGATGCCCTGCCCCAGAGAACCGGTTGTCATGTCGACACCCGGTGTATGTTTCATGTCCGGATGCCCCTGCAGCATATGACCTGCCTGACGAAGTGTATCCAGCTCTTCTTTGGGGAAATATCCTTTTTCTGCCAGTACGGCATAGAGGGCCGGTGCTGCATGGCCTTTGGAGAGGACCAGACGGTCACGGTCAGCCTTTTTCGGATCTTTGGGATCTACCTTCATTTCATGGAAAAACAGTAAGGTCAGGATGTCCGCGGCGGAAAGAGAACCACCCGTATGACCGGAGTTGGCTTTGGTGATCATTTTCAAAATGTTGATGCGTACATCTTTTGCCTTGCTTTTGAGAGCAGTAAGCTCTTCTGCTGTCAGCTGACTCATTTGTTTTCCTCCTTGTGATTCACTAAAGATTTCAATATTTTTACATTCTCACAAGCCTGTTTTCTCAGCTCGTCGACCTGCTTCCATTCTTCTGGCGAGGCCGGCGCATCCAGGAAACGGCAAGTATCCTTGTACAATGTTTCAGCATCCATATGATGAATCGAGCAGGATGCTTTTCTATGAATCAGTGCCAAGAAATTATCAATTTTCGGATCATAAGAGATACCCAGAAAAGGGACATGCATCAAAGCAGAGAAGATCATGGCATGCAACCGCATACCCACGACGACATCCATATTTCCCATGAGTGAAATGAGCTCTTCAATGCTGTAGGATTCCTTTAGCACATGGACTCTGTCGCTCTCTTCGATCTCTGTTTCCGCTGCACGCTTGTCTTCTGGAAACTGCATCGGAATCAAGACGACCGAGCAGTCCTTCTCCCGGGTGAGCCGCTCGATATAAATACGAAGCGGCTTCATCCAGCGAGAAGTATCCGCCCAGCTGCGTATGGCGATACCGACCCGTTTCTTCGAAGGGTCCACATGATTCCTTGCGAGGATTTCCTTCCCTTTCTCCAAAGAAACAGGATCAAGAGAAAGTACAGCGTCCGCCGTCGTATAAATGGTGCGATGTACCCCGAGTCGCTGAAGAAATCCCTTCGATTCACTGTCACGCACCGTGATGGCATCCACATGGTTTAATACATGCTTCAGTATAATACGGATGATGCGGTAACGCACAGGACCGATCCCTTGCGAATAGAGGAAGACCTGTTTCCGGAAAAGCACACCAACAATGATGATGGTGAGATAATAGATCATGCTTTTCCAGCTGGTCACATCCTGCAGCAGGCTCCCGCCGCCACTGATCAGCAGATCTGTACGAAAAAGAGACGAGAGGATCGGCAGGATGCCGAAGCGAGGCACAGCCTTCACTCCGAATGTTCTTGCCGTATCCGAAGGATTTCCCGAGATCACAGTGATAGAGGGCGCGTTGAAGGTCTTCCGAAGCGCCTGTAGTATGGCAAGCAGCATCGCTTCATCCCCGGCATTATGAAATCCATAATAACCGGAGATCACAATATTATACTTTGCCATATCGTTCTCCAAAGAACTTCGTCAGACGGACAAGGATCATGACTGCAAGAAGTGCGCCCACCATAGAGAGCGTACCGGCGGCCAGACCATCCAGTCCACGAATAAAGCTAAGAATAAACGGACTCCTCATGTGTGCGAAAGTTTCCACCATAGATCCCTGCCCGATCGTCACAGCGACGATCAGAAAATAGTGCAGGAGCTGCGGCCATTTCCGATAGAGCGCAGCAAGAGAGACAAGCACAGCAGGATGTCCGAAGAGGAATTCCTTCTCTCTGGGGCGTGCATACATCACATCTTCGAGGAAACGGCGAAGCGCGATCTCAAACTGCGGAACAGGAGCCCCATTGTTACCACTGCGTCCAATAAAGACAAAGCCGACGATGGCCAGAATGCCAAGTCCTACAAGAAGTCCCAGACGAATCTGGATCGAGCAGAATTTCTTGACAAAGGAAACAAAATCCTTATCAGATGTCACAGTTTTTCCGAAGAATGGGAATTTCTGGATGTAGACAACGGAAATCAGAACCAGCGGCAACACAAAAGTCGCTTTGACGCCACGGAAATATTCCATTTCCAGAAAGAAACGGATATCACTCAGAAGACCGCTGACGAAGCAGGCTCCGATCAGCGAAAGGATCCCACAACCCCAAAGGATCATGACTGACTCACCGAAGAGACGTCCCCAGCCGACCTCCGAGAAAGCCGTATCTTTCTTTTTTAAGCAATACTGAAGGAAGAGCGACACAACGACAACAGGCGTACAGACCGCCGCTCCAAGCGCCAGAAGCTGCAGAAGGATATTCACATGGAGGAGCCAGTAAAGCGCTTCTGCCACGATGAGCCCCACCGCTTCTATTACCATTCCATACCGGGAAAGCTGCGGAATGAGTAAAAGCAAGGTCAGCACGATAAGAGATACCGCACCTGCCATAGCGACAGCGCGAAGCGGTTTCTCCGGGAAATAGGCATCCATCACAGAGGCTTTGCCGACAGAAAAGCCATGATTTTCTAGACGATCCCTGACGCCGGCGATGTATGCCGCATTCGTCTCAGAGAGCGTTTTTCCATCAAGTGCAAACTTATACGATGGGAAAAGATTCATACGGATATTTCTTTCGATATCCGAAATATAGAATCGAGCCGCGGCTTCTTTCTGATTCAGCTTGATCAGCTCATCCTTGGACATCGCATAGAGACGCACCAGATGGTAATCCGAATGACGCGCCATATACAGCAGCCCTGCCTGTGGTTCAAAGCCGAGCTGACTCTGCGCTTCGATCATGACGATCGGGATGCGACGCTGATTGAGCCCCTGAGAGACTTCTTTCTGATATTCCTTGTAGCCGAAAACTTCTTTTCCCTGGAAAATGACACCGCTGACTTTATCCGAAGCATCGACCGCGTGGAAAAAATCATCGATGAAGGCCTTGGGCACATGCGCCACATTAGCCGGACGAAGGACAACATAAAAGCCATGCGATCCGGCGCGTTTGACCGTATTTGTGAAAATGCCAAGCGGCATCGTCATGAATTTATCATAGACGCCAGAGACTTCAAGAGCTTCTACCCCATTTTCTGAAATCGCCTTGACCTCATCCCTGCTGTAAAGAAGCGAGAGATGGTCAGCCATTTCCTTAAAATAGGTACTTCCATCCGCTGTATCCACCGGCTGGATATAGATCTTATCTGGCAGGATGCCCGAGATCTCCGGATGCCGCGCCTGAAATTCATAACCACGATATACACGAATGAAATTGTGATTCACGAGCTTTTCCGGGGTTTCATCATAGACCGCAAGCGAAGTCACACCATTTTTACGATACAGCTCAAAAAGCGCATCTGTGGTGGTTCGCTCGACAGCTGCACTATCCAGGATATTGTTATAATCGTAGACCATTTCAACGGTCTGGGCAGCCGCTTCTACATGGTAACGCTGCCAGGAAATCCAGGCTCCCGCCATGGCTCCGATCAGAATCAGAACGGCTAGCAGTTTGAAGACGGTCTGTTGTAAACCTTTCATTCTATCCATCCTTTTACTTTGCTTTGATGTTGAACTTGTTCTGTTTCAGGAAGCCTTCAATGAAAGGATTCAGATCCCCATCCATGACGCCCTGGATATTGCCCGTTTCAATGCCCGTCCGGTTATCCTTGACAAGGGTATACGGCTGGAATACATAGGAACGGATCTGGCTGCCCCATTCGATCGCCTGCTGCTCTCCTTCGATGTCTTTGGTCATCTGTTCGCGTTTCTTGAGTTCGAGTTCATACAGCTTGGCACGGAGAAGACGAAGACACTGTTCCTTATTCTGGAACTGGGAGCGTTCATTCTGGCAGGCGGCGACGATCCCCGTAGGAATATGAGTCATTCGGACAGCCGAGCTCGTCTTATTGATATGCTGTCCGCCGGCACCGCTGGAACGATAATAATCCACACGGACATCTGCCATGTTCAGATCGACTTCGACATCATCACTGATTTCCGGCATGACATCCACGGCGGAGAAAGACGTATGACGACGTTTCGCTGCATCAAACGGAGAAATACGGACAAGACGGTGGACCCCTTTTTCGGATTTCAGGAATCCGTAGGCGTACTTGCCTTTGACCATGTATTCCGCACTCTTGATACCGGCTTCATCGCCCGGAAGCATATTCAGCTCCTCGATAGCAAAGCCTTCCGCTTCAGCCCATTTGATATACATACGGATCAGCATCTCGGTCCAGTCCTGGGCTTCGGTACCGCCTGCCCCGGCATGGAACGTGATAATGGCATTGTTCGCATCATAGGGTTCGCTCAGAAGAAGCTCGATCTCCTTTTTATCAAGGATCTCTTTCAGCTCATCAAGCTCTGCCTTGATTTCCGGCTCCATCCCCTGATCATCTTCTTCGATGGCAAGGTCCAGAAGATCCTTCAGGCCTTCCGCTCTGTCAAAGAGGCGGGTGTATGTATCATAGGCATCCTTGGCTTCTGTTGCTGCCTGTGAGATCTCACGGGCTTTATCTGCATCATCCCAGAATGTCGGATCACTCATCTGAATATCGTAACTTGCGATTCTTTCTTTCAGCTGAGGTAAGTCAAAGTGAATCCCTTATTTCTTTTTCATGATTCAGCAGGTCTGTCAAGGTTTTTTTCAAATCTTCCAACATCTGATAGTCATCTCGCTTTCTGTTTTGTGATTATTTTTTAATACTATAAAATAAAACAGCAAATCATCAGGCTGCCAGGTGACAGACTGATGAATAACATTTGCTGGATTATACAAACTAAATATAGCGGATCCTGATCAAGGTCCTATCCTAGATCATAGAAAAACTGCTATTCGTGCTTATTTTTTCTCTTCAGCCGCTTCGGTCTCCGCATCTCCATTGTCGTCGACATAGTGCTCTTCGGCTTCCTTCAAATGATCCTCAGCTGCCGGAGCTTCCGGTTTTTCAAGGTGCGCCCCTTCTTCCGGATCTGTTGTAAAGCGGATCTGGATGTGATAGAGGTAAAGGATGATGGTTTCCATCATAGCCTGCTGCATTTCCTCGAAAATATCGAATGCTTCAACCTTGTATTCTACGATCGGATTTCTCTGACCATAGGAACGCAGGCTGATACCTTCCTTCAGCATATCCATGTCATCTAAGTGTTCCATCCACTTAGAATCGACGACTTTCAGCATGACCGCTTTTTCAAGTTCGCGCATCATAGGAGACCCAATGGATTCTTCTCTCGCATTGTAGGTCTCATGAGCCATGGTTTTCAGCTTATCTTCGACTTCTTCACGACTCATGTCTTCGATTTCTTCAAGCTTCAGGTCGCCCGGAGCCAGGAAAAATTTTTCCGCATACTTCAACAGGCCGGCGAAATCCCATTCTTCCGGATACAGCTTCGGATCAGCATAGGTCTCCATCCCCTTCTCGATGATGTTATCCACCATAGAAAGGATCTGGTCTTTCATGTCTTCGCCTTCAAGGATCTTTCGGCGCTGGTCATAGACGACTTTACGCTGCTGGTTCATGACATCATCGTATTCCAGGACGTACTTACGAATATCAAAGTTGCGTGCTTCGACACGTTTCTGTGCTTTCTGAATGGCATTTGAAACCATGCGGCTGTTGATCGGTTCATCTTCTTCAAGGCCCATCTTTTCCATAAAGCTCTTGATGTTATCCCCGCCAAAGATACGAAGCAGGTCATCTTCCAAAGACAGGAAGAACTGGCTGGAACCCGGATCCCCCTGACGGCCGGCACGTCCACGGAGCTGGTTATCGATACGGCGGCTTTCATGTCGTTCCGTACCGATGATGGCAAGCCCGCCAAGTTCTGCGACGCCTTCACCCAGAGAAATATCGGTGCCTCGGCCTGCCATGTTCGTCGCGATCGTGACCGCGCCCTTCTGACCAGCCAGCGCAACAATGGCAGCTTCTCGTTCATGATACTTCGCATTCAGGACAGAGTGCGGAATGTTCGCCTGATCAAGCATATGCGAAAGTTCTTCAGACTGCTCGATAGATGTCGTGCCGATCAGCATTGGCTGCCCCGTCGCATGACGGCGCTCTACTTCTCTGACGACCGCTTTATACTTACCGCGTTTGTTCTTGAAAATGACATCCGGCAGATCCTTACGCTGGATCGGCTTGTTCGTCGGTACCTGAAGGACTGGCAGCCCATAAATTTTAATGAATTCCTGTTCTTCCGTCTTCGCCGTACCGGTCATACCTGCCAGCTTGTCATACATACGGAAATAGTTCTGGAAAGTGATCGTCGCTAGCGTCTGGCTTTCACGCTGTACTTCAAGCCCTTCCTTGGCTTCGATCGCCTGATGCAGACCATCGGAATAGCGGCGGCCATACATGAGACGGCCGGTGAATTCATCAACGATAACGACTTCCCCGTCCTTGACTACATAGTCTTTATCGCGGGTCATCATGGTCTGTGCACGGAGTGCCTGGACAAAGAGATGATTCAGCTCCAGATTCTCTGCATCATAGAGGTTCTCTACATGCAGCAGCTTTTCCATCTTTGCCACACCGGCTTCGGTCGGTGCTACCGTCTTCTGCTTCTCATCGATGGTGTAGTCTTCCTCTTTTTTCAGCTGTGGGACGAGTTTGGCGACGGTGTAGTAGTCATCTGTCGATTTCTGCCCCGGACCGGAAATGATCAGCGGTGTACGAGCTTCATCGATCAGGATGGAGTCCACTTCATCGATCAGGCAGTAGTGCAACGGACGCTGTACCATCTGATCGAGGGAAGTGACCATGTTATCACGCAGGTAATCAAAACCGAATTCATTATTTGTTCCGTAGGTGATATCTGAATTGTATGCGATTTTTCTCTGGTTGAAATCCAGATCATGAATAATAAGGCCGACGGAGAGACCCAGAAATTTGTATACCTGTCCCATCCATTCGCTGTCTCGTTTCGCCAGATAATCATTGACGGTAATAACGTGGACGCCCTTTCCTTCCAGCGCATTCAGATAGACCGGTGCCGTAGCAACCAGCGTCTTGCCTTCACCGGTACACATCTCAGCGATGTTTCCACGATGCAGAATAATACCGCCAATCAGCTGGGTATCGAAGTGACGCATCCCCAGCACGCGGCGAGAGGCTTCACGAATGACCGCAAAAGCCTCCGGTAGGATATCATCCAGTGTCTCACCCTTGGCAAGACGTACTTTGAATTCATTGGTTTTGTTCGCCAGAGAAGAATCGCTCAGCTTCTTCAGACCATCCTCCAAAGGATTGATCTGTTGCTCTACAATTTTACGGATCTTTTTGATTTCCTTCTCATTGGATCCATTGAAGAGTCTGTCAAAAAACTTATCAAACATGGACACAGCTCCTTTTATAGTACAAGCGTTGTAAAAGTGATGGTAAAAGAAATCAGGAAGGAGCCCCCGATACAAGCATGACCGAGTAAACTCACAAGAATATTCATTTCTTTTTATACCATCAGTAATTCTATACCTACATACTATTTCATTTTAACAAACTCGTAGGCTATAGTCAAAAAAGGAGCGGAAATTTCCGCTCCTTTTTTATAAAAAATCAACTTTTCTTATTTTTCAGCATCGATCAGGCCATATTTGCCATCATCTCTGCGATATACGACAGCCATCGCTTCCGTATCCGAATTGAAGAACATGAAGAAGTTGTGTCCCAGAAGATTCATCTGCAGAATGGCTTCTTCCGGCGACATCGGGCTGATATTGAAGTGCTTCGTCTTCACGATCTCAAAATCAGCATCCGCCTGTGCAGCGATCGGTTCTTTTTCCAGAACAAACTGACGGGACAATGTATTCTTTTCTTTGAATTTCTTTGCCAGACGAGTCTTATATTTATGAATCTGACGTTCCACCTTGTCGAAAACGAGATCGATAGATTTGTACATATCATCAGATTTTTCGACACCACGAAGAATGACGCCGTCTACGAAAACTGTAGTTTCACAAGTTTTGGTCATATTGGAAATACGGAGTAATACATTAATCTTTATCGGTTTATCGAAGTACCTCTGGATCTTACCTGTATGCTTTTCTACATAGGAATGCAGCGCATCGGTCATTTCAAGATTCTTGCCTCTAACTGTTAATTCCATAATGAAATCCTCCTTTCGTGAATAAGCTCTTGCTTATCCTTCTATGTATATTATACATGATATCTCATTTTTATCAAATCAAAAAATTCTATAGGACTCGACGAAAAGTCATGGATTGACAGAATAGGGTTTATACGAACGTGTGAATAATGTGTATAAAAGGGAAAATTCGAGATCTGGATCTGGCGACGATCGTCAGAAAAGCGGAAAAATCAGAATCCTTCAAACGCAAAGCGAAGGCAGATCCAACAGGCTGCAAAGATACAACATTCACCGATTTCCCCTCTTGCGTCTCAAGGCCCAAAATCTTCATCAGTAAACCTTGAAATCATTTAAAAAGCAGCACCCCATTCCCATGAGGTACTGCTTTTTATTGAGGAAGCACTGTTCAAATCGTTATCCGCGTTTCCTTAAAACTCTATTCCTTTTCTTGCACGGATGCCTTTCTGGAAAGCATGCTTCACAAGCGTCATCTCAGTCACTGTATCTGCAAGATCGATAAGCTGCTGCTCAGCATAGCGTCCCGTCAGGATCATATTGAGGCGCTCCGGTCTTTTCTGAATAAGCTCCGCTACTTCACCTGCAGAAATCATGCCAAAGTGAATGGCATAATTGATCTCATCTAAAACAATAAGATCCCATGCATCACTCATGACTTCTTTTTCGACCATCTGCCAAGCTTCCTTAGCCAGTGCCGTTTTCCGCCGGAATTCTTCTTCACTTTCTTTATCCTTATTATGGAAGACGAAGCCGTCCCCCATCGGCCGGATCTGGATGCGGTCATTTCCCTCACCCAAAGTCTCAACGGCTTTCAGCTCACCATACTTCCAAGCTCCCTTGATGAATTGAAGGATCAACACCTTCTGGCCATCTCCCCAGGCGCGGATCGCTGTCCCCAGGGCCGCCGTAGTTTTTCCTTTACCGGTCCCTGTATTGATCAGAACCAGTCCTTTTTGTACAGTCATAGATTTGCCCTCATATAAAGCATACAGGATACATCAGCTTCTGCGGTTCCACCGGAAAAGTACCATGCCCAATCGTAAACTGCGTACTTCTCGATGAAACCATCCTATTTGCGGCTCTTCTTAAAGGTCTCACACGATGCGATCCATTTTTCTGCAGCTGTTGGATTTCCATCAAAGGAAAGGTGCAGATAGCTTGCCAGTACATTGTCCTTTGCATAGCCCTCGATGTGCCCTGCCTTCTGCCGTGTCCCCTGAAGAGTATATGCCCAGGGGAAATCCTCTCCGCAGGAAAGGGTGGAAAAATGAAACTCATGCCCCTTCAGAAGATCCCCTTGATCTGCGATAACGCTCTTTCTAAGAGCCTTGCCAGTCACATAGCCCACACGCTGGAGTTTCTTCTGCATCTCGCAAACTCCGGGGACAAGGCCGACCATCTCATAGGAGTCTCCGTCAAAGCCTTGGATCTTCTCGCAAAGGTACATCAACCCGCCGCATTCTGCATAGATTGGCATGCCGCATGCAGCCGCTTCCCGAATAGATGCTTTCATAGCCGTGTTTCCGACCAACTCATGAAGAAACATCTCTGGAAAACCACCGCCGAAGATCAGACCATCGACGTCAGGAATGCTGGAATCCCGGAGCGGACTAAAATCGACAAGCTCTGCGCCTTGCCGTTCGAGCGCTTCGAGACTGGCCGGGTAATAAAAAGAAAAAGCTTCATCCCGCGCCACGCCGATGCGTACTTTTTTAACCTTGAGTTTTGTTTCGCTTTTCTCGACTTCCAGCAGAGGAGCCTGCCTTGCCACGTCCAAGACTGCCTCTGTATCTACCCATTTCCCAGCAGCTTCTCCCATGTGCTCAATGAGCGCCTGCGTTTCAATTTCCGTCACAGGAGTAAGGCCCAAATGACGCTCCGGTGTCTGCAATGCATCATCCCGGTGGAAAGCCCCCAGTACAGGCATGTGGATCTTCTCCATGACCTCGCGCACCATCGCTTCATGTCGGTCTGTGCCCAGACGATTCAGGATGACCCCTGCGATATGGACATCCGGATCATATTCCCTAAAGCCAAGCGCCGTCGCAGCGATGCTGTAACCAACCGATTTGCAGTCGAGTACAAGCACCACAGGTGCCTTGAGTTTCTTTGCGATATCCGCAGTCGAGCTGATGCCATTCGCACCACCATCATAGAGCCCCATGACTCCTTCGATAATGGAAATATCCGCCCCTTTCGACAACGAGGCAAATGTCGGTACCAATCGATCCGGCGGTGTCATCCAGGTATCCAAATTATAGGAATTTCGCCCGGCCGCCTTTCCATGAAATCCGGGATCAATATAGTCCGGACCTACTTTAAAAGGCTGTACAGCATATCCCTTGGAATGAAAATAAGCTAAGAGTCCGGTCACGATGGTCGTCTTTCCGACACCGCTGTTCGTACCGGCGATCACAATCCTTGGACGAGCGATAGATTCCATATTTATTTATCCTTTTTGGCAATGATGGTAGACAGATAATTGGGCTTATAATCTGCCGGAAGTCCGCCGATATCACGAATGACGATCTCATCAGGAAGTCCTGCGCGCGATACCATGACAGAACGCTCAAGCATGTGATGCTTTCTAAGCTCTTCCTGCACGAAAGCAAAGCTCTTGTATACTTTCATGATCACCGCATTATCGCAGGCAGCCAGTGCCTGATCAAATTTCTTCGGGTCGCAGGTCGCCGGAATGATGAGAACATTTTCCTCCCATTCTGTCACAGGCAGCCCGATATAGGATGCAATGCCGAGAAAAGCAGGGATCCCCGGAATCGTCTCGACTTCATATTCTTCAGAGTCTTTGAACTCATTGAAAATATACATATATGTGCTGTAGAGCATCGGATCACCCAGAGTCAGGAAAACCAGATTCTTCCCTTCGTCCAATTTTTCCTGAATCAGCTTGCGGTTGATTTCCCACTGCTTATTCACAGCCTCCATGTCAGTATTCATCTGGAAGACCATCGGGAAAATTTCAACGGTATCCGGGATATAGGGCTTTGCGATATTAAAAGCAACAGACCCTTCCTTTTTCTCCGTCTTTGGTGTGATGATCATATCTGCCTGCTCGATAGCTTCGACCGCCTTGACAGTCAGAAGTTTTGAATCTCCCGGACCTACACCGATGCCATATAATTTACCTTTTTTCATCATAAACCTCCTCAAAATGATTATGAAACAGTTATAGGGAAAGGGTTCCCCTTAAAAATTGCTGTTATGCACCATTTTATTGTACCATATTTTGTTAGAAATTGATATGAAAGCGCACAGAGGCTCGCGAATTGTCAAGTTCTGCAGAATATAGAAACTTCATGACTGCCCGATTCCGCTTGTGTATCGTCATGATATCGCAGAAATCTCCATTTACAAAAAGTGATATAAATGAAAAAACAAGTATTATATATTATGTTATTTATGAAGAAAAACTATTGTATATGACATTCGAAACTGTTACCATGAAGAAAACATGAAATTCGTCAAAGCGCGGCACTTCATAGCCGCACGCAAAGGAGCTTTCTATGACAGCCTTTCTTATCAACTGGTACCCGCTGCTGTGCCTTCTTTTTATTGCCATCGGCTACGGGATTTCTTTTTGGAAAAAGAAATCCCCCTTCGCAGCCATTCTTCTGCTATACGCGATTCTCTTTTTCAGTCTTTATGCCTTTCTGCAGGTTCTTCACGCAGACAGCGTCGCACCCTTCTGCTTTACCGGTGTCATGCTCATCGATCTGCTCTTCTGGAATGAAAAAAGATGATACAGGCAGGTGGACAGAAAATGCGTCTATGAGCATGCTCTCTCTTGACCCTTTATCCCATATGTTATACTAATAAGGTATTAAAATCAAAAGAATAAGGAGGCCTTTATGAATATTCTTGTCACCGGTGGTGCCGGCTATATCGGTTCCCACACGGTCCGCGCACTGGCAGCTGCCGAAGGACTGACGCCAGTGGTTTTCGACAATCTCTCCACAGGGCATGCAGAGTCCGTGCCTGAAGGTGTGACACTCGTCAAAGGTGACATTCACGACATTGATTTCGTCGCTAAAACCCTCGAAACATATAAAATCGACGGTGTCATCCATTTCGCAGCCTATTCACTTGTCGGAGAATCCATGGTGGATCCTGCCAAGTATTATACAAATAACGTCGAAGGGACGCTCCACCTGCTTCTTGGCATGCAGAAAGCAGGCGTCTCCAAGATCGTATTCTCTTCCACGGCCGCGGTATACGGCGAACCCGAAAAAACGCCGATTGAAGAAGATTTCCCGCATAATCCGACCAATGTCTATGGACGCACAAAGCTCGTCATAGAGCATATGATGCGCGATTTTACGAATGCCTACGGTCTCTCTTATGTGGCTCTGCGCTACTTCAATGCTGCCGGTGCTGCGCTGGACGGCACGATCGGGGAGGATCATAATCCGGAGTCTCACCTGATCCCTCTCATTCTGAAAACCGCACAGGGGGTGCGCGACCACATCGCAATCTACGGCACGGACTACCCGACGCCAGACGGAACTTGCATTCGTGACTATATCCATGTCGTGGATCTTGCGGATGCACACATACTTGCCATGCAGTACCTCTTACGGGGCGGCGAAAGCACCTATTTCAATCTTGGCAGTGAAAACGGCTTCTCTGTCCGCGATATCATCGACACTGCCAAAGAAGTGACAGGCATCGATTTCAAAGTGACAGAAGAAGCGCGCCGCAGAGGCGATCCCGCTGTACTTATCGCCTCTTCCAGAAAGTGTAAAGCTGTCCTCGGCTGGCATCCCACCCATTCTGATACAAGGGAAATCATTGCTTCTGCCTGGAAATGGCATAAATCGCATCCCTATGGATATAAAAAGTAGGAAATGATCCCCTTTTTATTCTTCTACGCACCTCAACTATAAAATTCATAAGAAGGAGAGTTATCATGCAGAAAATCAGAAAAGCCGTCATTCCGGCCGCCGGCTTTGGCACCCGTTTCCTGCCGGAAACAAAAGCCATGCCGAAGGAAATGCTGCCTATCGTCGACAAACCGACCATCCAGTATATCGTCGAAGAGATCAAAGCAAGCGGCATTGAGCAGATCCTGATCATTTCCGGTCACGCCAAGAGGGCTATCGAAGACCACTTCGACTCCTCCCCTGAACTCGAAGAGCATCTTTATGAATCCGGCAAAATGGATCTTCTGAAAGAAGTCCGCAAGGTCGCTTCCGTCAAGATCCACTACACCCGTCAGCCATATATGAGAGGCCTCGGCGATGCCATACTCTGTGCGAAGGATTTCATCGATGATGAACCATTCGGCGTCATTCTTGGTGATGATGTCGTGTACAATGGCAATGAAACCCCGGCACTGAAGCAGCTTATGGACCAGTACCAAAAGACAGGTGCCACCATCATCGGCTGCCAGATCGTCCCCAAAAGCGCGGTCTCCTCTTATGGCATCGTAAACGGCGTACCAACAGAAGATCCGAATCTGGTTCACGTTAAGGATATGATCGAGAAACCGTCTATAGAGGAAGCACCGAGCCAGTTCGCAGCGCTCGGCCGTTACGTCATCACGCCTGATATTTTCGGAATTCTGGAACAGACGAAGCCCGGAAAGGGCGGAGAGATCCAGCTCACCGACGCCCTCCGCGTCATGGCACATGATGGTCATGTCTATGCCTACAATTTCACCGGTAAGCGTTATGATACGGGAAATAAGCTCGGCTACCTCAAGGCGACCGTTGAATTCGCTCTTCGCAGGAAAGACCTCGGAGAAGATTTCAAGAACTATTTAAAAACACTGGTCGCAAACATGGACTAAGAACGCATCGATTCGGTCGTTGTCTCCCTCCTTTTCTCTCCATACACCCAAAAAGGAGCTGTGAAGAAATGAATCCTCATTTCTCAACAGCTCCTTTTTGGGTGGGAAACAGGAGTCACCGGGGATCGAGGATACATCCTCTTTGATTTGGTCCCATGCTTTCAGCGAAAGTGCCCCAGCGGAGGGGAGAAAGGACGGCGCTTCAGGCAGAACGCCCTCACGCAGCGGGTGGGAAAATCCGTGATATCATGGATGTGAGAGAGACGCTGATTTCTAAAAAATAAACAATCGCGCCCATAATCCTTATTTTGCGCCATTGACATGGCTTGCCAACGATTCGATGGCATTGCCGCCCATGGAGTAGAAATAGTATATAAACATTCTTTCAGAATCTGTCTCTGCGATGGAATCCGTGTTTCCCAAATCCGCATTTCTAAAAAAGAGGGTCACTTTTCCCCTGCCTTCTCGATGCTATGTATAGAAGCAGGAGAGAGCTTCCCGGAGATATCTACTGACCGGATTTCCTTCATCCTAGGCAGAGGGAAGAAAGGACAACGGATATCATGCGGCTCTCGAGCGCTTCTCCCTTCGACGGTTCTGCCCGGGAGGAATCGGGGAAGGTGTGCAAGAACAGTAAGCCCATAAAAAGACAGGATGAAAATCCGAAGCCGAATAAAGTGGATCGCATTGACGACAAGATCAGGCTCGCCTCTAAGTGAGTAGAAGTCCTGGCTACGGCCAGGACGCCCTCGAAAGCTCTACGCCTCCCAGCCTGGCGCCCGATTCATTGGATCAGACCATTCGATAGGATAAGCCTCCTGTCTTTTTTGCGTGGGGGAAATACGTCTCGAAAAGCGTGTTTTTGAAAACTTGTCCAGTCCCTTTTATGATTTCATCCATAAACCCGAACAGAACCGTTTTCAACATATTGACGGGATTATATCTGATTCTACCCAACTCATGAGCAGGGAGTTTGCTCAGATATTTGCGTAAATCGATTTCCTCCATACATCTGTCAAACGTGAAAACCGGATCTGTGATATCCAGACACTCAGAAAAAAATGCTGGTGAAATTCCCTGCTTGGGATTATCATAATACACAGCTAGTTTTTTCATTACACTTAAACTCTAACACAAAAAGGACTTTCGATTCGCAAAAATCGAAAGTCCTTTTTTGTGTTCATGGAGCTATTATTTCACAGCCCCTTTTTTGATGCTTCATCAAAGAAAAGACGCCTATCATTGGATATAGCGCATGCCACGTCTTCTCTTCATTTACATACAGCGCCAAATATGGAGAAGCTGGTCTTCTGTCATCTTATCGACCTGGAAATAGGAGGCCCCCATGGCTTTTGCGATCTTTTTCGCAAGTCCGAGACGGATAAAGCCAGACTCCGTATCAATGACAGCCACAGGAAGATGGCGGCGTCCTATACGTTTCGCTTCATCCATGGCATCGGTCACGGGATCGGTTCCTTCATTGAGCGGACTGGTCGCACGGCCATCCGTGATGAGAATGACAACGGGATCCTGCGCCGGATCCTGCCTGTAAAGCATATCGAGTACATCTTCCGCTTTGAGAAGACCTTTCGCCAGCGGCGTCTTGCCGCCGGTCGGCATAGAGGCCAGTTTCTTCTGCGCGAAATCTACGCTTCTTGTGACAGGGAGAAGGACCTCCGCCTGCTTCTTACGGAAAGCGATCATACCGACGCGATCACGTTTCTGATACGCATCAAGGAGGATCTTGAAGATGACGCCTTTGACCGTTTTCATACGTTCCCGAGCGCCCATGGATCCGGAGGCATCGACGACGAAAAGGAAAATATTCCCCGTGCGTTTTTCACGCACTTTGCTGCGAAGGTCATCTTTTCTGATGACGACAGCGCATCCATTCGACGGGCGGGCCTTCTGATACGGAGCCGCCGCACGCAGCGTGGCATCGAAAGCGATGTCGCTGGTCTTTGCTTTCGGGATTTCCGCACGTACATAGCGTCCCTGCATCAGGTCAGTCATGGTCAGGCTGCGCTTGCCGCTCCCTTTCTTCGGCTTTCTGTCCTTGGCAGGCTCGATCCACATCGGAGGCAGATTGACATGGAGATTGGCCGCATCGACACGTTCACGGGAAGCCCCCTTCGGATTCGACATCTGGGCATTGGTATCATTTTGATTCTCATTGCCTTGACTGTCTTCCGTATCCGTCTGCTCGGGCTGCGGCTGCTCCGGTCTTGTAAAATCCTGATCACTCTGAGAAGGATCCTGCGGCTGATCCTTCGAAGGTGCCTCGCTATCCGGCGGCTGCGGCGGTGGATTCTCTGTATCCTCATGCCTATCTTCCTCTTCTTCCGCTTTTCTCATGCGGTGAGGCAGGATGAATTCTGCCGCCTTTTCAAGGTCTTTCGGAAGGACATATTTTCTTCCCGCCAATGCCGCTTCGGCTCTGGCGGCTTCGATGAGATAAATGTCCGCACGATGTCCCGCCACATGTGCCTTCAGTGTATAGACGGCGGCCAGCTGGATCATGGCCGGTGACACCTCGACATCTTTCAGTCTTTCTCTGGCCTTGGCGACCTGATCCCTCAGCGCTTCTGTCTCTTTCTCCCATTTCTTGCGGAAGGCAAGTCCGTCTTTTTCGAAATCCAGTACACGTCGAATGATTTCGATCCTGGTCTTATCATCTGCCTGAGGCTCTATCTGGGCAAAAAGGCCGAAACGGTCGAGCGAAGAAGAAGAAAGCGTACCGCTTTCCGGATTCATGACAGAAAGTACCGTGAAACGAGACTCTCTCTGCTCCGAGAGACCGTCACGCTCGAGGCGGTAGCCGCCTGCCTCGCGAATATTCAGAATGGCAGAAAGCAGATCGTCGCGCAGCAGATTCGCATCATCGATATAGAGCAGTCCGTCATTCGCTTCATCGATAAGACCCGGCAGGAGCTTTTTGTGCCCGCTTCGAATGGCCTCTTCGGCATCGATAGCTCCGAAGAGACGGTCCTCTGTGATGCTGATCGGCACCTCTACCCACGGGGCGTCCAGAAGCTCTCTGGCGCTTCGGACGAGCGTAGATTTCCCTGTTCCCTTTTCACCAGACAGGAGAAGTCCTCCGGCGTGCGGGTTGACCAGGGTGAGGAGGATCGCTTCCTTCGCCTTTTCTGCGCCGCAGATGGCAGCGAAAGGAAATCCGTTACGCTTCATCGTCGATGACCTTATCCACTTCGGACCAGTCCAGAGTCTGTTCTTCGAAAGGACGGCGTCTCATACGGTGCGGGAGCGCCAGACGGGAAGCCTCACGGATATCTTCCTTCGTGACCTCAGTATGACCTTCTACGGCTGCGATGGTTTCTGCCGTCTTAATCAGCGTGATGTCTGCACGGTGACCATCGACGCCGAGCGTGATGGAGATCTTGGCAGCCAGCAGGAGAATGTCATTCGACACCGTGACCTGCGGGAGCAGCTTCATCGCACGCTCGATGCGGCGGACTTCTTTCTCCTGCTCATCCTTCCACGCTTCGAGGAAAGGCTGCGGATCTGCTTCATAAGCCAGACGGCGTTTGATGATTTCTGCTCTCTTTTCCGGATCCTGTTCACCGACGACCTTGACAGAAAGGGCGAAACGGTCAAGAAGCTGCGGACGGATGTCCCCTTCTTCCGGATTCATCGTGCCGACCAGAGAGAAGCGCGCCGGATGGGAGTAGGAAATCCCTTCACGCTCTACAGTATTGATCCCCATAGCGGCCGAGTCAAGAAGTACATCGACGACATGGTCATCCAGCAGATTGATCTCATCGACATAGAGAATGTTGCGGTTCGCATCTGCGAGAATACCTGTTTCGAAGGAACGCTTGCCTTCACGGATAGCCGCCTCGATATCCAGTGTGCCGACGACACGGTCTTCTGTCGCACTGACCGGAAGCTCGACCACCTTCATCGGCAGCATCTCTACGTCCGGTTCTGCATGGTCGTATTTTTCATGGCATTCATCACACCAGTTGGCTTTGTCATCCGGATCGTCATGGAAACGGCATCCCTTGATGCAGCGGCGCGGCGGAAGCAGGTCAGCAAGAGCACGCACTGCTGTCGACTTTGCCGTCCCTTTCTCGCCCTGAATGAGTACGCCGCCCAGCTTTGGATTGACGACATTCAGCACGAGTGCTCTTTTCATCGTATCCTGGCCGATAATAGCTGTAAATGGAAATGTTCCCTGTCTTTTCATGAATATCCTCCTTAAAATAAATGGATCTTATCGATAGAAAAAAGGTGCAGGAGAAACACAGGTTCTTTGCGGAATCAGCATTTCCTCATATATCTTTTTATAAAAAACTGTTTCATCGCACATTCTGCTTCAGACTTTTTCACCGCTCCGTCCGAGCGAAGCCAGCGGGAGAAGCACCCTCCGCCGCATAGAGGGAAATAGGAGCAGTCGCGGCACTCCGCCATGGCCTTGTCGACAAAAGCAGCAACGGCTCTCACTTTTTCAGGATCACGCCCTTCGTGGACATTCCCCAGAAGATAGCGATCTCTTCCCATCAGCGAGGAGCAGGCATAGATATTCCCATGCACATCGACAAAAGCCGCTTCCCCGTGCATGGCATAGCATTGCGGGAAATCGTAATCCTTGGTTTTTGCAAGACGAGCGGCTCGATCCTCCTGCGTGAAATGGATATGCCGTCCCGTCATCTGTTCCAAAAGGTCCATGCGCGCCGCCGTCTTTTCGAGCGCTTTTGTCATCGCCTCTGCGGAAGGCGCATGAAGAGCAGCCCCGCGCCCCTGCTCACGCAAGATATCAAAGCCGACCTGGTGAACATTTCCATAGAAATGCGCCATGTCTGCAATACCCGGAAGATCCTCTGTCATATCCTCTGTCACGACGCAGGTGATGCCCGTCCCGATGCCGGCAGACGCCAGATTCTTAAAGCCTTCTGACGCAGCCTGAAAGGACGAGCCGCCATCTTTTTTCCGGCGCGTGCGGTCCATGAGATCCTTGCGTCCGTCACAGGAAATACCGATCCCCACACCATGCCGGTAGAGCCATGTACCTATATCCTTGGTGAGGAGTGAGCCATTCGTCTGTATCTGCATCTGTGCATCATAATGATTCCTCTCGGCGATTTCTACCAGTTTCCGTATGAGCGGAAATCGAAGCAGCGGCTCCCCGCCGGAAAACTGCAGGAGAAAGCGATTTCCTCCCCTTCCGGCAAGGTGCAATGCCGCAATGGCCGTCTCCTCCTTCATATCCACCTGATCAGCATCTGCTGCATAACAATACCGACAGGCAAAGTTGCAGCGGCCGGTCAGCGTGAGGACCAGCATACGGATCGGCGCAAGGTCAGTCGTCATCATCTTCGAGTTCCCCTTCGACAGAGAGGTAAAGCTCCTGCAGCTCCTCTTTCATCTCATCGCTTGCGTGCCACATGTCACGCTGGTTTGCTTCAAGAAGCGTCTCTGCCATGCTCTGGAGCGCCCATGGATTGACCTTCTTCATCCATTTCTGCATCGCCGGATCTAAAGCATATTTCTGCGCATACTGTTCATACATCCAGTCATCCATGACACCGCTTGTCGCATCCCACTGAAAGGAAATCGAGAGACGGTTTGCGAGATCGGTCGCCCCTTTGTAGCCGTGTTTCATGAGCCCTTCGATGTACTTTGGATTCATAGATTCTGCACGGAAAACACGCTTCATTTCTTCCTGTACCGTCTTTACACCGACAGAAGACCGATTCGTACTGTCACCCACATAGGAAACAGGCGCTTTCCCGCCGAGGCTCTTGACCGCCGCGATCATCCCGCCATGGAATGCATTGTAATCATCGGATGAAAGGATATTGCTCTCATGGTTTTCCTCATTCTTGACCGTGAGGTCGAGAGAAGCGAGACGCTTCTGGAACAGCTCCGGATGGAAGACGCCGCGTTTGCCGCCGCCGAAGACATGCCCGCCCCAGCGGACATACACATTCGCCAGATCCTCTTCCGTCTGCCAGTTCTTCGCATCAAGCACCGTATTGACACCTGCACCGTAGGTTCCGGGCGCGTCGCCAAAGATGCGGAAAGCGGCATTTCTCCATGCCTCATCTCCATCGACACCGGCATCCTCCATGGATCTGGCATCTTCTTTCACATGCTTACGGATGAAATTATCCTCTTCAGATTCATCCAGCGCGGCCACAAGAAGTACCGCCTGATCCATCAGTTCAGCGAGCTGCGGAAGGGTATCGCGGAAAAGACCGGAGATACGTCCCGTCACGTCGATGCGCGGCCGTTTGAGTTCCGTAAGGGGTATCGCCTCGAGCCCTGTCACGCGCAGACTTCCCTTCTGCCAGACAGGACGGACCCCCAAGAGGTAAAGGAATTCGGCGATGTCCTGCCCCGAGGAGCGCATATTCGGCCCCGACCACAGTACCATCCCGATATTTTCCGGATACTTGCCCTGGTCAGCGATGAATTTCTCTATCATGCGATCGCCCAGTTTCACACCGAGCTGCCATCCTGCCGGGGAGGGCATGGTGCGTGGATCCGTGCCATAGAAATTGCGTCCTGACGGAAGGAGCGAAACGCCGCCAGCATTCGGTGAGCCGGAAGGCCCCGGCTCCACATAGCGGCCTGCCAGCGCATCCATCGTGTGCGTGAGTTCCTCTTTCACCCCCTGAATACGCGGCACCATCTCCTCGTTCACAAACGTGAGAAGTTTTTTCAGTGTCTTTCTCCATGCATCACTGCCCTGCGCCTCCGGAAGCGCCATGGCAGAGTCGATCGCTTCTGCCGTAAAGCGGCCGGAAGCCAGCGTCTCGATGACCTGCTTCGCTTCTTTTCGGATTTGATCCATCAGCTGTCCGCCAGTGATCCCCTGCGTTTCCACCATGTCTCCCGCATGCTGCTGGATATCATCCAAGGTAACGCCGTATTTTTCAGCGAACAAATCATAAATGGAAGACACGTCTTCATTCGAAAGACGCAGCATCTGGAGAATGCCATCTACAAGAAGGGTGCCTGTCAACGGCTGTCCCAGGATATGCAGCCCCACGTGGACTTCGCTGTCTTTCAACTCTTCTATATAGTCATGCAGCGCAGCGACATAGTCTGCAAACGGCTTCTTTCCCTGATAAGGTACTTCTTCATCCAGCTTGGCTTTCACCGCCAATTTGCGAATCGGCTCCTCCATCGCAGAAACATCGCTCCCGTTTCCCTTGAGAGCGGCATACTCATCGATCGTTTTCTCCAGCTCGGCGATTTCATCGTAAGCACCTGCATCAGCGACAGGCGCCGGCATGTAACTGACCAGACAGCCAGCAGCGCGGCGCTTGGCGATCATACCTTCGCCGGTGATCGTCATATGGTATGGATAGATATTCGGGATATCCCCGAGGGCGATGTCCGGATAGCTTTCTTCATCCAGTCCGACACCTTTCCCCGGAAGCCATTCCAGATTTCCATGCGTCCCCATATGAATGACCGCATCCGCTTTCCACACATGACGCAGCCAGTAGTAGAAAGCAAGATACTGATGTGTCGGCGGGATCTTCGGATCATGATACGCCTTCGAAGGATCCATCCCGTACTGGCGCGATGGCTGCACCGTGAGGAAAAGATGTCCGTCCATCGTACCGGGAACGAGAATATCGCCTTTTTCTGAAATCATGACATCGCCCGGTGCCTCTCCCCAGGTATCCACCATGGATGCCTTCGCTTCTTTCCCGAGCTGTCGGAAGAAATCCAAGTACTCACGGCAGGAAAGCTTCTGGCAGGACTCCGCCTGCTCTTCCGTCATCATGGAAATATCATTCGTCGCATGGGATGTCATGAGCCGGATGAAATCATCCGATGTTTCCGGGATGAAATCCATCTGATAGCCCGCTTTCTTCATTTCCTTCATGAGACGGATGGTACTCTCCATCGTATCCAGACCGGAAGCACTCCCGATATTCGAATTCTTCGCCGGATAATTGTGGAAAATGATAGCGATCTTTTTATTTTCATTCTTCATCTGATGAAGGCTCGCCCATTTCCCTGCCTTTTTGACCATCTGCGTCACGCGCTCAGGAATCGGCACATAGGAGACACTGCCATCGACATCTTTTTTGCGACCTGCGATCGGCAGACCGGAAATCGCGCCGTCCAGCTCAGGAAGCGCGACCGCGATCGACGTTTCCACCGCATTCATCCCCTCTGGATTCTTGCGCCAGTCAGCCTCCGATGTGAGAAGCGTATAGGCAGAGAGGATAGGCACCCCCAGCTTCTTCAAGACGGGAAGGCTCGTCTTTCCTGCGCCAAGCATAGAAAACTTCATCGTGGACACCAGCGCATCGATGACAGGCTGTCCGTCCTTCATGAAATACGTCTCCAGTACCTCCGATAACGACGGCATGCCTGCCGACTCATCGATGAACCCGTTTGCAAAGACAGGAAGCACCGCATAGCCTTCTTTGTCCGCTTCCTCCAGAAAAGCCTTCACATACGCGGTATCATCCCAGATCCACTCATCGCGGTAGAAAAGCAGCCCCAGTACAGGTCGATCTCCATAGGGATGCGCCGCCTCGTAATCCGAGAGCGTCTTCTGCAAGCGGCTCTCCACGCTCGGATCATAGATTCCCGCCCAGCTGTACTTCTCCGGCGGTTGTGCTTTTTCCGCCTTGTCGTCAAAGAGTCCGTTCGCATACAGCCAAAGATTTTTGAAATTGCTGAGGCCTCCATACAGACAGTACTTGCGGAATGTCTCGAGCACCTCGCCATCGATCGACGCACTGTGCTCTGCCATATCCCCATCAATGGCATCGACAAAGTATGCGATGTGATTCTGATCCAGAAAATTTTTACAGTCTTTCCAAAAGGAAGACTTCAGTGCATTCTTCATCAAGTGGATCATGACCAGAGAAGCACCGGATACTTTGCGCTCCCAATTTCTGCTCCAGTCACTCGTGCGTTCCACGCGCACAGAAATAGACAGGTCAGAAATCAGCCTCTTCTCCTGAAGCGCCTCACAGGCTTTCTTCATGGAGGCATACCGCCTGTCATGGTTCGTCATATATAGAATTTTGGGTTCCATAGCTCGCCTTTCTCTCGGTTCGTCCTAAAAATACGTACGGATACTTTTTGCTTCCCTAAGAAATCAAAATGATTCTCTTCATAGAAGACTATGGTTTACTCATTCATTATACTACAAACCCGCATCTTTTAAAGCAATTTGGCGACAATTCTAATTAAAACGTTAACTTGTGCAAATAAAAGCAGGACAACCATCAGAAAATGATTGTCCTGCCTCGTTATACTGTCATAATAAAATTATTAAGGAAACACTGATTAAAGTATTTGTTCACTGGATGTCACTGCCTCAGCGAACAGCTGGCGTCATCAGCCCTTAAAATTCTTTGCATCCATGACCGTGATTCCGGTATTTACATCTCTTTCAGAAACGGCCTTTCCATTGGCAAGATCGGCCGCCGCCTTCACCGCTTCGTACCCCATCTTCTCCGGATTCTGTGCGATGGTCGCGAAATGGTAGCTGCCATCTTTTAGAGCTGCCACAGCCGGTTCTGAAAGGTCGAAGCCCATGACAGAGAGATCCTTGCGTCCTTCCTTCATGACCGTAGCAATCGTGGCTTTCGTGGAGCTGTTGTTGCAGGCGATGATGCCCTTCACGCTCTGATCCTGAAGCGTCTTTTCCACCAGTTCACCCGCCGTCTGCTCATCGCCATAATTGATCAGATATGCTTTGGAAATTTTCCAGTTTTTCGGTGCTACGTTGTACCAGTTGGCAATGGTGGAATCCAGACGTTCCGAGATCGTGCGGCTTGCGAGGTTGCTGACATGCATGACGACCTTGATTTCCTCCTCTTCCGATACCCCGCTTTCCTTCAGAAGCTCCACCATCTTCTTTGCCACTTCCGCACCAGCTGCCAGATTATTCGTCATGTAGGACGCATCATAGTCTTCCGTATTCATCATCGTATCGACCAGAACGACCGGCAGCTTATCGCCTCGAAGATTCTTCGCAGTCTCGGTCAGACGCATGCTGTCAGCCGCGCCGAGAATAATGGAATCCGCCTTTTTCGCCTGCGCATCAAGCAGCATGGCGCGCTGCAGCTCCCAGTTGCCATCCTTATTCACGCCGCCTACATAGACATTGATCCCATTCTCTTCCCCTGCTTTTTTCATGCCGGCAATCACTTTTTTCCAATAGCTGCCATTTATGGCTTTCACGACAGCATAGACATTCTTCTGTCCGCTTTTCACGGAGGTGACTGCTTTGAAATCCTGCTTCGCCGGTGCCTCAGCGACCTTCTGCGTCACCGTTCCCTGCGGCTCGGCCTGAGTCCCACACCCAGCGACCCCACCTGCCAGAATACATGCAGAAATAAGAAGTGCCCACATTTTTTTCATATCGATTGCTCCTTTTCCACAGAAGTATCATCGTGGAAAAGAAATCTAACATATCCTTCACAGGCGGCCACCATGATCGCTTCCATCGTTAAATTATAGCTTTATTTTAAATGGTATAGTATGGATTTTCAACTTGAAAAAATCAAGAGCTGATTAAGACGCAAAAACACTGCATGAGCATCAGCTCATGCAGCATTTACAAGTATAAAATTGTAAAAATCAATGCATCAAAAAAACAAAGCTTTCAAACGGCTTTTATTTAGGCAGATGCGATGTCGCAGTATCTGCCAAATGAGCGATCTGATTCAAAGAAAAAAGCATATTCATATCATTCATGTTGTTTTCCCCGACAAAATGGCGGATCTCCGTGATGCTGGCATTGGATAGGCCCATATTCCATGAACGCGAGAGCGGAATGTCGATCATCGCACAGATGATCGTGCGAAGGGCTGCACCATGACTGACGATGGCATAGCTTTTATGATCCCCGCGGGATAGAAGCTCCTTCATGAATGCCATCGTCCGCACCTGACAGTCACGGAAAGACTCTCCGTGAGGGAGCCGCAGCTGGTCAGGATGGTGATACATCTCACTGATCATGCCCGGCCAGAGCTGATCGATCTCACTGAAGGTCTTCCCCTCCCAGTCACCGAAACAGAGCTCCTGCAGCGCAGGCACAATTTCAAGCTCCATGCCATGTGACTTGGCGATGCCTTCCGCCGTGATTCGCGCGCGCTTCAGAGGACTCGTGATCACGCCGTCAAGAGGGATATCCTTGAAATAGGACGCTACTTTCTCCGCCTGCGCCATCCCCATATCGGAGAGCGCAACGTCCGTCGAACCCTGATAACGCCCTGATTTATTCCATTCTGTCTCTCCATGGCGGATAAGATATAGTGTAATCATAGCTGTAATCTCCTTGTCTGATCTCTGAGAACGTCTGTCCCCCAGATCAATCTTTTTCCACGGCGCGCAGTGCCTCTATGAGAATCCGATTTTCTTCTTCTGTCCGCACCGCGACACGGAAGTAAGTCTCATCGAGTCCTTCATAATTTCCACACTGCCGAATCAATATATGATACGGCATCAGTACCTCCTGCAGCTCCTGCCCCGTCTGATATCTTCCTATGAGCCGGCAGAGAATGAAATTCACAGAGCCGGGCAGCACCTTGACGAAATCAAGAGCATCAAGTGCAGCCGAAAGTTTTTCTCTTTCCGCTTGACAGTACACCCTGCTATTCCTGATATAATCTATGTCTTGCGCTGCTGCCGTCATGTAGGACTGCGCAAGGCCATTCACATTCCACGGAATCAGCGTATCCTGCAATCTCTCCGCCAGCGTAGGGTGAAGATAAGCAGCACCTATGCGAAGCCCTGGCACTGCATAGAATTTTGTGAGAGACATCACGACCGCTCCGCAGGTTTCATTCACAAGAACGTGCCGATAGGATACATCATCCCCCACAAAATCAATGAAGGATTCATCAATGATGAGGAAGCTCTCTTTTTTCTTTGCCAAACGGAGAACGGCCTCGAAGTCCGATGGAGAAAGCAGCTGCCCGTCGGGATTATTGGGATGGCCGAGGTAGATCAAAGAATGCGGGAGGAGTTTCTTCTCGATCTCCTCTAAAGGAAGTGCAAATCCCTGATCCGCCTTGAGAAGAAAGCTGTCCACCGGGCAGCCTGCCGCCTCAGCAGAAAGGCGGTACTCCGAAAAGGATGGTGCCGGAACGATCACTTTCTTCGGATGAAGAAGCTCGAGGAGCTTGTACATGAGCTCGGTCGCACCATTTCCGAGTGCCATCGACTCTTCCGGGATCCCATAACGGATGGAAAGGCTTTTCTTCAGCGCACGGCACTCCACATCCGGATAGCGGAGAGTCTCTTTTTCCCAGTGCGCAAGCAGTGCGGCTCTTCCCTTGGGAGACAGGCCGAGCGGATTGATATTAATACTGAAATCGAAGACTTTGTCCTGCTCCTCTTCGGAGAGTCCAAAGACATCGCCCCCATGGCGGGATGATTTGATAGACATAGTAAAAGTCCTTTATCAATGGATTTTTCTTAAAAAGCACGGATTACATCGTTATCCGATCTCATCTGCGTTTTCTTAAATACACAAAAGCACGAACTCTACCGAGTCCGTGCTTTCATTATAATGTATCAATTAGATTTTTTCTACCTGCATACCACGATTGGTGAGGCTCACAAGATCGAGGAAGGTGATGCCTTCGACAGTGTCCTCCAGCTTTTCCCGAAGAGGCAAGGCCTCCATGCCCGGCGGCAGAATAAGTCCTAGGACAGTCCCGCTGTGCGCACAGATGACCCCTTTCCCGCCAAGAGAAAGGCCGATCCGATGAAAATCGGCAAGCTGCTTTTTATACAGGATCTTCTGGTTGCAGAATGCAGAGATAGAGGCAGCCTCGCCTATGAGGTCAATGGATTTTTCAGCGATGCCTTTCTCGAAGAGACGAAGAGCATGTGCGATATCCTTTTCATTGCTTTTCTGCAGAGCGATAAGATCTTCCCGCGAATTGAAAGACATCGTGTCGATCTCTCCCCCGCAGTCATAGATAAGAATATCCATCGCCGGTGAGAGCCCGAGAGAACGAATCGCTTTCCCTTCCCTGTAGTCAAATTGCACGATCCCCTCGAAGAAGGTCGCATCGCTTGGCTCTATAGAGAGCGCAATGTGAGCGATCTCCTCCATCGACAGCTTCCGCCCAAAGGAAAGTGCAACGGCCTCTGCAACGGCACTGATATCCGCCGTACTCGAAGCAAGTCCCTTTCCTTTCGGTATCGATGAGATAAGGCGCACGGACGGCCGATCCGTCTCGCCAAGGTAAGCCAGCGTCTTTCTCAGCGCTTCCTCTGCTTTATCGGGAAGTGCATCCTCTGCCTTTTCATCGACCAGAGCCATCGCATAGCGGTTGATGGGGCAGGTCACCATGAAGGAAGCCCCCTCAGCATAGCCCTGTATGAATTCGCCGCAGGAACCTGGCGAGCTAACTACATATGCCATACCTGCCCCCTTGTAAGAATGACGAAAAGCAGAGCCAGAAAGGCTTCTGTGAGCTCGGTGACAAATCCATATGTATCGCCTGTCGTGCCACCGATCTTCTTGACGATCCAGCGGTTCAGCTGCAGCCCGAGTACGATGGCAGCCCCCGCCAGCAGAAGGTAGGTCCATCCGAAGTAGAGGGCAGGCAGCAATGCCAGCACAAAGGCTTTCTCCAGTGCATACTTCTCACGATAAGCGGCAAACGCTTTCCCCATGCCGTATGGCCGGGCATAGGGGTACTCGCAGATAGAGATCACCATATTGAGCCGCCCCAGCGTCGGCATCGCCATAAGAACCAGATAGAGCGGCGCATCCGCCGAGCCAAGCGAGAGCGTTTCCACCAGCACAAAGATCAAAATGGACAGCATACCGAAAGAACCGATAAGGCTATCCTTCATGATCTCCAGACAGCGCTCCTTTGAGCGGCCAGAAAACAGGCCGTCCGAAGAATCCATCAGCCCATCAGCGAGTGTCCCCCCGGTGAGGAAAAGCTCTCCCACCACCAGAAGGAATCCCGTCAAAAGCGGAACCCCCAGCGGCTTCATCAAGAAATAGATAAGGCACATAAAAGCGCCGATGATCCATCCTATCACAGGAAACCAAGTGACGCTTTTCCCGAATTCCTCATCATTCCATACGGTGCGGTCGGAAATATGGATACGGGTCAGAAACTGCAGACCCACTAAAAATGCATTCATGAAATCACCAGAAGATATAAATCAGCACCGTCTCAAGCGCAATGAAAAGAATCGTCGCACCGTACATCATCATGATCGAGGTCATGATATGGTCCGACTTCAGGGGTGTCTCGGCATCCCCCATGTATTCACGGAATTCCGGTTTCCCTTCATAGTAGTTATACCCGCCGAGCTGCACATGCATCGCGCCGGCGACCGTCGCTTCCGCATAGCCGCCATTGGGACTCGGATGTTTCTTCGCATCACGCAGGCAGATCTCCACAGCATGACGCCAGTCCAGACGCAGAAGGAAGGCCGCTGCTACAAAAAGCAGAAAGGTGATACGCGCCGGGATATAGTTCAGCACATCATCGAGGCGCGCTGCAAAGCGTCCGAAAAAGAGATAGCGGTCATTTTTATAGCCGAGCATAGAGTCCATCGTGTTTCCTGCGCGATAAACCATTGCTCCCACCGGACCGAAAAGCAGGAAATAAAAGAGTGGAGAAATGATCCCATCCGTCGTATTCTCTGCGATCGTCTCTATCGTGCCGCGCGCTATATTGCTTTCATCCAGATTCTCCGTATCCCGGCCGACGATCCAGCTCAGCCGTTTTCTTGCGGTCACGAGATCCTTATCATCTTTCAGAAGATGGTAGATTTCCAGACCGTCTCTGGCAAGCGAGCGCGGCGTCATCGTGAAATAAAGGACAACGGTGCTGATGGCTGCATAGAGCCACAGACCGCCAAGATGCCCTAAGTAAATCAGAAAAGCCGTCAGAAGACCTACGGTAAGCAGCACGAGCAGCACTGTCAGCATCCCGC
Organism: Dialister sp.; assembly: GCA_003447275.1. Taxonomy (GTDB): domain Bacteria; phylum Bacillota; class Negativicutes; order Veillonellales; family Dialisteraceae; genus Dialister. Next base: position 46,441 of record DLZS01000082.1, read on the forward strand.
GAAGAAACATATTTCCATCGGACGTCTTTTTCTCCGGGTACAGGTGGTTCTCATAGAAGGAAATCAGATTTCCGATAAGTACCACCGGATGCCATTTCGAGCGCGGATCGCCATAGACCGTATCCACCACAAGAGCGGCGAAAGGGATCGCCGCCTCTGTGAGGGAAGCAAGAAGCCCGCTCACTTATTCATTCTCCAGGATCTGATAGAAGGCGTCCATGTCAAAATTCTTTCTGACAGTATTCGCCAGACGGTCGAATTCCGACTCCTTATACTTTCTGTAGCGGAACTGGATCGGCAGATCTTCCAGTCCTTTTCTCCGGCGGAGCGCATTGATGACAGCGCGGCGGATCTCATCATTATCGAATATGCCATGGCAGTAGGTGCCAAAGACATTGTGTTTTTCATTGATGAATCCGTCCATCAGATCGACCGGCGCTTCGCTTCTCTGGGTGATATGGAAAAGGGACTGTGCCTCTTTGGTGAGCGTCGTCTCCCCCATATGGATCTCATACCCGCGCATGCCTTTGGCGGAGAATTTCATATCGAGGAAAGGCAGCTCCTCGCAGTCAAAGAGCACCTGATAGGTATTCTTTTTGCCATGCATCGAAGTTTCATAGGGCAGAAGGCCGAGCCCTTCGACTTCATCATTTTCACTTTCCACATGAAGCGGGTCACAGACCTTTTCACCGAGCATCTGGTAACCGCCGCAGATCCCGATGACAGGTACGCCCTCTGCTGCCAGCTCGCAGATCTCCTTCGCATAGCCCTGCCGCTTCAGGTACAGCAGGTCTTCCGTCGTATTCTTACTGCCCGGCAGCATGATGAGATCCGGATGACCGATCATATCCCCCTGCTGGACAAAGCGGACATTCACATCCGGTTCATGATTGAGCGCATCGAAGTCGGTAAAATTCGAGATCTTCGGAGTCTGCATGACAGCGATGTGAATATCTCTCATCACATGGTCGCTCGGCATATCCTGCAGGGAGACCGAGTCCTCGTCGTCGATACCCAGCTTGTCGAGGTAAGGAATGACACCCAGGACCGGGACACCTGTCCTTTCTTTGAGGAAGGTCAGCGCCGGTTCAAGCAGGGTGATATCTCCTCTGAACTTATTGATAATGAGCCCTTTCACGAGAGCTCTCTCATCCTCATCGAGCAGCATCAGCGTGCCGACGATCGAAGCGAGTGCACCGCCGCGGTCAATATCTGCGATCAGGAAAACCGGCGCATGGCATTCTTTCGCGATACGCATATTGACGATATCATTTTTCTTCAGATTCACTTCCGCCGGACTGCCAGCCCCCTCGATGACCAGCGCATCATAGTGCGTCTCCATATAGGCGAGGGCTTCCTTCACACTCGCCCATGCCTGCTGGCTGTACTTGTTCTGGTAGTCAGAAGCACTGTAGTTACCAACCGACTGTCCCAGAAGAATGACCTGCGAGCAGGAATTGCCCGTCGGTTTCAAAAGGACCGGATTCATCTGTACGATCGGATCTGCCCCCGCCGCTTCCGCCTGCGCGACTGTCGAACGTCCGATTTCCCCGCCGGAACGGGTGACATAGGAATTCAGCGCCATATTCTGCGCTTTGAATGGAGCGGTATTATACCCATCCTGCGTCAGAATGCGGCAAAACGCCGTACACAGGACGCTTTTCCCTACATGAGAACTGGTTCCCTGAAACATGACTCTTTTTGCGATTTTTGTCATCATAACTCCACTCCTCTTTCTTTGAGTTCAATGGTAATCCCTGCCACGGACAGATATACCTTGTCAGCACGCCTGGCGATATACTGATTCGCCAGACCGACAAGATCCCTGTATACCCGGCTCATGGCATTGGCCGGAACAATGCCCATGCCCAGCTCATCGGAAACAAAAATGATCTCTTTATCAGTGACTTTGGAAATCGAATCAAACATACGATCCAGATCCTTCTCCAGTGCTTTCTGGAGCGTCGTCAGATCTTCCACCCCCAATGTCTCCACTGTGATCCCCTTCATATGATCCATCAGAAGGTTATTCACATACATGGTCAGGCAGTCGAAAAGAATGTCATCAGCGCCTGCGAGGATTTCATCCATCATCGGCCCCGCCTCGTGCATGACCTCAAAAGTCTTCCAGTCAGCCGGCCGCCTCTCGCGATGAAGCATGACACGATACTTCATCTCATCATCAAAGATCTGGCTGGTGGCGATGTATCCCTTCCTTTTCCCTGCGGAATGATACATCAGCTTCTCCGCAAATTCGCTTTTCCCGCTGCGCGCGCCGCCCAGAACCAGAAAAATTTGATTCTTCATTTTCCTCATCACCTCATTTTTTCGCCCACTCGAGGCATTTACCGTTTTATTTTACCATAGTCAGCGCTAGATAGCCACTTGCGTGAACGGGTCCCACGAAAGAAAAATATAATGAAGCCGGCCGTCAAGACCACATTTCAAAATAGTCAGCGCGATTCCATATAGTATTCGTTACATGCGAAAAAAGGTGTCCTTTTCTTAGAAAAAGGGCGCCTTTTCCATCACAAAGGCGCAGCAAGCTGCCTTGTCCATGGAGGCATTCCCTGCAATCTGGCACCA
>DLZS01000075.1:0-1169 GCA_003447275.1 Dialister sp.
GCGCCGCACCACCATTTCGCATTTCGCATTCAAACGAGCCTTTCAAACGGAATCAAAGGACGAGCCGCCCCAAGGGCTAACCCTGAACCCATCAACCTGAACCCGACAACCGCTATACCTTGATATCTACGATCTTATGAATGATGAAGAAGCCTATGACTTCCATCACGAGGGCGACACCGATCGCGATCTGCCCTATGCGTGTTGTGAGGAGCGGGCGCATATATTCCGGCGACATGATGTACATGAAGAGCCCCATCGCGATCGGAAGAGCGGCAAGGATCATGCCTGCCATACGCCCCTGCGCGGTCAGTGTCTTGATCTCGCCGCGCAGCCGGATGCGGTCTAAGATGGTATCGCGGATGATATCAATGATGTCAGCCAGATTTCCGCCGACCTGCTGCTGGATGAGCACCGCCGTGACGATGAGAGAGAAGTCAGGACTGCCCACACGCCTGTCCATCTCCGTCAGCGCGCGGTCCAAAGGCTTCCCTAGATTCGTCTCGCGAAGGACACGGGCAAATTCCGTGCTGACGGGCGGCTTCATTTCCTTGGAAATGATCTCGACCGTCTGCAGGAAGGAGAAGCCCGCCCTCAGAGAATTGGAGACCAGCGTCAGGCAGTCAGCCATCTGGTAGAGAAACGCCTTCAGCCGCTTATCGATCCGGTATTTCACATAGCCCCACGGGAAAAGGAAAGCGAGGAGGGCAAAGAGCAGCGCAGCGCCGCCCTCCCCTGTGACGAGAAGTGCCATGAGAAAAGCAAGAACGCTCACCCCGAAGGAGATCGCGACCATTTCGAAGCCGAGCAGCGGCAGTCCTGCGCGATGCATCATGAGATCGAGCTTCGAAGCGGTCTTCCTTCCCCCGACCCTCCGCATGCGCTTGCGGAAGGCACGGCGAAGCTTCTGCCCGGTCGAGATCTGCTCCTCTTCCGTCTCCTTCACATCGAGATAGTCCGCATATTGCTGCAGACGCTCAGACACCACCTGCTTCTTTTTCAGTGCATGACCGAGCAGGAAGAACAGGATGAAAAAGAAAAGAAAGGCGCAAAACAGCGAGATGATAAAAATCATAGATGGTTTGCTCCTTTCTTGGAAATCAGAGTTAGCCCGTAGGGCGTGCTGCCCCTTGATTGTTTGCGAAAGAGGTTCAGCAGGTTCTATAGGT
>DLZS01000075.1:1405-4923 GCA_003447275.1 Dialister sp.
AGGTTCTATAGGTTCAACGGGGGTGGTGCGGCACATAAAAATCAGAAGTGCCGCAGAGTATACATCATGGCGATGCCCGAAGACCGGAGGGCAGACCTCAGATGTCTAAAGTCTAAAGTCTAATGTCTGATATCTAACGTCTAATCCCCAATCCCTAGCTACTAGTCACCAGTCACTAGTCACCAGCCACCAGTCACTAGTCACCAGTCACTACTTACTAATGATCTTCTCTGCGAGCGCATCGACGGCCTTGGCAAAGGGGCTGTCGGGATCCTCGTCCACGACGAGACGGCCATTGTCAGCCGCCTCCGAGACACGGACATATTCATTCGGGATGATGGCTGCGACAGGATAGCCCAGCTCCTTGGAGAGACGCTCCTTCTCCGCGTCGTCAAAAGGCGAGACACGGGTGAAGAGCGGATAGACGCGCTCCCGGTAGTCGTCCCATGCATTGAAGATCTCCAGTGCGCGCTTCATATGCATCGTCTCGTAGCCACCATTGTACATCGCCATCAGGACCGTCTCATCGGAGAGCTCACACGCCGTCGCAGAAATGTCGGAAAATCCCGAAGGCAGATCGATCAGAACGTAGCTGTAGAGACTCCGCGTCATATGGATGAGCTGCGTCAGCGCATCCAGCGTGACAGACTCCGCAAGATCCGGCTTCGCCGGCCCGCAGAGCACCTGCAGATTCCTTCTGGCATCAATGAAGTACGACTTCAGCGTCACCGGCGAGAGGAACTTGATATCCCGCACCGCTTCGACCAGGGTCGTTTGCGGATTCAGATTGAAAAAGACCGCCATATCACCGAACTGCAGGTCACAGTCAAGGATCGCGACAGGCTCTCCCGTCTTCTTGGCGATGCTCGCGGCGAGATTGGAGATCAATGTCGTCTTGCCGCTCTTTCCCTTCGGGCTGAAGAAGGAGATCACACGCGCAGACGAGCGCAGCGAAGCGCGGTCCGCATTCCTGACCGCCGCCTGCAGCTCATCCGGCGTGAACGGCTTGATCATATACCCCTGCGCGCCGCCGCGCAGCAGCCGGGCCTGCGCCTCCGAGTCCCAGCGACGGGAGAGACAAATGACCAGCGCCTGCCCGCAGTTCTTCTTGAAATCGGAAAGAAGACTGGCATTGGGCTCGTGGTCGATATCCAGAAGGATCAGATTCGGACTGAATGCCTGCATCTGTCCCAGAGCATCGCCCGCCGTCTGATACCGCGCCGACAGCTCGAAGCCCGGGCTGTTTCTGATCACGCTCGACAGCCGCTCAAGCATCATGCGGTTGTTCTCGATGAGGACTGTACGATAAGACATGGAATTCGCCTCCAGTTAAAAGGTTCAACGGGTTCTAGAGGTTCTGAAGGTTCAACGGGGGTGGTGCGGCGCATCATATTTATATAGCGCCGCATTTTTTAATTTTTCCCACACTCGTTGGTTTCCTCTAACTGCCCATATATTTCTCGGGCATCATGGAAATAAGCCTGCTGCTTTCTTTTCAGGGCAGAAATCAATCGGTTGATCAGATACACGTCATACCTGATTTGATCATGAAGCTCAGTGGATAACTCTTGCGTCAGAAAATGAAGGTCATCGCAATATATGATCTGAGACTCCAACTCATAAGCCGAACCTCGTGCTATATATAGAAAATGGATATAATCATTAATCGTCCCACGCCCCTGCCCCTCGGCAATATTAGAACCAATCGATACGACTGCTCTTCGCATTTGCGAGGACAAGGCATACTCTTCATTTTTGGGCAACTGCAAAACTGCTCGATATACCAAGTCTTTGAGTTTCCTCGCCACCTGCCATGCCAACAGTTCTTTATAGCTAGTCATTTATACGTCTCCGGTTTTGGTCGGCTCAACAGGCTCTGACGATTCTCAGGTTTCTCATTTTTCGTAAACAACGTATATTTTAATACTCCGCGGCGCTTCTTTTTTTGCGCCGCACCAACCCCGTTGAATCTTCTGAACCCTTAGAACCCGCTGAACCTCTTTTGCACAAACAGCACGCCCTATGGGCGAGTCCTGCGCCTGCCTTATCACGAGAACAGTCTCGACAGCCAGCCGCCTTCTTGTGACTTTTGCGGCGAGGCGGTGTCTTCTTCATAGGTATCCACCATGGTGCGGATGCCTTTGGCAAGCGGCGTGTCCTTCGCCGAGAGGACGAGGGGGACGCCGGTCTTGATGGACTCGGCGGCTGTTTGGAAATCGTTCGGGATGACGTAGTGGAACTGGTGGCCCAGGATCGCTTCGACATCCTTGACATTGATGCGGGTGCGTGCATTCGAACGGTTCAGGACGTAGCGGATCTTATTGTCATCATAGCCGAGCTCTTTCAGCGCATCCGAGCCTCGCTTCATGTTCTTGATGGTCGGGATGAAGTCGACGATGCCGATGAAGTCGATCACCGTCGAAAGATCCATGAGAGAGAGGTTGAGCGCACTGAAGGTCGAAGTTGTATCGATGATGAGGTAGTCATACTCGAGCTGAAGCTGGACGACGAGGTCACGGATGAGCGTCGTGTCAAGGTTGTACGCCTCTTCGAGGAGCTTCGGATTCGCCATCACATCGAAGGAGACGCCGCCGGTTGAAAAGGGTGTCAGGTACTCAGCGGCTACGGTGTCATCCGGATGCTCGCGCATGGATTTCTCCGCGTCTGCGATCGTCTTCTCCGGCGTGAGCCTGAGCGCACTCGCCACGTCGCCGAACTGCAGATCCAGATCGATCAGACAGACGGTATGACGGCTCTTTGCCAGTTCCGCTGCCATGTTGATGGCGATGAGCGTCTTTCCTACGGCGTATGCCGTGCTGAATACAGTAATGATCGTGCCTTTGCGGCCTACCATGGACATCACGCCTCCTTCGGGGATGTTGGTTGTTGTTGGTTGTTGTTGGTTGTTTGTACGGATTCGACGAGAGGTTCGGCGGGTTCTGCAGGTTCTATGGGTTCAACGGGGGTGGTGCGGCGCATAAACGGGAAAGCGCCGCAAAATTTTTAGTTTTAGAAAAACACGTTGTTCACACAAGGTGAGAACCCCTTTGAACCTATAGACCCTATAGAACCCGTTAAACCTGTCTACCAAAGTAGATACCATCGAGAAGGGACAGCCCACGGCTGTCCTTTCTCGATGGTACCTGCTATGCAGCAAGTACCATTGAACCATTAGTGGCCTGTGCCGCCTGCGGAAGGCTGAGCGGAGTTTTTGGCAGCCTCTGACATCAGGTCAGAGGAATCCGTGAATACCGCCTTGATGGAATCAGCCAGATTACCCTGCTGATAGATCAGCCAGCCAATGCCGACGATGATCGCCAGCATCAGTGCGTATTCGACCATGTCCTGGCCTTTTTCGCCGAGTACCGGTCTGACATAGTAGTCATACATCTGTTTTGCTCTGTTCATCATAATGATTTCACCTCCTTTTCGTGAAATGTATAGAAACGGAATATATAAAAAGTCTCAGAGGACTCTTTATCAGAATGAAGGTTGAAGGTTCAGGGTTCAAGGTTCAA
>DLZS01000075.1:5257-11403 GCA_003447275.1 Dialister sp.
CCTAGCTACCAGTCACTAGTCACATATTTTTTTGCGCCGCACCTGAGCCTTGAACCCATCACTTTTACCTGTTTTTCAGGGTAGTGCTCTTTCCGGAGTACCTGTCCATCGCTGCCTTGATCCTTGCCCTCTGGGCGGTGGCGTCAGCGGCGGTGCGGGTGGGCTGCTGTATCTTTACGGCTGGCCGAGCAGTCTCCTGCTTTGCCTTTTTCTCCGGCTTTTCCTTTTTCTCCGGTTTTGTCTTTTCCCGACGGGCGACGGTCAAACGGTCTTTCTGTGCCTCGTAGTCTTCCTCGGTCATAGGGACGAGGATCGGCTCGCCGTGAATGTCCGTGGTCTTCAAAAGGTAGGACCGCGTCTTGGCCGGGGCTTTTTCTTCGAGGATGATGGTATCATCGTCCCCGGGCTTTTCGCCCCAGAGGTCACGCTCCTCGGTGTCTGTCCCCTGCGGAACGGGCTTTCCCATCTCTACAAGCTCACGGTTTCTGGCGGTGCGCTCGATTTCCTCATAGCTTTCCTTCATGCGCCGGCTCATCGGCGCAGGGGTATCGTCTGCGACGAGGGTCGGCGTGATGAGGATGATGACCTCACGCTTGTCACGGGTATTCGATGTATGACGGAAGAAGCGCCCAATGATGGGGAGATCTCCCAAGAGCGGGATCTTCGATACGATCTTCGCGTCCTCAGAATTGATGAGACCGCCGATCGCCATGGTCATGCCGGAGCGGACATTGACTTCGGACTCGGCCTCGCGGGTCGCGATGCCCGGTACGCTAAAGGAGTCGATCTTGACACCATGGCTGTAGTCCAGCGTCGATACTTCGGCATGCACCTTCGCGGTGATCTTGTCTTCCGAGTCGACGACCGGCTCGATATTAAGCTTCATGCCGTATTCATGCCAGTCGATGGATACATTGCCATTGCCATCCGAGACAGGGATCGGGATGCGTCCTCCGATCAGGATGTTTGCGGTCTTCCCGGACATCGTCGTGATGGACGGGCGGGAAAGGATACGCGCCTTGCCTTCATTGATGAGCGCCTGCAAGGTCACATTCACATTCGCGACATGTGAGCCCAGCCAGCCGCCGTGTTTTCTGGTGGAGGAGAAATCCTCGCCGCCGTAGAAGAGGCCTGCCGTACCTACGGTGATACCGCTATTGGAATTGCCAGTGCTGCTGTCGGAGCTGCTGTTTGAACCCGGTGTCTGCGACCAGTACTGGATGCCGAGGTTCTTGGTATAGTCCGAATTGATCTCTATGATCTGCGCCTCGAGGCGGATCTGGCTCGGGTGCTCCATCTCCAGAAGGTCGATCACGCCGGAGCCATCGCCGCCGGTGTAGAGGCCGGCGATCTTCAATGCGGTGTCGTGCTCATGCTGATTTTCAACCTTGCCGCGGAGCATCACGCGGTCCTCGATCATCTGCACATGGACCTTCGGATAGCCGATAGCGTCCTGAATGGCGCTCGCCATGCCGCGGTCATTGCCCGCGACGTACACCGTGTACTCGGTGCGCCGCCCGCCATCTGACCAGACGATGAGGGATGTCGTCCCTGCTTTCTTCCCGACGAGGAGGAAATCCCCCGAAGAGAGAAGCTGCACGTCCGCGATGGCAGGATTTCCGACGGCAAGGCGTGTGATGCCGGGAGCGGCCATATATTTCGATTCATTCAGGGACACCTCGACAGGTTCAGCGGCGCAGGCGCTTCCGAAGGAGAGCATCGCAGCGGCGAGGAGGAGTCCGATCCTTTTTTTCATTCCGTTCATCTTACTGCCCCCTCGTTACGCTTGTACCACGAATGACTTCGATACCACTGCCGACAGTGCCGGTCTGTCCCCCGCTGATCTCCACCTGCGGCTGCGGCGCGCCCTGCGGAGGGTATGGCGCATAGGACGGAGCGGCCGGCGGCTGCGGATCCGGCTTCGGCAGCGGGATCACATAGTAGGCAACCGATTCTGTCTCAGCCGCACTGTCTGCCGGACGCAGCATCAGCTGTACCTGTCCGACCTGCAGGGAGGCGGTGAGTTTCGCCGCATCATAAGGCGAGAGAGCGACCGTCGCGACAGCGGGCGTCCCCATCGAGGATGTGTCTGTGCGGCGCGGCTGAGCAGGTATTTTATTTCCATCATTCCCGTCCTTATCTTCTTTCTTCGGAGCAGCGCTCTGCCCCATGCTGGACTTATTGATGGCCAGCAGCAGGACATCACGGAGCAGCATCTTCGAAGTGACGCGGTTCTTCCCGTCCTGACTGGAGATCAGAAGGATATCCACATGATCGCCGGGCTTCGCAAAGCCGGAGACGCCGGAAATGTCATTGATGCCAAAAGACAGCGCGCGCATCCCATCCGGGATGAGACCCTGAAAACCGGCGGCTGCCGACATATCGAGTTTTCGCCTGGTGATGACATCGCCAGCAAGGATGGTGACGCCTGCCTTATGCCCGACAATGAGCTTCTTGTCTGTCAAAGCCCCCGGCGGGAGCAGACTTTCCGGTACGACAGAGGCTTTCAGCATATCATCCGTGATGACCGTCCGCGGCGAGATATCCGTCGCTGCTTCGATGACGGCGACGCCCACTGCCTCCGGTGTCTTTTCTTCTTTCTTGTCTTCGAAGGAAGACAGTGTACTGTACAGGATGATGAAGATCATGAGCGCAAAGAAAGCGCAGAGAAGGATGAGCTTCCTAGGCGACATCTTCCCTGCGGTCTTGGCCAGTTTGTCTGCTAGTTTCATGTAGCCCCCTCTTTCGGGATACCGTTTTATTCGACGCCTTACTCGTCGTAAGGTGAAAATTCTATCGCATCTGATGTGCATTTGACGATGCTAAATGCATTTTCGGCTTCATTTTACCATACCAGTTTAAGAAATTCTACACTTTCATAAACTTCTATGTATTGGGGCAAAAAGCATATAGGTAACTAGTGACTCGTATTGCGTTTTGTCAACTTTTGGACTTAGTTAGAAGTGAGAAGTGGTAGAAGGGGCGCACAATTCATATAGCGCCCCAATCCCCCATTATATAAAACAACTTGTCCGCCATTTATATCAAACTCCACGGCGCCTCCTAATTTTATGCGCCGCACCTTCACTCCTCACTCCTAACTCCTCACTCCTAACTTAATTTGACTAATCACTTCTTCTCCACCATCGTCACGCCGCCGATGTCATAGAAACGCGCCATCGCAGCATTGCCCCAATGTGCTGGATCAGATTTCAATCCCACGGCGTAATGGTGAAAGCCTGTAAGGTACGTCCACAGCTCCTCCTCATACGGCGGTCGCTCGGTGATAGAGAGGATAGCCGGTGTCCCGCGCATGGCCTCAGCCTCTCCGAGCCAGCGGTCAAACCATCTGGCATTTTCCACAAATATCCAGAAGGTCATGGCAAAGGTGAAGGCAAAGTAGAGGGTGGCCAGCCGCTTCATCACCCCTGTCCCCGGCAAACGAACCGGCGATGCGCCGGCGCGATCAGCGGCGTGTTGCATGAGGAGCGCCGCCGTCAGGCAGAAGATGGTGCTCGGGAAAAGGCTTCGGAAGGGAAACTCCGGCGAGATGCACATGATGATTTCAAAGAGCAGGCTTGCTGACAGAAACCAGAGCGCGAGACGGACATATTTCCTGCCGCCGGAAAAAGAATAGATCTCTCTCCTCTTCCGAAAGGCTTTCATCAGGTAGAAATAGAAGGGCGAGAGCAGCAGCGTATGAAACCAGATCGCCACGAAGGCTTTGATATGAAACTGGAAGAGCTGGAAACTTTCTCCGCTCGCTTCCATGCGCACCACATTTCCCGGCGACAGCATGAGGAAGCCGTATCCGATGGAAAGGCCGAGAAAGCCCGCCAGCATCCAGAGCTGCATCTCCCCCTTCTTATATATGTGATATAAATAAAACAGTCCGAAGAGCCCGATCCAGCAGAGCGTATTTTCATTTCCATTTCCGGCAAGAAGCCCCAGAAGGAAGAGGAGCGGCGAGAGCCAGCCTCCATAGCGCGCTTCCCCATCCGTCATGTAATGCCGGATGTAAGGCAGCAGCCACGCCAGAAGGAAAACCATCGGCCAGAGATAATTGCACGAGCCGTCCAGCCAGATGAAGATGCCGCAAAAATTCGCCTGAAAGGTCCAAAGAAAGAAGCCGGTGATAAGGACGCTCTTCGCAGGAAGATCCATCGTGACTTTCCCGCCGCGTGCCGTCCACTGCATAAGGAGGACGAGAAGCACCACCGTGAGCGCGATGGCCACATTGAAGACGCCTCGCGGCATCCAGAGGAAGAACATCGCCATCGACTGCGCGACGATGCGTCCACCCCACGTCAGGAAATACGACCACGCCGACACGGCAATGTCCGAAAATCCTGCGATGCGCCGCGCGTCCGCTGATAGCGGCTCGTACATGGAGTGTCCTTCCCACATAAAGGAGTACACGTAGTCATCCCCCGCACTGCGCACCATAAAGCTGTTCAGGATAAAGATCACGAAAAAGATCAGACCGAGCGCCGCGACCAATTCCACCTTCTTATTCATCATTTCCCCCGTTTACTTCATCTGCTCGAAAACAGTTACATTCCTCGTGCGCCATGTGTTTCTTTATCTTCCAGAATGACAATGAACAAAGAGCAAAAAGCAAATATGAAAAGACTAAGTTCCCTATATGTCATCCAGAAGTGCAGCCATGAATGGTTTGCAAAAACCGCTAACCACACAAAGGGTGCCACTGACAAGAGCACCAATCCAAACATTGCGCTGATGCACTCTGGTGCTCTCCTTCTCTGGTGATATCTCCGCATCTTCCATAAAAGAATCGCCAGAAATACCAAGAACAATAAAATGGCCGGATCTTTTGCTAATATCCCCACATTTCGATCAATAACTTCCCATACGGAAAAGGCTTGACTCCCCTCCCGCCCAGATAATGAGCCGGACATACGGTACATGGTCTGCCCCACAGCTTCTGCCCAAGTATTGTGTCCCGTCAAAAGCCATGACATGATCCATTTGCTTATATACATACCACCATAGCCCAGACACCAAAAAATGCCTCCCGTCACAGCGAAAGCCGCACCATCCACCCTTCTTTTCATGCGATGCCCTTTATATGCCAAAAGGATGAGCATAGTCATAGGAAACCCATAGGAAACTAATGGATATGTCAGAAAATCAAAGTACGCAGTCAAAATTCCCGCCATAGCCATCATATATATATATAACGGCTTTGCGCCAATATCATCTCTTCGTGATGAAGCACATATATAGAAAAGCCTGCCAGCAAATAGAACATATCTGAAAACTGAAACGAGATCGCCACACTGATCGGATTCAGTGCTAAATAACTCAGCAAAAAAGCCCAACTATACCTGATCCCCAATTTTTGAAAAATCAGGCAGAATAAATAGCAGGCCAGACAAATCTGCAGCATGCCATTCCACATGCGAATCTGACTAATCGGCATTGCCAGCAGCAGAGGTTTCAGCCACACCAAATATCCATTCCAATACCTTGAATAGTAGGATACTTGCATATTTTTGATATTCCCTTTTAGTTCCTCAAGGATCGATCCTATAACATCCTCATCTTTATTCGTTTGGAATGTTCCAAATACGGTATCCATATCTTCTGAACACTTTGAGTCAAGATCTTGGAACAGGCAATACCTGGGATTTAACATGGCATCATGTACGACACCATTTGCTTCAGGGAAAAGTGCCGTTCGAAGCATGATGGAGTCCGTATAATTATCCCAATACGCACTCGTATTTCCAGGTGCCCATGAAGGGTACATCTCTTCCTTTTCATAAATCAAGCGCCCCTGCTGTGCATTTTTAAACATATTTCCGGTAGTCGGAAGCGTATATACCGCCATCAACGCCAATGCGCCAATCACAGCCGAAATTATAATCATCATGCAGGTATAAAAGAACATTTTCCCATGGCAAATCAGAAAAATTTTTTCATCGTTCATAGAAATCTGCGATCCTCTCCAATTATTTTATTTTCATTCTAAACGAATAAAAAGCATTGCGCAAGGAAAGGAAGCGGGTTCTATGATTTCTATGGGTTCAGTGGGTTCAGAGGGTTCAGAGGGTTCAAAGGGTTCAAAGGGTTCAAAGGGAGTGGTGCGGCGCATAAAAATCAGAAGCGCCGCGGAGGTTTGA
>DLZS01000075.1:11663-13205 GCA_003447275.1 Dialister sp.
ATCCCTAGCTACCAGTCACGAGTCACGAGTCAGCAGTCACTAATCCCCACTTGAATTTTTAAAGTTCGGCGTGCCTAAGCCATTTTTTCTTCTCTTCGCCTTGCTTTTCCCTGCTTCTTTATATAAAATATAAAAGAATTTTTAATCAAAAAAGTTTTTATTCCAAAAAATCCCACAGGAACTCTCATGCATACCTACGACAGAAACTACTTCAAGATCGCCCTTCCTGCCGCACTGGAAGGGCTCTTCATGATCCTCCTCGCTTCGACCGACCTCATCATGGTCGGCGCGCTGGGAGCTTTGTCCATCGCAGCTGTCAGCATCTTCATGCAGCCGCGTCTCATCCTGCTCTGCTTCTCCCGCTCTCTCGCCTCCTCGGTGACACTGCTCGTTTCCCAAAAAGCGGGCGCCGGCGACACGAAAGGCACGTCGGATATCATGAAGAAGTCACTCACCCTCTGCGCGATCTTCATGGGTCTTCTGCACATCCTTTTCTACATTTTTCTGGATGACATCTTCTACCTCATGGGCGCGAATGACGAATACATGGCAGAAGCCATGGCGTATGGCCCCATCGCGCTTGCCGCCGTCTACGTGACCTCGCTCACGCTCATCCTGCAGGCGGTGCAGCTGGGCTACGGACGCACAAGCGTCATCATGAAGACGAATGTCTGCGGCAATGTGGTGAACCTTGCGCTGAATGCACTCCTGATCTTCGGCTTCGGCCCGATCCCCTCCCTCGGCGTGACGGGCGCAGCCATCGGTACGCTGGTAAGTACGATCTTCACCCTCGCATGGACTACATGGATCCTCAAAAATGAATCGTTCTTCTCCGGCGGGAGCTACCTTCCCGACCGTGCCTATTTCCACCGCATGATGCCGATCATTCTAAGCATCCTTTCGGAGCAGGGCAGTGAGCGCGTGGGCATGGTGCTCTTTAGTCGCATGGCGGCAGGGCTCGGCACGATCCCCTTCGCTGTACACAGCATCTGCATGAACATCTCTGACGTATACTATGACTTCATCATGGGCTTCGGCAAGGCGAGCATGGTCATGGCAGGGCAGTCATGCGGCAAGGGCAGTGAGGAGGACTGGCGCGGCTATAAGAGATGCGGCATCAAGTGGAGCCTCATCCTCTCGGCCATCGTATGCGCGGCGATCCTCTTCTTCGGCTCTGACATTTTCGCTCTGTTCTCGGATGACGCCTCCTCGCTGGAGATCGCCTCTGTCATCATGCTCTTCGTCGCAGCCGTGAGCTTCCCGGAAGCACACGCGATCCTCTCCGCAGGCATCCTGCGCGGATCGGGCAAGGCTGCACAGGTGGCCGGCTACTCTTTCTTCTCCATCACCTTCCTGCGTCCGCTCATGACCGCCTTCTTCATCTATGTCCTGGACCTTGGTCTCATCGGCTGCTGGTGTGCGCTCCTCCTCGATCAGTTCATCCGTGCTTCCTGCGCGACCGTCCTGCTCTACCGCCTCGAACACAAAGGCTGGCGGGCACTCGTAGCAGGGGCTTAGGGGCTGGTGACTGGTGACTGGTGA
>DLZS01000145.1:0-3253 GCA_003447275.1 Dialister sp.
CCCCGCCTCGCTTCGCTCGTCTGCCCCTTCCAGAGGAAGGGGCGGGAATAATTCTTAATCGGGCATCGCCCCATATATATTCGCGGCGAAGCCGCCACCTTCATTCCTCATTCCTCATTCGAGCAATGCTTTCATTCACAATCAAAGGACGCCCCATGGACTAACCTTGAACCCATTTTCATTTCTCTTTTTTAGAGATGAAATAAGCATAAATATCGTGTTATAATAGAAAAACAATCTCATCTGATTCGTGATAAGGAGGAACCCTATGGCATTAAAAGAATTTGAATTCGGCTTTGGCAAGACCACCCAGAAAGTTTCCCTGCCGGAAGAACACATCCTCGACGTCCTCGAAGGCGCCCCGACTCCGGCCTGCGACGTTAAAGCCGCTACCCTGGAATGTATGCGTCACCCGATCGGCAGCAAGCCGCTCACCGAAATCGTTTCCAAAGGCGACAAGGTCTGCATCGTCTGCGCTGACGTCACCCGCATCTGGAACCATTCCGATCAGTACGTCATCCACATCGTAAATGAACTGAACCGCGGCGGCATCCCGGATGATGACATCTGCATCCTCTTCGCGCAGGGCACCCACCGTGAACAGACTCCGGAAGAAGACATCGCTGTCGTCGGTGAAGAGCTGACCCATCGCGTGAAGCTCTACCAGCACCGCTGCAAGCAGATGGACGAGCTCGTCCATGTCGGCGATACCAAGAGAGGCACTCCGGTCTGGCTGAATAAGCACGCCGTCGAAGCAGATAAGATCATCGTCGTCGACGGCATCACCCCGCACCTCTTCGCAGGCTACGGCGGCGGCCGCAAGCTGATCCTCCCGGGCGTTGCCGGAGATGAGACCATCCAGATCAACCACTGCCACGCTCTCGGCGAAAAATTCGGTTCCGGCATCAATCCGAAGACCCGCTCCACCCTCCTCGATGACAACCCGGTATCTGACGACATGCAGGAAGCCTCCGACATGGTAAAACCAGCCTTCCTCGTTCACTCCGTCATCAATTCCGAAGGCCAGATCTGCCGCATGGTCGGTGGTGACCCCTACGAAGCATGGCTCGAAGGCACCAAGCTCGTCTACAAGACCCAGAAAGTCCCCTATACCGACAAAGCCGACATCGTCTTTGCCTGCGCCGGCGGCTATCCGAAAGACGTTTCCCTCTATCAGGGCAGCAAGTGCTACGATCCATCCGATGTCGTCACCAAGAAAGGCGGCGTCATCATCGCCATCATGGAAGCCTCCGACATCTATGAACCGGCCGCTTATCTCGACAGCTTCAAGTATGCCACCGAAGCCGATATGGAAAAGGCTCTCCGTGAACACTTCACCATCCCGTTCTTCGTCGCATTCAACCTCTTCTGCATGACCCACCAGTACACCATCATCCTGGTCACCAAGCCGGAGAACTTCGAAGCCATCCGGAAGACCAACCAGATCCCGGTCGCTACCGTCGAGGAAGCATGGGAGATCGCCAAGAAGAAAATGGAAGACGAAGGCAAGAAAGACTACACCATCACCGTCATGGCACACTGCGCTTCCATCGTTCCTTATAAAGACTAATAGAGATTCCTGTAAAAAGGCTATCGCTCATCAGGCGATAGCTTTTTTGTTGTGTTGAAAATACGTTTTCCCCCCGTTTCGTCATCCCGAGCGCAGCCGAGGGATCTTTCTTGCACGGCCGCCATATGCACGCATGCGCCCTCACTCAAATGACGCCTTGGTGCTTCCCTTTATCGCCTTTCTCTCACTCACGTTTTACCGGTCTGCAAAGAAGATTTCTCGACTTCGCTCGAAATGACGATACGACAAAAACGCCTCGTCTTTCGACGAGGCGTTCTTGCTACTTCAAAACCTATTTCACGACTTCATACGATTCCTTCTCATTCGGTGCGCCGAAGGCAAGAGACGGGCTTTCCTTCTCCGTTTCTTCTTCCTTCTCCCGTCCGTCACGGCCAAGCGTGCGATCCTCATAGAGGCTCGCATTCATGACGCTTTCCGCCGTCACTGGGAAACGCTCGCCGTTCACGGTGAGGCCGTCCTTGACACTCGTCATGACATGGTCGGTCGCAATATCATAGCCGCTGAGCGAAAGATTTCCGAAATGCTCCGCCTTGCTGCTGCCCGGATTCTTCTGGATCGTCACACGGATCTTATCCGTCGCAAGGACGCTGTCTCCGCCGATCGCGGTATTCGAAAGACCGAGAGGCTCCCTGCCGGTGAGTTCCAGATGCTCGACTGCGCTGTCCTTCACAAGAGTGCCACCTTCCGCTGTGGAGTGAATGCCTGCGTAATGCGCCTGACTCTGTCCATCCTTGCCGTGGATGGTGACATGCTGTGCGCCCGCTCCTGCCAGGTCATCGATACCGATGTTGTCCGCAGAGATCGTGAGGTCTGCCGCATTGCCTTCGCCATTTTTCAGCGTGTCGATCTCCACCTTCTTCGCAGAGAGTGTGACCTTTCCGCCCGCAGACGAAAGCAGCGCGCTGCCCTTTCCGCTCGCATCGAAATCATGCGGCTTCGCCTCGCCGGTGACAAGGCTTCCTGCCGCGCCGCTGCCGGTGGTCGCCCCTGCCGGCGTGTTCGTATTCACACCGTCCAGCTTTCCGACCAGCGAACGATCTGTGATGCGGATGTCTTCCTTCGCCGTCATCTCGATGGTGCTTCCGGAAATCTTCGCATTCGTCCCCTTCACAGAAATGCTGCCGCCTGCACTCGTCGTCAGCTTGCCGCCTGCCTCTGCCTCATGGAGAACCATATCACTGCCGCTTGCAAGACCCGCATCGCCCGCCGTATGAATCTTCGTCACATCGAGCGTCGTGCCGACTTTCGCGGTCAGAGTATCCGCACTTGCACTTTCCAGCGTCATGGCGCCGCCGCTTGAGAGCGCTGCGTGTTCCTTCGCGTTCAGCGTTGTCACGTCAAGTTTGCCTTCGGTCGCTTCGATCGTCGCGCCGCCAGCTTCCGCCTTCAGCGCGTCGATCTTCACATCCGTCTTCGCGGTGACAGACGCGTTGCCAATCTTAGCCGTGAGCGTGCCCGCGTTTACGCTGCCCGCTGTCGATCCTGCGGCAAGCGTTCCCGCAGTCACGTCATCCAGCTTCGCTTCGTCCTTGCTCGTCAGCGTCGCTTCGCCAGTCGAAGTGAGCTTCTTGACGTGGAGCATGCTTCCGGCATTTGCCATCACACTTCCCACGGTCGCGTCAGTCACTTCCATCGCGCTGCCGCTTGTCAGACCAGCTGCGC
>DLZS01000146.1:0-1354 GCA_003447275.1 Dialister sp.
ATTAAATCGTTGTCAGATTTTACTCTTGAATTTTTATGCATAGCGAGGAATAACCTGACGCGAACAGCGAGCTATTTAAGGAGGGTTATGACGAAGCTATATATAAAAATTCTTGTAAAATCTGACTCTGCGATTGAATCAGCGTTTCCTTAAACCATTGGCACAAATTACCAAACAGCCAACAACGCGTTGGTTTCAAATTGAGTAGGGAAGGGGAAAATGGGGTGTGCCTAATCCCTGGCTATTACTTCCCCGCCACTAGTCCCCAGTTACTCATTTCCATAAAAGGAGTCTTTCATGTACCTATTCCATCGGCATATCGACCTCGCAAGCGAATTGAAGAAAGCCGTCGGGCTGGCCGTGGGTGCAGCCATCTACTCGGCGGGGCTCAATCTTTTCCTGATCCCGAATGACATCATCGACGGCGGCATCACAGGCATTTCGCTCCTCGTGCAGGCGCTGACGGGGATCCCCTTCAGCGTGCTCATCGTCCTTCTAAACCTGCCCTTTTTCTACATCGGCTATCGGCGGCTCGGGGCGCGGCTCGCGCTGTCTTCGACCTTTGCGATCGTCATCCTCTCGCTTTGCTCGTCCTATTTTGAGACGATGAAGCCCGCGACGTCGGATCCTTTCCTCTCGACGATCTTTGGCGGCATCATCATCGGCATGGGTGTCGGCATCGTCATCAAGAGCGGCGGCTCGACAGATGGCACGGAGATCATGGCGATCTGGATGGATAATAAATTTCCTTTCTCCGTGGGCGAGATCATCATGTTTTTTAATTTCTTCATCCTTGGTGCGGCCGGCTTTGTCTTCAGCTGGAACAGTACGATGTATTCCCTCATCGCCTACTTCATCTGCTCGCGCATGATCGATGCGGTCTCGACGGGTCTCGACTCGTCGAAGGGGGTCTTCATCGTGACGACCTCTTACGATGCGGTGTCCGATGCGATCGTTCACGATATGCATCGCGCTGTCACCCGCCTGCACGGACAGGGAGGCTTCCTGAAGGATGATAAGGATGTCCTCTACTGCGTGGTGAGCCGTCTGGAGATCACAAAGCTGAAGCAGGTCGTTCACGCCATCGATGCTTCCTCCTTCCTCTCTGTCTTCGATGTGCAGGAAGTCCAGGGGGGACTGGTGAAGGGGAAGAAGTAGTGACTAGTGACTAGGGATTAGGAGCCTCAAGTGACTAGAAAACATCAGGCTCTCTCGTATCGTCATTTCGAGCGAAGAGAGAAATCTTTGTCATTCACGGCTCATCGGTCGATGTTTGGAAATCTCAAACGAGAAACCTGCGCTCCAAGACACTTTCGGGCATCGCCTTATTTATACTCCGCGGCGCTTCTGATTT
>DLZS01000146.1:1605-2907 GCA_003447275.1 Dialister sp.
CACCACCATTCCTCATTCCTCATTCCTCATTCCTCATTCGAGCAAAGCTTTCATTCACAATCAATGGACGGAGCCGCCCAAGGGGCTAACCCTTAGAACCCGTTGAACCTTTTCCTGCTATTGTCGCTTTCTTGTCAGCCTGTTATACTACAAATACCACAAAGTTTTGAAAAGGAGAGTAATTATGAAATTTCTGTTTAACCATCAAAATTTCAACGTGCTTGATCTTGAGAAGAGCATTGCCTTTTATGAAGAAGCGCTGGGGCTTACGGTGAACCGTACTTACAAAGCTTCTGACGGCTCCTTTATCCTGACGTACATGGGGGACATGGCGACGGGCTTCCAGCTCGAACTCACCTGGTTGCGCGACCGCAAGGAAGCCTACGATCTGGGGGACAATGAATTCCATCTGGCTTTTGAGGTGGACAACATGCAGGAAGCGTACAAGAAGCACAAAGCCATGGGCTGCGTGTGCTATGAAAACAAGGATATGGGCATCTACTTCATCCATGATCCGGACGGATACTGGATCGAGATCATCCCGGGAGGACATTGATGGATCCGATATTTACCAGAACCGCCCGCATCATAGATGAGAAGGGC
Source organism: Dialister sp. (assembly GCA_003447275.1). Lineage (GTDB taxonomy): Bacteria > Bacillota > Negativicutes > Veillonellales > Dialisteraceae > Dialister. The sequence continues at coordinate 2,209 of DLZS01000146.1, forward strand.
ATCGAATGCCTCCAGGCCAAGACGGTCGCAGTCTTTGGCATCGGAGGTGTCGGTTCGTATGCGGCAGAAGCACTCGTGAGAGCGGGTGTGGGGCACCTCATTTTCATCGATAAAGATGAAGTCGATATCACAAATCTGAACCGCCAGCTGGTCGCTGACCTCACGACCATCGGAAAAAATAAGGCGGAAGTCATGGTATCGCGTGCGCACCTCGTGAATCCGGCCTGTGATGCGAAAGCCATGCCCATTTTCTATCGCCCCGGAGATGAAGACTTCATCAGAAATCTCCACGCCGACTATATCATTGATGCCATCGATGATGTGTCGGCGAAGATTTCCATCGCAGAAGTCTGCTGGAAGCTGAAGATACCGGAAATCTCTTCCATGGGGACAGGCAATCGCCTGCGGCCGGAGATGCTGCAGATCGCTGATATCAATAAGACCTCTGTCTGCCATCTGGCCCGCAAGATGAGAAAAGAGCTGAAAGATCGCTGCGTGAGAAAGCTCACGGTCGTCTACTCGAAAGAGCTCCCGCACAAGCCCATCGGTGAAGGTCACGCCCCCGGTTCCACCTCCTTCGTCCCGCCCGTTTCCGGCATGATGATGGCAGGCTATGTCGTGCGCGCGCTGCTGAAAGAAGCAGGGATTGGTTAAGGAAACGCCGATTCAATCGCAAAGTCAGATTTTACAAGAATTTTT
>DLZS01000001.1:0-307 GCA_003447275.1 Dialister sp.
CCCCTCTAGGGGAAGGTGCCCCGTAGGGGCGGATAGGGTGACTATGGCATGAAAGACAGTTGGGATAAGGTTTTCCGGTCACTCCTATGAGAGCTGCAAGTCCCCCGCGGCAGATGGAACGCGAGAATGAGATGATCGTTATTTCACATTGCCTGAAGTTTGAAAGCAGGGAGGAGTGGCTAGAGACTAGGGATAAGACTAGGAGACATCAGACATCTGACTTCTATCCTCCGATCTTCGGGCATCGCCCCATATATATTCGCGGCGAAGCCGCCACCTCAGCCTTGAGCCCTAGTTACCAGTCAAC
>DLZS01000001.1:543-986 GCA_003447275.1 Dialister sp.
GTCAACGCACTCCACTTTTCTCCTTCCTTTGGAAGGAGGTGCCCCGAAGGGGCGGAGGTTGGCTCTCGAAGCGGTATTTTCACATGCGAGGATGCCAACCCCGCCTCGCTGCGCTCGTCTGCCCCTTCCTGAGGAAGGGGCGAGAATGATTCTTAATCGGTCATTGCATCATACATACTTGCGGAGAAACCGCCACCACACCCCTGAACCCTGAACCCCGAACCTTGAAGTTTGAAAGCAGGGAGGAGTGGCTAGAGATTAGGGATTAGGGGCTCAAGTGACTAGTGACTTACATGCCACTTTCGGGCATCGCCCCGTTTCGTCATCCTGAGCGACGAGAAACGTCGTATGTGAGATAATGAATGCCAGAACAGCTGCGACCTGAGTCATCGATCTCGGCGAAGCCGCCACGAGAGCCCGGAGCCCTAGTTACCAGTCAACGC
>DLZS01000001.1:1244-10709 GCA_003447275.1 Dialister sp.
TCCACTTTTCTCCCTCCTTCCTTTGGAAGGAGGTGCCCCGAAGGGGCGGAGGTTGGTTCTCGATGCGGTATTTTCACACGCGGGGATGCCAACCCCGCTTCGCTTCGCTCGTCTGCCCCTTCCAGAGGAAGGGGCGAGAATGATTCTTAATCGGTCATTGCCTCATACATACTTGCGGAGAAACCGCCACCACACCCCTGAACCCCGAACCCTTTATCTATGCTATAATAATATAAATATGTTCGAATCGAAAGGAGGCGCGCTATGGGACCCAAAGACGTGCTGAAGGAATATTTTGGCTACGACACATTCCGCACAGTACAGGAGGATGTGATCTCTGCCATCCTTTCCGGGAAGGATGTGATGGCCATCATGCCGACAGGTGCGGGGAAGTCGATCTGCTTCCAGATCCCGGCGATGCTGCTCCCGAAGGGGACGGTCATCATTTCTCCTCTGATCTCCCTCATGAAGGATCAGGTGGAGGCGCTGACGGAGCAGGGGATCCCCGCCTCCTATGTGAACAGCACGGTCCCCTACGAGGAGTCGATCGAGCGGCTGCGTGACATGTATCGCGGACGGATCAAGCTGCTCTACATGGCGCCGGAGAAGCTCGAGCCGTCGTATTTCACGCATTGTCTCTCCATGGTGCCGCTCTCGATGATCGTGGTCGATGAGGCGCACTGTGTGTCGCAGTGGGGGCATGATTTCCGTCCATCGTATCGGAAGATCAAAAGCTTCATCGACAGCCTGCCGCAGCGTCCCATCGTGACAGCCTTCACCGCGACGGCGACGCCGCTCGTCGAGCAGGATATGAAGGAAAGCCTGGGGCTTGCCGGGGCGGCTGTTTTCCGCACGGGGCTTGATCGGCCGAATCTCTCCTTCCGCGTGATGCAGGGCAAAGATCGCGAGTATTTCATCCTGCGCTATGTGAAGTCGCACCGGAAGGAGAGCGGCATCATCTACTGCGCGACCCGAAAAGCGGTGGATGAGATGTATGACAGGCTCTCTCAGGCGGGGATCACGGCAGGGCGCTACCATGCGGGCATGACGGATGAGGAACGCAGGCAGGCGCAGGATGATTTCTCCTATGACAGGACGACAGTCATGGTGGCGACGAATGCGTTCGGCATGGGGATCGACAAGAGCAATGTGCGCTATGTCATCCATTATCAGATGCCCAAGAGTCTTGAGTCATACTATCAGGAGGCGGGGCGTGCGGGACGCGATGGAGCGAAGGCGGAGTGCATCCTGCTCTACAGCGGGAAGGATGTGCACATCCAGACATACTTCATCGAGAATGGCAATCAGAGCGAGGAGCAGAAGCGAATGGATTACCAGCGCCTGAATGCGATGATCGACTATTGCCAGACGTCTTCGTGTCTTAGAAATTATGTCCTCGCCTACTTTGGAGAAAAGGTGAAGGAGCCCTGCGGCCACTGCAGCAACTGCGAGAACCGGACGGCCAAGGTCAGGATCACGGACGCGGCAGTCCTCATTTTCCGTACCGTCCTATCCCTTCGCGAGCGATACGGAGCGAGCATCATCGCCGCTGTCCTTAAAGGAAAGAAAACAAAGGAGCTCATCGAGAAGGATCTCCTCACGGTGCCGACCTTCGGCAAGCTCTCTTTTGAGAAGCTGGGCCATATCAAGAGTGCGCTGAACAGCTTCGTCGCGGATGGCTACCTCTTCCGTGACGGACAGCCCTATCCCGTACTCAAGCTGACGGACAAAGCGAAAGAAGTCCTTGCGGGGAAGGCAGAGGTCTACGGCCTTGCCTTCGGCGCAGAGGATGCGATGAAAGAGGCTGCGGTCGAGCGGGATCTCGATCCCCGCCGCGAAAGCCGGGACGGCCTTTTCGAAGCCCTGCGCGAGCTTCGGCGGACACTGGCGGCCGAAGAGCATGTGCCGCCCTTTGTCATCTTCTCGGATGCGACACTGGAAGCGATGGCACGCGAGCGCCCTGAGTCCATGGAAGCCATGGGTGCGGTGCATGGCGTCGGCGCATTCAAGCTGCAGAAATACGGCGAGCGTTTTCTGGAGATCATCCGGACCGGCGCAGAAGAGCCTGTCATCGAAGAAAAGGATCCCGATGCCCAGCTCCTGCAGCAGCTTTTCTCTGTCCGCAATGCGATCGCAGCCCGGGAAGGACTGGCTCGGAATCGCATCTTCACGGATGAGCAGCTGCAGGAAATGGCCTTCTGGCGTCCCAAGACGAAGCTGGAGCTGAAGCGCATCCGCGGTATCGGCCCGAAAAAGGTCGATCGCTACGGAGAAGCGATCGTGAAATGCATCTGGGGAGACAGGATTTAGGGTTCAAGGTTCAGGGTTGGCCCCTCGGGCGTGCCGTCCTTTGATTACGTGCGAAAGAGGTTCAGCGGGTTCAACAGGTTCAGAAGGTTCAACGGTGGTGGTGCGGCGCATAAAAATATGGAAGCGCCGCGGAGGTTTGAAACTAGCGGTTTTCTCGTATCGCAAACCTAATCCCTAGCCACTAATCCCTAGCTACAAGTCACTAGTCACAAGTCACTAGTCCCTAGCTACTAGTCCCCAGTCCCTAGTCACCAGTCACTATTTACAAACAACACAACAAAAAGGAGTCACTACCATGAGTCTTGCTGATCAGGAATATCTCAGCATCGTAAAAAACATATTGGACAAAGGCGCCCTCGGCGAGAACCGCACGGGTATGCCTGCCTACAAACTGCCGCATCAGATCATGCAGTTTGATTTGGAAAAGGAATTTCCCATCCTCACTACAAAATTTGTCGCCTTCAAGACAGCCGTGAAAGAGATCCTCTGGATCTGGCAGAAGCAGTCGAATGATGTGCGTGAGCTGCAGAAGTGGAACTGCCATGTGTGGGATGAGTGGATGCGCGAGGACGGCACCATCGGGAAAGCCTACGGCTATCAGCTCGGCAAGTACCATCAGGTCGATACCCTCCTTGACATGCTGAAAAAAGACCCGGAGAGCCGCCGCATGGTGGTCGATCTCTGGAATGTGAAGGACCTTCCGGACATGGCGCTCTATCCCTGCGCCTTCCTCACCATGTGGGATGTTTCGAATGACGGCCGCCTGAACTGCATGCTCGTTCAGCGCAGCGGAGATATGGGGCTCGGCGTGCCCTTCAACATGACACAGTACGCGGCGCTCATCTGCATGATCGCGCAGGTGAGCGGTCTTCGGCCAGGGCTCTTCACGCATGTCATCAATAACGCGCACATTTACGAAAACCATGTGGAACAGCTGAAGCTCCAGCTCTCCCGCCTGCCGGAGGCTTATGCAGCGCCGAGACTCGTCCTGAATCCGGATGTGAAGGATTTCTATGACTTTAAGCCTGAAGACATCCAGCTGGAAAATTACCGTCACCATGACAAGATCGCGATGGAGGTGTCCGTATGAGCCTTTCTATCATTGTTGCCCGTGCCAGAAACGGTGTCATCGGCAAGGATAACAGGCTCATCTGGCACCTTTCCGATGACCTGAAGCGGTTCAAGACTCTCACCATGGGTCATCCCATCGTCATGGGACGAAAGACCTTCGAGAGCCTGCCCAAGGTCCTGCCCGGCCGTGTCCATTATGTGCTGACAGGAAATCCGGACTACAAAGCGCCGGAGGGAGTCCTTCTCTTCCACGATGTCAAGAAGCTGCTTGCAGCGCTGCCCGCAGGAGAGAGCTTTGTGATCGGCGGCGAGCATATGTACCGCGAGCTCCTGCCCTATGCAGATACGATGTACATCACAGAGATCGAGGAGGATTTCGAGGGCGATGCGTACTTCCCAGACTTCGATCCTTTTTGCTGGAAGCTGGAAGAGAGCATAGAGGGGGAGGGAAAGCTCCCGCATCACTTCTGTACATATCGCAAGGTGATCGAAGAGTAGGGCGAGGCTCTTTGCGGCGGCTCATGGGAGCGCCGCCTTCCGGAGAAAAGAGTTTATAGGCCACGGATATCCTATATCCCAAAAGCGTCATGCCAAAGCATGACGCTTTTTGCGTGCCTAAATTTAAGAATAAGCCCATATGATTTTTGCCATCAGCCTAACCTATATTAGACGATATAGCAAATAATCATATTGCTCATCTAATAAAAATATTTCGGGCTATTGACTAATTTTAAAATGGGGAACTATAATATTGGCGAAAGTGAAGAAATGAAGAGTTGCATTTCAGAAAGGAGGATGCCTATGATGCCTCTGGTATTTGCCAAGGCAGGAGACACCGTGACGATCACGCGGATCTCCGGGAAAGATGAGATTCGCCAGCATCTGGCAGACCTGGGATTCGTCGTTGCGGCGAAGGTACTCATTATCAGCCAGATGGGAGGCAACTTGATCGTACAGGTAAAAGGCAGCCGTGTCGCGCTCGATCGCTCCATGGCAGAGCGGATATTCTTTTAACGGGGAGCCTTTCTCACCATCCGCCGGTCACAGCGGATCACTTATCCCGTATCAAAACGAAAGGACGAATACAATGACACTCAAAGAAGTGGCTGTCGGAAGCACAGCCAAAGTCAAGAAAATCACCGGCGCAGGCCCGCTGCGTCGCCGCATCATGGATATGGGCATCACGAAGGGCGTCGATGTCTATGTCCGCAAGGTCGCTCCTCTGGGAGATCCCATCGAGCTCACTGTCCGCGGCTATGAGCTCTCCATCCGTAAGGATGAAGCCGAAGCGATCGAAGTAGAATAAAATGAGAAATTAGGAATGGTGGTGCGGCGCATAAAAAATTGAAGCGCCGCGGAGTTTTGATAGCGCTTCGCGCCTTTGTCATTTCGAGTGTAGCCCAGAAATCTCTATTGCACAACGCTCATTGCCTGATGTGAGACAGCGCCAATACATCGTTTTACCTCGGCGCATACAAACTGATTCCCGCAGGGCAGTAGAGATCCCTCGGCTGCGCTCGGGATGACGATGCCGGAGAATCCAAGTCACCAGTCACTCCTAATCCCTAGCTACTCACCCCTGCTTTCAAACTTCAGGGTTCAAGGTGAGTGCTGACGCATTTCCAAAAACTCGCGGCGCTTTCTAAATTTCCGCGCCGCCACCATAACCCCGAACCCTGAAACCACTAACCAGAACCAATCCCACCCCAATATAGAAGAAGGAGAACACAAAAACATGTCTATACGAATCGCCCTGGCGGGCAACCCGAACTGCGGGAAGACGACATTATTCAATGAACTGACCGGCAGCTCCCAGTACGTAGGGAACTGGCCCGGTGTCACTGTCGAAAAGAAGGACGGCATCCTCAAGGGCCACAAGAACGTCATCATCCAGGATCTGCCGGGGATCTATTCCCTTTCTCCGTACACACTCGAAGAAAAAGTCGCCAGAAACTATCTGGTGAACGAACAGCCGGACGTCATCCTGAATATCATTGATGGCACGAATCTGGAACGCAACCTGTACCTTACGACACAGCTGGTGGAGATCGGTCTGCCGATGATCGTGGCCATCAATATGATGGACCTTGTCAAAAAGAATGGCGACATCATTGATTTCGACAAACTCTCCTCCGAGCTGGGCTGCCCGGTCGTAGAGATCTCTGCGCTGCAGGGCAAGGGTTGCCGGGAAGCGGCTGAAAAGGCGATGGAACTCGCTATGAATAAGAAATCGCTTCGCCTGCCGTCTGTATTCACCGGCAGCGTCGAGCATGCCATCGCACACATCGAAGAATCGATCTCCGATAAAGTCGAAAACCAGTTCGTTCGCTGGTACGCCATCAAAGTATTCGAAAGAGACCAGGATGCGACGGGCGCTCTGCAGCTGGATCCGAAGATGATGTCTCATCTGGAAGGCCATATCAAGGACTGCGAAGACGAGCTCGATGATGATGCCGAGTCCATCATCATCAACCAGCGCTATGGCTACATTTCCAAGATCATAGACAGTGTCATGAAGAAAAAGAAGCAGGGCGTCTCCATGACGACCTCGGATAAGATCGACCATATCGTCACGAACCGCATCCTTGCGCTTCCGATCTTCTTCCTCATCATGACGCTCGTCTACTTCATCTCTGTCACCACCGTCGGCGGCTGGGCGACAGACTGGGTGAATGATACCTTCTTCGGGGAGATCGTGAATGACGCAGCGACTGGCTTCATGGAGTCCATCGAAGCGCCGGACTGGATGTCTAGCCTCGTCGTAGACGGCATCATCGGCGGTGTCGGCACCGTTCTCGGCTTTGTGCCGCAGATCCTCCTCATTTTCTTCTTCCTCTCCCTTCTGGAAGACTCCGGCTACATGGCACGTGTTGCCTTCATCATGGACCGCATTTTCCGTAAATTCGGTCTCTCCGGCAAGTCCTTCATCCCGATCCTTGTCGGCAGCGGCTGCGGTGTACCGGCTGTCATGGCGACCCGCACCATCGAAGACGTGCGTGACCGCCGCATGACCATCATGCTCTGCACCTTCATCCCATGCTCGGCAAAGGCGGTCATCATTTCCATGATCACCTCCGTATTCTTCCCGGACTCCATCCTGATGGCACCGGCCATGTACTTCCTCGGTATCGCGGTCATCATCCTCGCAGGCATCGCTCTCAAAAAGACAGGTGCTTTTGCGGGTGATCCGGCTCCTTTCGTTATGGAGCTTCCGGCTTACCACTTCCCGTCCATGAAGGGCGTTCTCATCCATATGTGGGAAAGAGCGCGCGGCTTCATCATCAAAGCCGGCACCATCATCTTCGCGGTCTGCGTCGTCATCTGGTTCTTCTCCGCATTCAATGCAGGTCTTGAAATGGTAGAAGACATCGAAGACTCCATGATGGCTGCCTTCGGTCATGCGATCTCCTGGATCTTTGCGCCACTCGGCCTCGGTGACTGGAAGGGCGCTGTCGCTGTCATCTCCGCAGAAATGGCGAAGGAAAATGCAATGAGTACCCTGGCTGTCCTGAATGGTGTCGCAGCAGAAGCCGAAGACGAAGAGATCATGGCCGGCATTGCGACTATGTTCACCCCGATCGCTGCCTTCTCCTACATGATTCTGAACCTCTTTGACCCGCCATGCGTCGTTGCGATAGCGACCATCGCCAGAGAAATGGGCGACCGCAAATGGGCGGCTATCGCTATCGGCTTCCAGGTCGTGCTCGGCTATGGCATGGCTTTCGTAGCTTACAATCTGGGCAGCTGGCTCTTCTACGGCGCTGCCTTCGGTCTCTCTCAGGGCATCGCCATCGTCCTCTGCCTTCTTGCCCTCTACTTCATCTGCCGCCCGGCTCCGAAGGAAAAACCAGCGGCTGAAGGCGCTTGTACGCAGGCGTAAGACTGGGCTGACAGGCTCGCCATCCTGCGCATAAGCGAAGGATCTCGGCGAAGGCGCCCTCCATTGGATCCGCAGCCAAATAGCAAAACTCCTCGCTTTCGTTATTGTGAAATATGAGCAGGCTCATAAAAAGGAGATAACCATGAATCCCGCGGTCTATGCTGTGGTGGCGGTGATCGCCATCCTCTTCGTTCTTGCCTGCCGTCACATCTATCATGCCACCATCGGTGGCGGTGGATGCTGCGGTGGGGGCGGAGACTGCCCTGCCTGCCGCGAAAGGAAAATGAAACTTCACGGCGGCCTCAAGAAATAAAAAAAGGAATCGCGAAAGCGGTTCCTTTTTTTATGGTTAGTGGCTAGTGACTGGTGGCTGGTGACTTGAAGGCTGCTTTTGGGCATTAGCCGCATAGGGAAAGAGGGGCCGCGCCAGCGGCGCTTGGGTACTCTCGTAATTCGCCTGCTTGAACCGCATTTTCCCACTCCCTTTCATACCGCCGGTGCCCTATCCGCCCCTTCGGGGCACCTTCCCCTCGAGGGGAAGGCTGGCGATACGAGCATAGCAGCATCTCAAAAGATCTTCGGGCATCGCCTCATATATATTTGCGGCGAAGCCGCCACCACAACCCTGAACCCTGAACCCTGAACCCCGAACCCTGAACCCATGGAACCTGCAGAATTTCTTTCGCCCTGTATCCATGGTCGAGGCGAACCGGCAGCTTTTATTTCTGTATGATGAAATTATCATAATGAATGTGCGGCTATGCTAAATACTCATTTATGCATGCGTTCATGTTCTCAAAGCGTGAGAAACGTGATATAGTAGAGCTATGGATTTTCATGTGCATTTAAGAATGCACAAGGTTCCAATTTCCTTATGGAGGCAAAAATGGCAAGCTACAATCCTTATGAAAACATGCTTCATATCCTTGACAAGGCAGCGAAGGTGCTTGGCTACGGGGAGAGCGACTATGCATTTGTCCGCTATCCGGAGCGCGAGCTAACTGTGAGCATCCCGGTACAGATGGATGACGGGCATGTCGAAGTCTTCTCCGGCTACCGCGTACAGCACTCCACCGCCCGAGGCGCAGCAAAGGGCGGCATCCGTTTCCATCCCGCATCCGATGAAAACGAAGTCAAAGCCCTCGCCGCGTGGATGACCATCAAGAATGCCATCGGCAATATCCCTTATGGCGGCGCAAAGGGCGGGATCAAGGTCGATCCGCACAAGCTCTCCACACGCGAACTCGCCCGTCTGACACGCGGCTATATCAGAAAGATCTATCCCATCATCGGACCGGATCAGGACGTACCGGCACCGGATGTGAATACGAATGGCCAGATCATGGCGTGGATCGCAGATGAATACACAGCACTCTCCGGCAAGTGGGAGCCCGGTGTCGTCACCGGCAAGCCTCTTTCCGTGGGCGGCTCTCTCGGCAGAAATGAAGCGACGGGCCGCGGTCTGCTCTTTACGCTGGAAACATGGTGCGAAAAGAATCATAAGGACATGAAGGATCTCACCATGGTCGTACAGGGCTTCGGCAATGTCGGCTCCGTCGGCTCTCTCCTCATGCACAGGAAGGGCGTCAAGATCACCACCATCGGCGATATCAATGGTACGTGGCACAAGGACAGCGGCCTTGACATCGAAGCGATGTACACCTATGCGAACAGCCATGGCCGCTCGCTCAAAGGCTATACGGAGGAAGGGGCGGTCATGATCCCCGACAGCGAACTTTTCGCGCAGGACGTCGATGTCATCTTCGTTGCCGCGATGGAGAACCAGCTGAATGAAAAAACCATGGGCAAGGTGAAAGCCCGTCTCATCCTGGAAGGGGCGAATGGCCCGACCACGGAGGAAGCCGATGCCTACTTCGAAGAGAAGGGTATCGAGGTCCTCGCAGACGTCATGAGCAATGTCGGCGGCGTCGTGGGTTCCTATTTCGAATGGGTACAGAACCGTACCGGCTATTACTGGACGGAAGAAGAGTACAATGAGCGTCTTGCCCAAAAGATGCGCGAGGCCTATGAGGATGTGTACGCATTGAAGGAGAAATACCATGTGACCTATCGTCTCGCCTCCTACATGCTCGCCCTCTCCCGCGTCGTAGAAGCGGAGAAGACAAGGGGCTTCCTGGGATAAACCATAAAAAGGCGATGTGAAATAACGATCATCTCATTTTCGCGTTCCATCTGCCGCGGGG
>DLZS01000120.1:0-7620 GCA_003447275.1 Dialister sp.
GGTTGGCTTCCTTTTTTGCGGCGAAGCCGCCACCTGAACCCTGAACCCTGAACCCTGAATAAAAAAAATACGTCATGATGCTTTCTCGCATCATGACGTATTTTTTATTTCATCTCATACCCGTAGTCTTCTTTCAGCGTGAGGATGGCTCCCTGATCACCTCGCATGGCGGCTTTGATGAGCCAGGACATGGCGGCTTTTTCATTCTTTTCACAGCCTTCCCCATTAGCGAGGGCGTAGCCGTAGTGAGCCATACCGAAGGGATCGCCGGCTTCTGCGGATCTCTTATAGAAGGAGACGGCACGTGCGATGTCTTCCTCTATGCCGAGCCCGGCTTCATAGCAGAGACCGAGGGCGGCCATGGCCGCCGGAATGCCGTTTTCTGCCGCGCGCTTGTAGCACTCGAAGGCTTTCGGCAGGTGGTCTTTCTGGTTCGAAGCCGCGCTGTAGGTCTTGCCAAGGCGGTAGAAGACGTCCTTATCGCCCAAGGCTTCCGCTTCTTCCGCCATCTGCCAGGCTTTTGCGGGGTCTACCTTCCCGGCAGCCCCTGTGATGTATTCGGAGGAGGCGACGGAGAGGAAGACCCGGAGCGTCTGATCGCCATCGGCATCTCCTTCCTCGCGTCCTTTGCGGATCCACATCTCAGCAGCCGTGAGATCCTTCGCCACGCTTGTCCCCTGTGCGTAGAAAAGACCGATCATCAGCATGGAGCTGGTATCCCCTCTCTCGGCGGCGAGGAGGTAGTATCGGAAGGCCTGCTTGGGATTCACTTTCCCAAGAAGCCCTTCGTCATAGGCTTTGCCAAGCAGCGCGGCAGCTTCTCTATTTCCCATATCAGAAGCATCTTCTAAGGCGCGGCGGGCTTTCCTCGGATTTGGTTTTCCGCCATGGATGCCGCGAAGGTACATCTCGCCCAAGTACAGGCTGGCTTTCTCGATACCGTACTCGACACCTATTTTATAGCAGCTTTCTGCTTTTTCTTCATTTTTTTCTACCCCATCACCGGTTTCCATCTGGCGTCCGATGGCGCAGATCTCATAGGCGGCCTCGCCGGCTCCCATATTGGCGGCTTTGCGGAAATAAGTGACCGCATCGTCAAGAGCGCCATTCGTGAGGCAGTCCTGTCCCATGGAGTAGTAGTATTCCATCATACGATCGGATGACATGATCGGTTCTGCTCCTTTTCTACAACGGGGAAAAGAGGGTTTCTTGTTTTTGAAATCAGCAAATCTCTATTTGCGAAAGATGGGAATGGGTTCAGGGATAGCCCGCGAGGCGTGCTGCCCCTTGGTTGCGTGTGAAAGACTCGCGCTCGCTCTAGTTAGGAGTGAGGAGTGGGGAGTGGTGGTGCGTCGCGAAAAATAATAAAGCGCCGCAGAATTTTGATTGTACTTCGCGCTATCGTCATTTCGAGCGAAGGCGAGAAATCTTTCTGGCACAACGGTTATCGCGACTTGTGCCCCCTGCCCACATTCTCAAATACTTCTCGTTTCCCGTTACCCAAAATTCGTCGATTCCCTGCCTGCAATAGAGATCCCTCCACTTCGGTCGGGATGACGACGGCGTTAAACTCTATCAAAATTCTACGGCGCTTCTGGTTTTTATGCGCCGCACCACAACCCTGAACCCATCAACCTGAACCCTGAACCCATTCCTTTTCACGACTCTCCCATATGGGAGAACGTCAATCGCTGATACTTATCTAAATTCCTTGCAGAGGTCGTCGAAGACTTCCTGACTCGGCTTTTCTACATAGTCGACAAGCGCGATATCTTTGGACGGTACGATGTCGCCAAAAGGAAGGGTGCCGGTCTCTTCGTAGATGACGCCGGTGACGAGGCTGTCGGTCTCTGCGAGGAGATGGAAGGCCTGGGCTTTGCTGGTCGGATCATAGGATTCACGGACGTCGGAGATCTTCTTCAGGTGGGTATTGTACCATTCGACAGTATTGAAATGGTTGAAGGTGACGCACGGGGTGAAGATATTGACGTAGGAGAAGCCTTTGTGATCGACGGCTTTTTCAATGATGTCGACGAGGTTCTTGCCATCGATGGCATAGGCCTGAGCGACGAAGGTAGCGCCGGCTGCGATGGCCATGGAGGGCGCATCGAGCGGGGTCATCGGGTTACCGTCCGGGGTGGTCTTGGTGACGAAGCCCTGGGAGGAGGCCGGAGAGGTCTGGCCTTTGGTGAGGCCATAGACCTGATTATCGAAGACGAGGTAGGTGATGTCCATATTTCTCTTCATCGCATGCATGGCATGGCCGAGACCGATGGCGTAGGAGTCGCCGTCGCCGGAGCAGACGATCATATGGGTGTCCTTGTTTGCGCACTTGATGCCCTGTGCGAAGGGAAGGGCTCTGCCGTGGGTGGTATGAGCGCCGTAGCAGTACTGGTAGCCGCCGATACGGGACGAGCAGCCGATGCCGGAGATCAGGGTGATGTCTTCATTCGCCCAGCCTTTTTTCGCACAGACGGCGCTGATGGCATTCTGAATGCCGTAGTCGCCGCAGCCGGGGCACCAGTTCGGAATAATGGTATTTTTATAGTCGCGCGGTGATGCCATCTTAGAAGACCTCCTTAGCTTTTTTGAGAATGGTGGATGCCGTGAACGGAGTGCCGTCATACTGCAGGCAGGACAGCAGCTTGTCATGGCAGGAGAAATGGATCGCAAAGAGCTCGCGGAGCTGCTCTGTCAGGTCTTCTTCTACGATGAGGACTTTCTTCGCACCTTCGATGTAGGGGCGAAGGGCCTCGGCCGGGAATGGCGAGAGCAGACGCAGGTGCAGGTGGTTGACCTTCTTGCCTTCTGCTTCGAGTGCTTCGCAGGCTTCATCGATCGCACCGCCGGTGGAGGTGATGCCTACGAGGAGCAGGTCGCATTCTGTATCTTCATGGTTGACGTAGAATGGGGTGATCGCTTCCGGTACGCCGGCAAATTTGCGATGGCGCTTTTCCATCTCCATCACACGGTCGCCCACGCCTTCCGCCGGTTTGCCGAAGACATTGTGCTCGAGGCCCGTGGAGAGGAACATGCCGTTCTTCACGCCCGGGATGGTTCTCGGAGAGATGCCGTCTTCCACATCTTCGAAACGATGGAAGTATTCTTTCTTCTTCGTATCAAGTTCCGGCAGGCCTTCGCGGATGAGCTTGCCGCGCTCGATCCCGACACGGTGAAGGTCAAAGGCCGGGACGGACTGCTTGCACATGCCGAACTGCAGGTCGGAAAGGACGATGACCGGAGTCTGGAACTTTTCAGCAAGGTTGAAGGCTTCCTGGGTGATGTAGTAGCAGTCTTCGATAGAAGCGGCCGCAAGGACGATCTTTTCCGCATCACCATGGCCGGAGCCGATCGCATAGCGGATGTCGCTCTGTTCCACCTTGGTCGCCATGCCCGTGGACGGGCCGGCGCGCATGACATCGATGATGACGACCGGGATCTCTGCGGTCGCTGCCATGGAGATCGACTCTGCCATCAGGGAGAGCCCTGGACCGGAGGTCGCAGTGAAGGCACGAACGCCTGCATAGCCGCCGCCCATCGCCATCATGCAGGAAGAGAGCTCATCTTCGGTCTGTACGACAGTGCCATGGATCTTATGAATGACTTTGATCATGTATTCCATGATCTCCGTCGCCGGCGTGATCGGGTAGGATGCCATGAAGCGGGCCCCTGCGGAAATCGCGCCAAGCGCTGCTGCTTCATTGCCGAGCAGGTAGAGCTGGTCCTTCTTCGGCGGGGTCGCGAGCTTTCCAAGCTCTACGCCGTGCATCGCAGCGATGGCCGTATCATAGCCATCCTTGAAGATCGCCTTGTTTTTAGAAATGATTTCATCGCCCTTCTTGGCAAAGCGGTCGGCGATGAAGCCGTAGAATGGTTCTTCCGGGAATCCCAGCACGCCGGCACTCATGCCGAGCGCTGCGATATTCTTCATCTGCATGCTGCCGTATTTCTTCGCCAGCTCCGTGATCGGGAGCGCAAGGAACATACGGCCGGTATGTGCTTCAAATTTCGGGTGGAACGCATCATCGGCGATGATGACGCCGCCTTCCGGCACTTCCTTGCCATGGATATCGATCGTTTCCTGATCAAGTGCGACCAGACAGTCTACATGCTCGCCAATGGTCGCGATTTCTTTCGTCGCAATACGCAGCGCAATGGTGGTGTGGCCACCCTTGATACGGGAAGCAAAGAGACGCTGGCTGAACAGAGAGTATCCTTCCTGCGCCAGGACCTTGCCGAGGATCTCACCGCAGGACTCGACACCCTGTCCCTGCTGGCCGCCCATCTTCCAGATAAAATCACGTTTCGTTTCCAATCCGTTTTCCTCCTTGATAGGGAAATGCTGAGGAAAGGAAGGCCGCGAGAGCCGCCCTTCCTTGTGACCGCAATACACACTCTCATTAACTAATTCATTATACCATAATATAAAGAGTGAATAATTAGAATATTTTTATAATCCATTCAAACCACTGTCGGAAGCTGTGACAGAATAGGGGTGACTAGTGGTCATGGATCTGGGAAACGCTGAGGCTGCTTCCCCGCATCGTCATCCCGAGCGCAGCCGAGGGATCCCCCTTGCAGACAGGAAAACACTGGGTGTTTAATGACGAGAAACGAGAAGTATTGAGCCTGCCGCCAAGGACACCAGTTGTGATATCCGGTGTGCAAGAAAGATTTCTCGGCTTCACTCTCTTTCGACTTTGGCCAACCCCCTGCCCTTCGGGCATCCCCCTTCCATGGGAAGGGGGTAGAAGAAGTGTAACAACGCTCATCTTATGGAAATGCTGATTAAATCGTTGTCAGATTTAATCAGTGTTTCCCTAATCGCCGCGGAGTATACATAATGGCGATACCCGAAAGTGGCATTGAAATCACGAGTCACTCGTAACACCTGATCCCCAGCCGCTAATCCCTAATCCCTGCTTCCAAACTTGTGGTAGAATAAGAAAAATGGGGATTTTTGTAACTAGTGACCAGTCACTGGGATTAGGAATTGGGGATTAGAAATTCGCACCAACTGAGCAGATCCTTGAAGAAGGGGCGCGCCGAAGGCACAAGGTGGATTTCCCCACCGATAGCCCCCATGTTTATAAAGGAGGTTTTCTTATGATGTACCCTTACATGACGCTGGATGATGGCACGGAAATCGTCCACTCGGAGCTGATTTCCAAAGACGGCACGGAACACGTCATTGTCCACTTCGAGCGGCCGACAGAAGACGGTTTCGACGACGCCCGTTGCGAGCTTCCCTCCTATACTTGGACTGATGTTCACGGATTTTCCAAGGAAGAACTGGCGCTCTTCGATGAGATGGTGCGCGCAAGCGCGCACCTCTTTTATAAGTATGCGGCTTGCGGAGGGATCGAAAGTGCCTAGTCTATTCATGCTTCTCGGTTATAAAATTTACTTTTGGGCGAATGAGGGAAGCGAACCCATTCACGTTCATATCGCCAAAGGCAAGCCAACTGCCAACGGTACAAAAGTCTGGATTACGCAGCGAGGCGGCTGTATTCTCGCCAACAACAACGGACAGATTCCCGCTCGTGACCTCGCTAAACTACTCGAGGTCATCGAAAGCCAAGTTTTCTTCATCACACGGCGTTGGAAAGAATTCTTCTGCATTGATGATGTGACATACTTCTGCTAAGAGGTTCGTTGTACCCATTGTCCCCGAACCCCGAAATTTGAAAGCAGGGATTAGAGATGAGTGGCTAGTAACTAGGGGAACGCTGAGGCTGCTTCCCCGCACCGTCATCCCGAGCGCAGCCGAGGGATCCCCCTTGCAGGCAGGAAAACGCTGGGTGTTTGATGACGAGAAACGAGAAGTATTGATCCTACCGCCAAGGACACCCGTCGTGATATCCGGTGTGCAAGAAAGATTTCTCGGCAACGCTTTCAATGACGATACGGGAAAAGCGCTATTTTCCAACCTCTGAAGCGCAAAAAGCCCGCTCCTCACGGAGCGGGCTTTGGGGTGACCTATTTATTTATTTGATGTCATACATCCCACTGACGCCATCCTTCAGGTTGATGAAAATATTCTTCATCTGGCTGTAGTGTTCGAGCATGACCTTGTGCGTTTCACGACCGATGCCGGACTGCTTGTAGCCGCCAAAAGGTGCGCCTGCCGGCAGATCGTTGTAGGTATTCACCCACATACGGCCCGTGCGGACACTGCGTGCGACCTTCATGGCTGTATTGATATTCTTAGTGAATACCGCGCCACCGAGGCCGTACACGCTGTCATTAGCCAGCGCGATGACTTCATCAGCGGTCTTGAATTTCTGTACCACGACGACCGGTCCGAAGATCTCTTCCTGGCACACGCGGCAGTCCGGCTTGTCAGTGACAAGGATGGTCGGTTCCATGAAGTAGCCCTTGTCGCAGCCGTTTGCCGTATAGCGTTTGCCGCCCGTCACGAGGGTCGCACCCTCTTCGATGCCGATCTTGACGTAATTCAGGACTTTATCCTGCTGGGATTTGTAGATCTGCGCGCCGAGCTGGGTCGATGGATCCGTCGGATCGCCGATCTTGACCGCTTCAAAGGTCGCTTTCAGATGTTTCAGGAATTCATCGAAGATGCCTTCCTGTACGAAGAGACGAGAGCCGGCGCAGCAGACCTGTCCCTGATTGAAGAGGATGCCCTTGCAGGCACCGTCGATGGCCTGGGAAAGGTCGCAGTCGTCAAAGACGATGTTCGCGGATTTCCCGCCGAGCTCGAGCGTACAGGGGATGAGCTTGTCGCAGGCCGCCTGATACACGCCGTGGCCGACTTCGGTGGAGCCGGTGAAGGCGAGCTTGTCCAGATCGGGATGGTCGAGAAGCCACTGGCCGGACTTCGAGCCCTTGCCGGTGATGACATTGACCACGCCCTTCGGCAGGACGTCCTGAATGAGACGCATGAATTCCATCAAAGACAGCGATGTGTGGGAGGATGGCTTCATGACGATGGTATTGCCCGCCGCAAGCGCCGGAGCGAGCTTCCAGCATGCCATGGTGAAGGGAAAATTCCACGGGATGACCTGCCCGACCACGCCGACAGGTTCATGAAGGATGAGCGACATGGTATTGTCATCGATCATCGTCGCACTTCCCTCCCACGCACGGAGGCACCCTGCGAAGTAGCGGAAGTGGTCGCTGCCGAGCGGAACATCCGCTGCCTTCGTCTCGCGGATCGGCTTGCCGTTGTCGAGCGTCTCCATGAGAGCCAGGTGATCGGCATTGGCATCAATGATGTCTGCGATCTTCAAAAGAAGATTCTGTCTTTCGACAGGGGAGGTCTTCGACCAAGCCGGGAGCGCTGCGCGAGCCGCTTTCACAGCTTTGTCTACATCTTCCTTCGTCGCTTCCGCAAAGAGAGCGAGCTCTTCGCCATTCGCCGGATTGTGCGCTGCAAATGTCGCGCCGTCACCGGCTGGTACAAAATCACCGTCGATAAAAAGTCCGTACTGTTTCTGGATGTCTGCCATAAGAATGACCTTCCTTTCCGAAATGGAAGAGAGAAAATAAGGGTTCAGGGTTCAAGGTTCAGGATTAGCCCGTGGGGCGTGGTGCCCTTTGATTCCGTTTGAAAGCTTCGCTTGCATGAGAAATTAGAAATGCGAAATGGTGGTGCGGCGC
>DLZS01000003.1:0-3824 GCA_003447275.1 Dialister sp.
CTATCCCCCCTGCCCCCCTTCCCATCGGGAAGGGGTGTGGTTTTCAGCCGAAGTATTGCTGCATGAGGGAGCGTTTGAGCGTCTCGAGCAGCGCCGCGCTCCTCTGGATGCGTTCCTTCTCGCAGTCGACTTCGTGAACAAAATTGGCAAAGTTAGCTTGTAGTCTTATGTCAGGAACAATTACTTTTATCTTATTCATTGTCGATATAGGCAATTGCGGTTGTGCAGTACCATTAGCAATCTTACGTTTTATATTTTCAAGTTGCATCTTGAACTGTTCGATAAAATAAATTGGATTAATATATTTACTATTCATTCGCAAAATAACCATTCCCGAATTAATTCGAATGTCGCTATAAGGCACATCATCTGTATAAAACGCAAGGTTTCCTATGGTTCCCCGCGTAGTTAATATGATATCTCCTCTTTGCAGTTTACCTTTTCGCAAGACTTTGTCCTTATCCTTAGTAATAAACATACACTCCTCAAAATCGAATCCTGCTTTAGTAACATTCTTCGCATTCAGGAAAAGACAATCTCCCTTGTCAAAAAAATCCTCTGCCTTAGGATAATTTTTCCCTCTGTCCCCATCTATAATTTGACAAATTTCCGTCATTGGGCAAGCCTCAGTATGTAAACAATTCAGCACAGGATCCCCAAACATCTCGACGAAGCGAGCTTTGACGAGCTCATCCAGTTTCTCCGCCTGCCGATGGCGAAGGGAGATGAGGTGATCGAGCAACGCCAAATTTCGCACCACGAAATGCTGCTCTTCTTTATCCGGCACGGGTACCGGATATCGTCTAATCTGCTTCGGCTGCGCTCTTGTCAAAGAGCCACCCATACCTGTTAATTCGGAATTGATAAGCACACGAAACTTTGGCGATGAGAAATAGTACGTTAGATAGTCTGCGTTCAAGTCAGCATTTCTCACAATCACCCACTCAGAGGATGCAATCAGCGGATAATCCGTGTGCCGCGTCACTTTCCACACTCGATTGATTCTAGGATTGATTTTACAAATCAGCACATCACCTTCCTGTACAACCTGCTTTGTTGCGCCAACATCTTTGCCCTTTATAATTTCGGGATGACCTTCCGAAAAATGCGGTACGCTATACAGCTCAAAGTATTGTTCCGGAAATCTCGCTGGATTTACATTTTCGCTGGCGTAGTGATTTATCTCGCCTATCGTCTTATACTGCATACGCACACCCCAACTCACGACAACATATTTCCAAGCTCAACAAGCCCAGCCGCGATCTCATTCTCCATCGCACGAAGCTCGCCGAGAATTTCCGCCGTCGGCGGGTACTCGACAGGCACGTACTCGACTTCCTTATACTTATTGATGGAGAGATCATAGTCATTGGCAGCGATTTCTTCTTTCGGGACGAAGAAGCTCTGCTCGGTGCGCTTGCGCTCTGCTTCCGCGTCCTGGTGATGGAAGCGGAAGATGAGATCCGGGATATCATTCTCTTTCACGGGATTTCTCTTATCATCGAGGGAGAAGCCGTCGGATTTCATATCATAAAACCACACCTTGTCCGTCCCGCCGGCGCCGGTCTTGGTGAAGACGAGGACGGCAGTGGAGACGCCGGCGTAGGGTTTGAAGACGCCGGAGGGCATGGAAATCACGGCCTGTAGCTGGTGATGCTCGACAAGTTCTTCGCGGATGGATTTGTGCGCTTTGCTACTGCCGAAGAGGACGCCGTCGGGGACGATGCAGGCGCAGCGGCCGCCCTTCTTCAGCGTGCGAAGGAAGAGGGCAAGGAAGAGGAGCTCTGTCTTCTTCGTATTCGTCACGGCTTTCAGCTTTTCGTGAATGCTTTCGGCATCGATGCTTCCTTTGAAAGGCGGATTCGCAAGGCACAGCGTGTAGGCACTCTCGGTCTGGTTCTGCTTCGAGAGGCTGTCCTGATAGGCGATGCGGGGATGGATGATGCCATGGAGGATGAGATTCATCGCGGAGATGCGGAGCATCGTCTGGTCGGTGTCGAATCCATGAAACATCGTTTCCTTATAATGCGTCCAGTCGCTATCAGTCATCGTGTCCCCGTAGTGCGCCGTAATGTACTGTGCGGATGACACCAGGAAGCCCGCGGTCCCACACGCGGGGTCGCAGATCGAGTCCGCTGGTGTCGGTGCCATCAGTTCGACCATCATCTCGCGGATGTGCTTGGGCGTGCGGAATTGGCCATTCTGCCCGGCGGCCTGCAGCTTGCTCAGCATGTACTCGTAGAGATCGCCCTGCATGTCCTTGTCTTCGATGTCATGCGTATAAAGGTCTTCGAGCCCCGTCACGATGCGTTCCAAGACTTTCGGCGTCGGGATGACGAAGGAGGCATCGGCCATGAATGTCGCAAACGCATTTCCCTGCTCCGCTGCTTCATCGGGAAGAGGGATGAGCTTCCCGCTCGCATCAAAGTCCGGAAGGTGTCCATTCTTCATGTGCTGGATGGCAGGAAAAGCGAAGTCGCGGACGATGTGAAAGATATCCTCTGGGCTCCTGTCCTTGAAATGACTCCAACGCATCGCCTGCCCCACCGCGCTCTTGGGGAAGATGTGGTCGCCGGTAAATCCCATGGCATTCTCCAGCCGCTCCGTCTGTGTCTCCTTCACGTCAAGCGAGCGGATAAACATGAGGTACGTCAGCTGCTCGATGACCGTCAGCGGATTCGTGATCCCGCCTGTCCAAACGCCTGTCCAGATGGCATCGATTTTATTTTTGATGGTTCCTGTGATCATAATCGCTCCTTTGAAAATGGCGGGGATACGCTCCCCGCCGCCAGCTTTTCTCTATTGTACCCATTGTGATAAGAATGCGCCATAGGAAAACGAAAGACGTTCAGCCCTTCATATCTTCATGGCATGCGCAGCCGTGGAAATATGCATCGCACAGCTACGTATCCGCTTTCCTTCCGAGCGGATCCTCTCCATACGAGTTTCTCCCTTTCGTCCCACGAAAACAGCAAAGATACAGGAAGAGGAAGAACGAAGCAACGGGCACAAAGACCAGCAAAGACCAGAAGCCATTATGATTCAGATCATGCAGACGGCGCACCATCAGCATCATCCAGGGGATTCCCACTATCGTAAGTAAAACCATCCCCGGCAGATCGCCCGCCATGAAATCCGGCTGCTCCACACGGCCCATGATGACGCATAGCTCAAAAATGCATCCCATCCCCCATAAAAACAGCGAACGGAAAATATATTTCTTTCGATTGATACGTCCATCGATCCCGATAAACTTGTCAAGCATCCCCTCTTGCTCCTCTTTAGAAGAGAGCCCGCTCCGGTTTTTCCCCGGACTCGCCTTTCCCAGAAAGCACCCGCAATGCCCACAGAATGAATCACTTTCTCTGACCGAATAATGACACTTTGGACAAATCATTCGCTTCGCATCCTTTCTATGTATTTCTCTTCAGTCCTACAGGCCATACGCCTTTTCTTTAGCATATCACAGATACTATGACAAAAAGCGCCCAAAAGAAAATGTCGCTCATTGTTTCGCAAGAATTTCTCTTACCCTTTATGCACCTTTTCCCAAAAGGCGACGAAGCCGCCCTTGTGAGCCCATCCGCCCCCCCGTATCGTCATCCTGAGCGGACGAAAACGCCCTATGTGAGAAAAGCCCCAGCCAGAACAAGTGGGGACTGAGTCGAAGGATCTCATGTCACGCATGTGAGACGATTTCTTCCCTCGTATCGTAGGAGTGACTAGTGACTAGTGACTGGTGACTAAAAAACCACTTTCGGGCATCGCCCAATAAAAAAGGCGGCGAAGCCGCCACCACACCCTTGAACCTTGAACCCTGAACC
>DLZS01000035.1:0-6561 GCA_003447275.1 Dialister sp.
CACGAGAGCCCTGAACCTTGAACCCTGAACCCTGAACCAAATCAAAGCAAAGTAAAAAGGGGCTGTAAAGAAATGAGGATTCATTTCTTCACAGCTCCTTCTTTATTCTCCGATGATCGGCTTTTTTTCTGCGATGCCTACTTTTCTGGGATAGGTCTTGGGACAGGGCGCGGTCTTTCTGATATAGAGAATCACGCGCTTGTCGCCGGCGGGAAGGGTGAGCTCCTTCTTTTCCTCGAGCGTGCCATGGAGCTCACGCAGGATACGGCCTGCCTGCTTTAGCTCCTCTTCCGCGCCTGGCCCTTTCATGGCGCAGAAGACGCCGCCGACCTTGACGAAGGGCATCGCCCACTCTGAGATCACGGGCATCGCCTTCACGGCCCTGGCGGTAACGACGTCGAAGGACTCACGGGTCTTTCTGCGGCGGCCGCCCTCTTCTGCACGGATGTGGACGCACTTCACATTCCGGATGCCCAGCTCGCGGCAGGCATCCTCGATGAAGGTGAGCTTCTTCTGGATGGAGTCCACGAGCACCACGTACATGTCGGGACGCAGGATCGCGAGCGGCACGCCGGGAAATCCGGCGCCTGTCCCAAGGTCAAGTACGCGGCCATTCTGCGGAAAATATGCCGGATCATAGACGGTCATGGAGTCATAAATATTTTTGATGAGACTCTCTTCCCCGTCTTTGATGCCGGTGAGATTCACTTTCTTGTTCATGGCCATCAGCATGGCATTGTACTCTGTCATTTTTCTCGCCGCGTCCTCATTCGCTGCGAGACCCAGAGCTTCCATCATTTCTGCAACTGTCATTTTGATTTCCCTTTCAAAATTACTTGAGAATGGTGATATATGGGTTCAGGGTTCAAGGTTAGCCCGTGGAGCGGGGCGTCCCTTGATTGCGCTTGAAAGCCTCTCGCTCACTCTAGTTAGAAGTTAGGAGTGATGGTGCGGCGCATAAAAATCAGAAGCGCCGCGGAGTATAAATAGGGCGATGCTCGCTTGCGGTATGCAAACCGCGAATCCCGCCTTCCTCGGCCAACCCCCTGCCCTTCAGGCATCCCCCTTCCTGAGGAAGGGGGTAGATGCAGCATCAGCCTAATCACTAGTCACCAGTCACTAGTCACTGATTTCCCTTCATTCGCTTCACGTAGACCATCAGGACCGACATATCCGCCGGAGAGACGCCGGAGATGCGGGAGGCCTGCCCCAGAGAGAGCGGACGGATCTGATCGAGCTTCTGGCGGGCTTCGATGGAGATGCCGTCCAGATGGAGATAGTCGATATCTTCAGGCATCTTTTCCTTTTCCATGCGCGCTGCCTTTTGGACGGCGGCTTCCTGACGGGCGATATAGCCCTCGTACTTCACCGTGATCTCCATCTCCTCGACGGCCTCCGGATCGAAGACGGGGCAGCCAAGGACATCGACCATGGTCTGGTAGGTCATCTCAGGCCGCTTTAAGATCTTATCCGCGCCGATGCCTGTCGTGAGCGGAGCAGAGCCGACGCTTGCAAGCGCTGCATTGACAGCCGCCTTGGGCGTGAAGCGCTTCGCATGGATATAGGCCATCGCTTCCTCATAGGCCTTTTTGCGGGAAAGGAAATGCGCGTAGCGCTCTTCTGTCACAAGGCCGATGTCATGGCCCTTCTCGGTGAGGCGAAGATCCGCATTGTCCTGACGGAGGATCAGGCGGTACTCGCTGCGGCTGGTCATCATGCGGTACGGTTCATTCGTCCCCTTCGTGACGAGGTCATCGATGAGCGCACCGATGTAGGCTTCGTGGCGGGCGAGGATAAAGGGCTCTTTTCCCTTGATCTTGAGCGCCGCATTGATGCCGGCCATAAGCCCCTGTGCCGCGGCTTCCTCATAGCCGCTCGTGCCATTTGCCTGTCCCGCGGAGTAGAGGCCCGGGAGCTTCTTCACCTCGAGCGTCGGATAGAGCTGGAGCGGGTCTAAGAGGTCATACTCGATCGCATAGGCCGGACGCATGAGCTTCACATCCTCGAGCCCCGGGATGGTGCGCAGGAAGGCGTACTGCACGTCGATCGGCATGGACGTCGACATGCCCTGGACGTACATTTCATTCGTGTCAAGGCCTTCCGGCTCGATGAAGAGCTGGTGGCGCTTCTTATCGGCAAAGCGGACGACCTTATCCTCGATGGACGGGCAGTAGCGCGCACCGACACCGTGGATCTTGCCCGCATATTTCGGGGCGCGCATCAGGTTATCACGGATGATCTGGTGCGTTTCTTCATTGGTATAGGTGAGCCAGCAGTTTCGCTGATTCCTGTCCTCCCGTTCATTCATGAAGGAGAAAGCATGGTTCATCGGATCACCTTTTTCGAGCGCCATATGATCCAGATGCAGACTTCGGATATCGACACGGCTCGGCGTGCCTGTCTTGAAGCGGAGGATCTTTAGCCCGTGCTTCTTCAGATTCTCTGACAGACCGACCGAGGGACGCATGCCATTCGGGCCGCCGGAGTACATCGTCTCGCCGATGATGATCTCGCTGTCGAGGTACGTCCCCGTCGCCAGAATGACCGCCTTCGCGCGGTACTCTTCATGAAGCTCGGTCGTGATGCCGACGCATGCCCCGTCTTCCACGAGGATATCCATCACCTGCACCTGCTTCAGGTCGAGATTCTCTGTATTTTCCACCACCTTCTTCATATAGGTGTGGTACTTGTTCTTGTCCGACTGCGCACGGAGCGCGTAGACCGCCGGCCCCTTGCCGAGATTCAGCATGCGCATCTGGATGGCTGTCGCATCGGCTGCGATGCCCATCTCGCCGCCCAGTGCATCGATCTCCTTTACAAGATGGCTCTTCCCCGGTCCGCCGATCGCCGGATTGCATGGCATCATGGCGACATTTTCCAGAGAGATCGTGGTGAGCAGCGTCTTCATCCCCATGCGCGCTGCCGCAAGTGCCGCCTCGCAGCCTGCATGGCCTGCGCCGACGACGATCACATCATACGTATCAATGAGATACATGGTATCCTTCTTTCTTTGCCTCGCAGGAGCTCTTCTCCTGCACTTGTTGATTGCTTATATTCCAAAGTCTTATTATATAAAATTTTTTCGTCCATTTCAAAGAAAGAATAGAGGAAGGTTGGCGGGTTCGGGGTTCGGGTTGGAGGGTTCAACAGGTTCTAAGGGTTCGGAAGGTTCAACAGGGTTGGTGCGGCGCCAGATCCTTCGACTCAGTTCTCACTGTTCCGCCTTTACATTTTCGAACATCCGACATTTCACTCCGCTCAGGATGACGAAATGCGCCGCGGAGTATAAATAGGGCGATGCCCCAAAGTGGCATTTAAGTCACCAGTCACTAGTCACTCGAGACTCCTAATCCCTAGCCACTAATCCCTAATCCCTGCTTTCAAACTTCAGGGTTCAGGGTGAACACAATGAGAAATGGTGGTAGCGGCTTTGCCGCAAATATATAATGGGCGATGCCCGCTGGCTGTGAGATTAGCGGCACTCTCGTATCGTCATTTCGAGCGTAGTCGAGAAATCTTTCTTGCATAACGGTTATCGAAGATTGTGCCCTGGTAGCATCCTCAATACCTCTCGTTTCCCGTCACCAAACATACGTCGATTTCCTGCCTGCCATAGAGATCCCTCCACTTCGGTCGGAATGACGTTGTGCGGTGCCCCCTTCGCGCAACCTGAACCCCGAACCCTGAACCAGACAACCTTTATTTCCCCACGCAGAATCTTTCGAAGATGGAATTGATGAGCTCCTGATCCACCGTGTCTCCGGTGATCTCCCCCATCGTATGCCACGCCTCGGTGACATCAATGGTGATGCAGTCCGCAGGCATGCCAGAGCGGATGGACTCTTCGGCGCGCTCGACGGCCGCGAGAGCTTTCTTCACCAGATCCACATGCCGCAGGTTCGTCAAGAAAAGCTCACGGCCCGCGGAGACATCCTGATGCTGCGTGATATGATGGAGCTCCTCCTCCAGCTCGGCCATGCCGCTGCCGTAGCGAGCGGAGATCGGCACGACCGGAATATCCCCGGCGAGTGCTTTCACATCTCTCGTCTCGATCTCCTGCGGCAGGTCATACTTATTCAGGATGACAAGCGCCTTTCTTCCGCGAAGAGAGGTGAGCAGCGCGCGGTCCTCTTCCGAGAGCGGGCGAGAGCCGTCGATGACTGCCATGATGAGGTCAGCCTTCTCCATGGACTTCTTCGCGCGCTCGATGCCGATGCGCTCGATCTTGTTCTCCGTCTCACGGATGCCGGCTGTATCCATCAGGATGAGCGGCACACCGCCAATCTTGATGGACTCCTCGATGGTGTCGCGCGTCGTCCCGGGAATGTCCGTCACGATGGCCCGCTCCTCCTGCAAAAGAGCATTCAAAAGGCTCGATTTCCCTGCATTCGGACGGCCCACGATCGCCGTGCGCAGGCCATCGCGGATGATGCGCCCCTCTTCGGAGCGAGAGAGCAGCCTCCGAAGCGATGAATCAATGGCAGAAAGCCCTTCCTCGATCTCCTCATTCGTGAGATCCTCCAGGTCTTCCTCCGGATAGTCGATGGTGACTTCGAGCTTGGCGATCAGATCCTTCAGCTGGTCGCGCGAAGCACGCACGAAGGAGGAAAGCGCGCCCGAGAGATGGCTTTCTGCCTGCGAGAGCGCCGCCGCCCCCTTCGCCTCGATGATATCCATCACGGCTTCCGCCTGCGACAGGTCGAGGCGGCCATTCAGGAAGGCCCGCTTCGTGAATTCACCGCGGTGCGCGGGGACGGCCCCCTTTTCCAGAACGAGTGAGAGCGTCTGGCGGAGCGCCTCCATTGAGCCGTGGATCTGGATCTCCACGACATCCTCGCCCGTGTAGGAATGCGGCGATCTCATGTAGACGGCGAGCCCCTCGTCCACCTGCCGATCCCCTTCCATGACACGGCCGAAATACATGCGGTACGGCTCCGCTTCATGAAAACTCTTGATCTTCTTCGTATGAAATACGCGGTCTGCGACATCCGCCGCCTGCATGCCGGAAATGCGGATGATGCCGATCCCGCCCTCGCCCGGGCTGGTCGCGATCGCCGCGATGGTGGTCTCTTCGTACATAGGTTGGTACTCCTTCGGAATGGTAATCCCACAAATCATGGCAGTGACTGGAGGGCAATCACTGCTCACTTTTATCCTATTATAACGAACACAGAGGGAAGTGGCTAGGGAATTTGAGGTCAGCCCCTTGGGCGTATCGCTCTTTGATCGCCAATGAAAGCTCTTCTTTCGAGTGAGAAGTGAGGCATATGGGTGCGACGCATAAAAACCAGAAGCGCCACAAAGTTTTGAAATATGTGGTATTCTCAAAAGGTGAGAAACCCGTGAGCCTTTCGAACCTTCAGCCCCTTTTAGCCTATGAGGACAAACATAAAGCGCAGATCTTATTTTCTGCATTCAACCTTTCGGAAGCATAAACTTATGCACCCAAAAAGAGCACCCGCTATGCGGATGCTCTTTTTTACAGCGTCACCATGAAATGCCCGATCAGCATCTCGAGGGCTCGTCTCACTGTCTTTTGGAAACGCTCTTCGGCAAGCGCATACACCTCTTGCGGTGCGATGGATTCGCTCTCCGTCCGTTTCGCCACGACACCGCAGACGGAGCCGGCGCGAAGACCCATGACGCTCGCCAGCGTGAAGAGCGTCGCATTTTCCATCTCAAAATTCGTACATCCCATCGCCTGAAAGTCAGAGAGAAGCCCCTGATACGAGGTCCTGACATAGCCAGAGAAGCTGTCATAGCGCTCCTGCCCCGGCCAGAAGGAATCCGTCGAAACGGAGATGCCGACCTGATGCGGCACCTTGAGACTTTCCGCCGCTTTCATGAGCGCCAGTGTCACCGTCATATCCGCCACAGCCGGATACTCCGCGGGTGCATAGGCCTTCGACGCGCCGTCGCGGCGCACCGAAGCCCGATCGATCACCAGATCGCCCAGCTCAAGCCCCTCCTGTATAGAGCCCGTCGTCCCCACGCGGAGGAAGGTCGTGACCCCGAGACGCGCCAGCTCTTCCACAGCAAAGCTCATGCACGGCCCGCCCATCCCCGTCGACATGACAAGCACCGGCTCATCGGAGACGCGGGCAAGCCAGCTCGTATAGTCGCGATGCGAGGTGAGAAAAACAGCAGACGGATCCAGCGCCTTCGCCAGCCCCGGCACCCGCCCCGGATCTCCGGGCACGACAGCGTAGCGCGCGCCCGCCAGCTGTTCCTTCGTAAGACCCGTGTGATACATGACCTCGCCTTCCTTGGCATAGTGATAGTTTCTCATAGTAGACCTCCTTTTTGGTGACTGGGGACTGGTGACTAGTGACTGGGGATTAGTAGCTAGGGATTAGGGATTAGGAACCGCGAGTGACTAGTGACTCGTGACTTGAATACCGCCTTCGGGCATCGCCCTATTTATACTCTGCGGCGAAGCCGCCACCTTCATTCCTCATTCCTAATTTATGCGAAGCTTTCATCCCCGAAAGGGCACCCCGCCCATGGGTAATGGTATTAAGTTAAGCAGCAGAACGTTCTTGGCTCCCCATCGGGGGAGCT
>DLZS01000035.1:6807-8858 GCA_003447275.1 Dialister sp.
ATTGCCTTCGGCACTTCCCCCGAAGGGGGAAGCAAGTCGTTACGGCGCTAACAATTTCCTTAACTTAATAGCATTGTGCCCACGGGCTAACCCGCCCCCTAAACCACAAAAGAGGACTTGTCCCCTTCCAAGTCCCCTTTGCCTTTACTTTTTATTTTTCTTCTTTTTCTTATCCTTCTTGCCTTTTTTGTGCTTCTTGCACTTCTTGATCTTGGCGGAGATGAGCCTCTCCTCCTCCGGAAGCGTCAGCTCCTCGCCGGCCGGATACATCTCCTCTTCGGAGAGCTCCCAGTCGCCATCGATATTATCTTCGCCATCGGGCCGTCCCAGCGTATGGGTCTTGTACTCGATATTGATATCGCTCCCATCCGTATCCAGAGAGACAGCCGCTTCGCCGCCCTTCTCGATCAGGTCGGTCAGGATCTCCTCCATCTCATCGGCAAGAGCGATGATATCCTTCAGACGCTCTTCCTCCGCCGGACGGTTATCCAGGCAGGGATCCAGCATGTAGCTTTGCAGGAATGCGCGGTCTTCATCGATCCGCCGGCTCATAGATAAGAGAGCTTCCTTCCAGTTCTTTGTCTCCATTTGTTACTCCTTTGCGGAAGCCGTGCCTTCCGTCACCAATACCTTGTCGATGCGCCTGTTGTCGCAGTCTACGATCTCGAAGGTAAAACGCCCATATGTGACCTTCTCCGTTTCCTTCGGGATGTAGCCCAGAAGGTAAGTAAGGAAACCGCCGAGCGTCTTGTAGTAGGCCTCTTTCTCTCCGGGCAGTTCTCCCTCGATATGGAAATGCTCGCGGAAATCATCAATGGAGCACAGCCCCTCCACCAGCCAGGCATGTTCGCCGCGACGGATGAATTTATTCTGCTCCTCCAGGATATCCTCCTTGTCTCCGGGCATATCCCCTACGATCTCCTCCAGCACATCATGCAGCGTCACGAGGCCGGACAGCGTCCCGTACTCATCGATGACGATCGCCTCATGCACCCCGCGCGTGCGGAAGAGCTGCAGGAGCTTCGTCAGGATGAGCGTCTCCGGGATGAAAAGCGGCTGATGGATCGTATCCATGATCGATGCCTTCAAAGGCTTGCCCGGATGCTTGTGCTGATCGATCAGGATCTCCGACACATCCGCAAGACCCTTGAAGTCATCCAGCGAGCCCTTGCCAACCGGCAGACGGAAATGGGATGTCTCCATCATATCCGCCCAGATCTTCTTCTCTTCATCCTCCAGATCCAGCCAGTCAAGCTGCGGACGCGCCGTCATGCAGTCCGACGCCGTGCGGTCATTCAGCTCAAAAACATTATCAATGATCTCAGGCTCTTCCTTATCGAAGGTGCCGAGTCGCGCGCCCTGCTGAAGAAGGACCTTGATCTCCTCCTCCGACACCGGCTGCTCGCCGCCCATCTTCACACCGAGGA
Source organism: Dialister sp. (assembly GCA_003447275.1). Classification (GTDB taxonomy): domain Bacteria; phylum Bacillota; class Negativicutes; order Veillonellales; family Dialisteraceae; genus Dialister. The sequence continues at coordinate 8,235 of DLZS01000035.1, forward strand.
AGCCCACCACGATCTTCGTCGACCATGTGGAGAACCACACCAGCGGCCGGCATGCCGTCGCCATGATGATCATCGGACGCGCGATGACGCACGCCGCCTTCTCCGGCACCGCGATGGCGATCCACTTCGGTACCAGCTCGCCGATGATGAGCGAGAAATAAGTGACGAGCACCATCACCGTCACCATGCTAATCTCTCGCGCATACGGAGCGAGCAGGGAGATCTTCTCCATCTCACTCGCCAAAGGCCCCGCCAGCGACGCGCCTGAAAACATACCCGTGATGATGCTGATGGTGGTGATGCCCACCTGAATGGTCGCAAAAAGCTCTTCCTTCTCCTCGGCAAGGCGCAGCGCATACACCGCGCTCTTATTGCCCTCGTCGATGAGCTCCTGCAGCTTCGTCTTCCGCGCTCCGACGATAGCGATCTCCGCCAGAGAACATACCGCATTGCCTAAAACAAGCAGGATAATAATGATCAGTTCAAGCCATATGTGGCCGTCGTCCATCTTCTTTTCTACCTCCTGGGAAAAACACTATTGAACGATGTGTCTTTATTATAGCATGAAATAAATGCCTCGAGGGAAAAAGATGGGATGGATAAAGGTTCAGGGTTCAAGGTTCA
>DLZS01000073.1:0-1361 GCA_003447275.1 Dialister sp.
GGGCTCAAGGCTGAGGTGGCGGCTTCGCGGCATTTTAGATGACGGTATTCCTCGTATCGTCAGCCTTCCCCTCGAGGGGAAGGCGCCCCGAAGGGGCGGATAGGGCACAGGCGGTATGAAAGAGAGCGGGAAGGAGTGTCTCAAGCAGGCGATTTACGAAAGCACCCTATCCACCGCTGACGCGGTCCCCCTTCCCCAATGGGGAAGGCTAAGAGGAGCGACGCTCCGCGTCAATTTTTATAAAGGGCGATGCCCGAAAGTGGTGGGGATAGCGATACGGGGGAAACGCATTTCCAACATACGGGGGGAGCCAACCCCGTCTCGCTACGCCAAGCAGCCCCTTCCAGAGGAAGGGGCGAGAATGTGGGTCATTTCGAGTGTATCGATCCCTCCTTCCTTTGGAAGGAGGTGCCCGCAGGGCGGAGGTTAGGGGCGCAGAGCGGAGTGAAAAAGGAGCGTCTCAAGCAGGCGATTTACGAAAGCACCCGAGCGCCGCTGTCGCGATCCCCCTTCCCCGATGGGGAAGGCTTAGACGGAGCGACGCTTCGCGTCGATTTTTATAAAGGGCGATGCCCGAAAGTGGGATTCAAGTCACTAATCCCCAGTCACTAGTTACTTACATCACTTATCGTAAATGATAAGTCCCATGAAGACGAGGTCTTCGTCACCGATGTTCTCGATGCCGTGGCGGCCGCCATTTTTGCAGAAGGCGGCATCGCCCGGTTTCATTTCGTAGGTGGTGTCGTTGTCGGTGTAGAGGCCTTTGCCTGAGAGGATGTAGTAGATCTCACCGTCGCCTTTGTGCTGGTGGATGCCCATGGAGCAGCCCTTCTCAAGGGTGGCTTTCACATAGAGGCGGCACTTGTCTTTCAAAATGTCCGGCCCTGCGATGGGCTCCAAGATGAGGTGGCCTTTGCCGCCGTTGGCGTGTTCGATGATTTTCTTGTCGATTTTTTCGATCATGATAGATGCTCCTTTGGTAATGATTGTTGGTTGAAAGTTGTTGGTCCGGGGCAAGCTCGTGGGGCGTGCCGCCCTTTGATGACGTGCGAAAGAGGGGGAGTGGGTTCAGGGTTTGAGGTTCAACGGGTTCAGAAGGTTCTAAGGGTTCAAAGGGTTTAGGTGGCGGCTTCGCCGCTGAGCATGAATAGCCTTCTCCTCGAGGGAAAGGTGCCCCGAAGGGGCGGATAGGGCACAGGCGGCATGAAAGAGGATGGGAAAATGCGTCTCAAGTCGACGATTTACGGAAGCACCCTATCCACCGCTGACGCGGTCCTCCTTCCCCGATGGGGAAGGCAAATTAGTGGCGGCTTCGCCGAGATCGATGGCTCAGGTCGCAGCTGTTCTGGCATTCGTTATCT
>DLZS01000073.1:1556-4395 GCA_003447275.1 Dialister sp.
GTCGCAGCTGTTCTGGCATTCGTTATCTCACATACGACGTTTCTCGCCGCTCAGGATGACGAAACGGGGCGATGCCTGAAGGCTTTATGAGCGGATGGTATCCTCGTATCGTCAGCCTTCCCCTCGAGGGGAAGGTGCCCCGAAGGGGCGGATAGGGCACAGGCGGTATGAAAGAGAGCGGGAAGGAGTGTCTCAAGTACGTCGTTTATGAGAGCATCCTATCCACCGCTGACGCGGTCCCCCTTCCCCGATGGGGAAGGCTTAGGCGGAGCGACGCTCCGCGTCGATTTTTATAAAGGGCGATGCCCGAAAGTGGTATTCCGGTTACTAGTCCCTCGTCACTAAACTCCACACTTCCTGTATATTCGATACGGGATGAATTTCGATCCCCGCTGTTCCCGCGTCGATGTCGCTCTTGTTTTTCTCAGGGAGGATCATGGCCTTCATGCCGGCTTGGCGGGCGCCGAAGGCTTTCTCGTGGATGCCGCCGACGGGCTTCACCTCGCCGGAGAGCGCGATCTCGCCGGTGATGGCGATGTCCTGACGGAGAGGCTTCTTTTCAATGGCCGAGAGGATGGCGCAGGTGATGGCGCAGCCGGCGGATGGGCCGTCGATATTTCCTCCGCCGATGACATTGATGTGGAGGTCGTAGTCGGAAAGACGCTTGTCGGTCAGCTGGCGGACGACGGCGGCCGAGGCGGTGACGGAGTCCTTCGCCATGGAGCCGGCGGTGTCATTGAAGCGGAAGCTCCCCTTGCCGGGCTCAGCGGCGGGAAAGGCGGCGGCTTCGATCTCTATCGTGCTGCCCCAGGAGCCGATGACGCCAAGGCCGTAGATGTGTCCGATCTTCGGCGTGTCCGATGCCTCTTGCTGAAGGCAGGGGCTGAGGCGGCTCGCTTGCGCGGTGCGCTCCATGATGGCTTTGGTGATGGTGATGCGCTCTGCTTTGCCGGATTCGTAAATGGCAAGGCCGTAGGCATCGGCGAGAAGGTTCACGGCTTTGCGGCCTTCCATGGTGTAGCGGCTGATGAGCTCGGGGACGCCGGCTTCGAGGTGAGCGCCGAGCCTTTCGGCGGCGCGCTTTACGATGGCGATGATGTGCGCGGGTTCTAAGGGCGCGAAGAAGATCTCGCCGCAGCGTGAGCGGATGGCGGGGTTGATTTCCTCGGGCGCTCTTGTCGTGGCACCGATCAGGATGAAATCGGCGGGTGCGCCTTTTTCGAAGAGCTGCTTGATGTAGGCGGGGATCTGCGGGTCTTCTTCGTCGTAGTAGGCGGAGTCGAAGCGGACGCGTTTGTCTTCGAGTACCTTCAGCAGCTTGTTTAGGAGGATGGGGTCCAGTTCACCGATCTCATCGATGAAGAGGATGCCGCCATGGGCGTCCGTGACGAGGCCGGGCTTCGGCTCGGGGATGCCTTCATCGGCGAGCTCCTGCCTTGCGCCCTGATACAGCGGGTCATGCACGGAGCCGATCAGGGGGTTCGTCATGTCGCGGCTGTCCCAGCGCAGTGTCGTGCCGTCACACTCGATAAAGGGAGCGTCTTTTTGAAAGACGGTGTACGGTTTTTTCTTTGCCTCTTCGAGTACAAGGCGCGCTGCGGTGGTCTTGCCGACGCCGGGCGGGCCGTACAGCAGAAGGTGCTGCGGATAGGGCGAGGAGATGCGGGAGGCGAGTGCTTCCACGGCCTGGTCCTGTCCGATGATCTCAGAAAGCGATTGCGGGCGGACGACCTGAAGGATAGTCGCAGTGAGGCTGACTTTTTCCATCGCGGCCAGCTTTTCCAGCTTGCGCTTGCTCTCGGCGGTCTCTGCGCTGCCTGTCTCCTCTTCGATGATTTCGCGGCGGACCTCTTCGATGTACTCCTTGTGCCGCTCTTCAAGGCGGTCTTCGATCTTTTTCTCGAGCGAGCGCTCGACGGCCTGACGGGAGAGGATGTCTGCGACCTTGTCCTCCAGCTTGTCCAGAATGGCAGGGATCTCTTCATCTGTCGGCTGGCGATGGTAGTCGCGGCTTTCCAGAATGAGGCGCTCCATGCCGATGAGACGGCTCTTGGGATTTTCGTCATGAATATATTTCACGGCATTGAATCGGCTCGCCTGCACGATCAGCTGCTCGGGCCCCATCGCGGCGGCATAGATGCTGTAGATCGCATTCAGCTGGCGGTTCAGCTCCTCGTCCGAGAGGCTCTCCTCTCCGCCGATCTGGTTTTTGATGCGGTTCAAAAGGTCTGTCACGTCTTCCATCAGGGTCACTCCTTTCTTTTGTCCTTATGATACCACAAATGAGGGGAGAGGGTTTAAGGGGCAGGGCCGACGAGACGAGAGATCTGCCCCTTTCCTCCGTTCTTCCTTTTTCTGATATAATAAAGGCAAAAGATCGCTATGAAAGGAGCCCTCATGACACAGCTGGAACGATTGAAGGACGAACTCATCACACTCACCGTCCGCCGCGGCTATCCTGCCGAGCTTGGCGCATTGATGGCAGCCGAGCTGGGTACGGAGAAGACCATCACGCGCATGATCGCCTACCTCACCCACGTTGCCCCGGAGCGCGCAGAGGATATGGTGGATGAAATGCTTGCGATCCGCAGTGACCGCGATTTCTGGGCGGATAAGAAGAGATCAGAGTACTATCAGAAGCAGTACAATCAGATGCTCTGGGACGAGAAGAACCGGTAGCGGGAGGGATCCGTGCATCGCCCGATGCAGCAGGCAGAAAAGATGCTCGGGACATCTTCCAGCTGTCTTTCCTGCCATAGTCACCCTATCCGCCCCTGCGGGGGACCTTCCCCTAGAGGGGAAGGCTGCGATACGAGAATACCATCTTCTAAAAAAAGGC
>DLZS01000014.1:0-1637 GCA_003447275.1 Dialister sp.
AGCGAGAAATCTTCCTTGCAGACCGATAAACGAAGGATGTGTAAAAGGAGAAATACATAGCACCTAGGCGTCGTTTCCCTGCAGTGCTTATGTGATCCTGACCTGAGTGCAAGAAAGATCCCTCGACTGCGCTCGGGATGACGATACCAGAGAACCCCAGTCACTAGTCACTCCTAGTCACTAATCCCTAGCTACTAATCCCTAGTCACCAGTCACTAGTCACTAGTCACTAGTCACTAACCCCTAGTCCTTCACCTCTACGACCATTCCATTTTTGAGCTTAGACAGATTCGTCACGGCCGCCCTCTCGCCAGCTGCCAGACCGCTCCGGATCTCCACCATCTCATCATTGGAAACGCCGAGCGTGACAGGCACCTCTTCTGCGCGGCCATCGTCATCCACCACATAGACCAGTTTCTTCCCATTGTGATCGATGACAGCCGTCTTCGGAAGGAGGAGCACATCCTTCTTCTGCATCGCCGTCACCTCCGTCCGGCCAAACATCCCGCCGCGGATCTGCGCTGCGGGATATGCGAGTACGAGACGCACCTTGTACGCATGCGTATCCGCATCCATCGCCGGACTGATATAGCGGATCGTCCCCTTCACCGACTCCCCGAGCGAATCGATCGACACATCCAAGCTCATCCCCTCTTGCAGGATCCCGACATCCTGCTCCGCGACCTGACAGTCCAGATACAGCTCGCTCGTATCGACGACCGTGAGCAGCTTCTCTCCTGCCGTCGCCCACTCGCCCGCTTCTGCCCTCCGATAGCTTACAATACCGGAAAGAGGAGAAAGAAGCGTCATGTCCGCCTGCTGATTCGTGAGCGCCTCCACCGAATAACGCGCCTTCTCCGCAGCCGCCTCCTTGCCGGCGATCACCGCCGGACGGCCGCCGACAGACTGGCTTGTCAGACCTTCGAGCGCCGCCTTCGCCTCCATCATCGCGCGATACCTGTCATCGCGATCCTGACGGGACACCGCCCCCTCATCGAAAAGCTGCTGGTAACGTTCATACGTCGTCAGCGCATTCTCATAGTCACTTTGCGCCTTCATCGTCCCCGCGTCATACTCTGCACGGCTCGTCACCGCCTCAGCCGCTGCCTGCGCGCTGCCTGCGCGGTTCTCTCCGATAGAGATCGAGACATCCTTCGTATCCTGACGAAGGAGCACATCCCCAAGAGACACCGCATCCCCCAGGTCCACCGCCACCTCTGCGATACGGCCAGCATACTTCGGAGAAATATCCACCGAAGCCTTCGGCACCGTCTCCCCCGAGAGCACGATCCGCTTCATCATATCCTGCCGTACAAGCGTCACGACCTTCACCGTCGGACGCACCTCGGCCTTCTTCACCCCCTGCCCCCCGCGATGGGTATAGACATAAATGCCCCCCATCAAGAGAAAAAGCAGGACAGCGAAGGAAATATATTTTATGCGCTTCGAATGAAGCCAGTCAGATAACATAGTGCCTCCTTGAAAAAAGGAATATAGATGCAGCCGGTTCTAACGGTTCGGAAGGGGAGTGACGCCCGAAGACGTTACAAGCCCCTAGGGAAACGCTGATTAAATCGCAGAGTCAGATCTTACAAGAATTTTTATACATGACTTCGTCATAGCCTTCCTTAAATAGC
>DLZS01000014.1:1878-3330 GCA_003447275.1 Dialister sp.
CAAGAGTAAAATCTGACAACGATTGAATCAGTGTTTCCCTAGCCCGTCCATATCATTTGCTTTATTATACTGGATTCGTAAATACTTTTACAGAGAACGGCAGAACATTTTATCCTTATTCGCGCCTCCTTCCATAGGAAGGAGGGAGCGTCCACGCGAACCCCTTCCCTTGGAAGGGGCTGTCGAGCGCAGCGAGGCGGGGTTGGCTTCCTTTTTTGGCGGCGAAGCCGCCACCACAACCTGAACCCTGCGCCCTAAACCATGCTATAATAAGGAAAAGTTTTGAAAATGAAAGGAGCCCCATCATGAAACTTGTCATCATCAATACCCTCTCCGAAGACAAAATCAAATCCCTGAAAAAAGCCGTCCCCGGTGCTATCGTCGAATCCTACAAATCGCCGAAAGAAGCCATTTCCCATGTCGCAGACGCCGACGCCATCGCCATGTGGGGCTTCCAAGACGCAGAGCCCATCCTCGCCGCCGGGCCAAACATCCGCTGGGTACACTCCCTCTCTGACGGCGTCGAGCGCCTCCTTTCCCCCTCCATGCTCTCACGCCCCATTCATCTCACGAATTCCCACGGCGTCCACGACCGCGCCGTCTCCGAGCATACCCTCGCCCTGCTCCTCGCATGGATGCGCCGCATCCCAGACGCCGTCCGCCACCAGAGCGCCCATGAATGGATACGCCCCCGCGGCGACACCCTCTTCGGCAAGACCATCCTCATCGTAGGCTTCGGCAGCATCGGCCGCGCCATCGCCCAGCGAGCGAAAGTCTTCGAGACCCGCATCCTCGCCGTAAAGAAACACCTCTCTACAGAAATGTTCGCCGACCATGTCTACCTCGAAGACCAGCTCGCCGAAGTCCTCCCGGAGGCCGACATCGTCATCGCCGCCCTCCCTGCGACGCCCGAGACAGATCACTTCTTCGGAGAGAAGGAATTCGCCCTCATGAAGAGATCCGCCCTCTTCATCAATATCGCCCGCGCCTCCGTCGTCGATGAAGCCGCCCTCATTGACGCCCTCTCGCAGAAAGAAATCGCCGGTGCCTGCATGGACGTCTTCTCAAAAGAGCCCCTCCCCGGCGATCACCCCTTCTGGCAGATGGACAATGTCATCATGACCCCGCACATCGCCTCCATGGTTCCCGACTTCTGGGACAAGCTCACCAGCCTCCTCCAGATGAACTTTGTCGCCTTCGCCCGCGGAGAAAAACTCATGAACGAAGTCGACAAGAAAAAAGGATACTAAGATCCCCAAAAGAAGGCTTTATGTCGGGGATAGAGCCATCCCCGTTTCGCAGCCTTCTCCATAGGAAGGAGGGAGTATCCACGCGAGTCCCTTCCTTTGGAAGGGGCTGCTGAGCGCAGCGAGGCGGGGTTGGCTTCCGCAGCAGGTTGAAAAGGAATGGAAAGAGGCGTTCCCTCGTTTCGTCATCCCGAGCGCAGCCGAG
>DLZS01000024.1:0-7293 GCA_003447275.1 Dialister sp.
TTTTATACATGGCTTCGTCATCATCTTCCTTAAATAGCTTGCTATTCGCGTCAGATGATTCCTCGCTCTGTATAAAAATCCAAGAATGAAATCTGACAACGATTGAATCAGTGTTTCCATAAAAACAGCAGGCATGAATCTCTGCCTAGCCCGCTGAACCGTTTGAATCCGCTGATCCCATTTCTAAAGGAGCCCCCCCATGACAGACACGGAATACATGCAGATCGCACTTGACGAAGCACAAAAAGCCTATCACGAAGGCGAGATCCCCATCGGTGCCGTCCTCGTCTATAAAGACATCATACTCGCTGCTGACCACAACCGCTGCGAAGCCACCTTCGACCCCACCAGCCACGCAGAAGTCAATGTCATCCGCGCCGCCTCCCATTTTCTTTCCAAATGGCGTTTGACGGACACGCGGCTTTATGTTACCATAGAGCCATGCCCAATGTGCGCAGGCGCCATTATGAATGCCCGCATCCCGCATCTGATCTACGGTGCAGCCAATCCCCTCTATGGCGGTATTGACTCGTGCTTCCACATCGGAGAGGGTATGGCAAATCACACCTTGGACATCACTTCCGGGATTCTGAAAGAGAAGTGTCAGACACTCATGGACGATTTCTTTATCCATCGCCGGAAATCATCTCATCATGGAGCAGTATCGAAGTGGTCATAACGAGGCGGACTCGAAATCCGTTAGCCTTTCGAGGCCCGTGGGTTCGAATCCCACCTGCTCCGCCAAGCAAAAAGCTCTTTGCCTTTTTCGGCAAAGAGCTTTTTTGCTTGGACGGCTCTCCCCTCCGAGGCTCCTTCTTCGGCTCTAAGGTCTGGAACTCCACCTCAAAATATCACAGGGTCATCTGGCAATGCAATAACAAATTCAAGGGTGACCACAAATGCGCAAGGCCTCATCTGGATGAGGAAACTATCAAGGCACGGTTTGTTGTCGCCTTTAACGCCGTTCTCGACAGTAAGGACAATATCCTTGAGGACTGCCGACTGATGCAGTCTGCACTGACAAACTATACAGGTGTTGATGAGGAAATCCAGTCCCTGCTTGAGGAGATTGATGTGGTGACCGAACTAACAAAGCGCTGCATCGCCGAAAACTCACAGACGGCACAGAACCAAGCAGAATACAAAGTCCGGTACAATGGCTTTGTTGCGCGGTACGAAAAGGCCAAAACACGGGTCGCGGAGCTACGCAGTATAAAGAACGTACGGCAAGCCCAAGCGGATGCCATTGGCACATTCATGTTTAAGGTGCAGGAGTTGGACACGCTTTCCGAATTTGACGAAAAGCTCTGGTTGACCGTTATCGATACGGTGACTGTCTACGCTGATGGGCGGATGACCCTCAAATTCCAAGGCGAGACAGAGATCAATGCATAAGCCCCCAAAGCATAAAGGCGCAGGTTTCGCTGCCTGCGACCTTTTAACTGTTTGTGCTTCACCGGAAGCAGACAGAACAGATTATGTTGAGTATAATAAACACATAACCTCGAATGACTACATGGTTTCATCCGTACACAGGGACGCCAGTGCCGAAAGGTCTGCAACGATGAGTCTCCCACGGGTGGTAGATACAATTCCTCTGCTTCGCAAGTCGGTCAGCTCCCGTGTTATTTGGACCCGGCTCAAGCCGAGAATATCCGCAATATCTTCCTGTGTCATCTCAATGACCAAACCAGAGTTAGAAGGTTGATTCATGGTCAGCAAATACAGAAGATTGCAGAGCTTCACCTGTGAGGGGTTAAATTCCTGATGGATGGTTTCAAAGAGAAAGCGGTTGACGTACATTGAGTACCAGTTGACAACACTTTCAGCCAGTGCGGTATTCTTCTCAAACATCGTTTTGAATTGCGGCACAGTAAACTCCAAAACCTCGATTTTGGAGAGTGCAACAGTCGTTAAAGCCTGCTCAATACGGAAATCATTCGTGTGATAACCGGGGAAAAGCGTTCCCGGGCCGTGAAAGCTGATAATTTTCCGTCGCCCGCTTTCGTGCTCAGAAAAATGAATAGACGCACCGCTGACATAGTATTGGATGCGGTCATACGGCTGTCCTGGCTTCCAGAGATAGTCACCTTTCCGAAATATTTGCTTTGTGTGAGGCTGGGAAAGAAAGTATTCGTAAAAAGAGCGGAAGTCATTCGCAAAGTAATATCGCGGTTTTAGCATAAGAATCACCTCAGTCTCGGAAAAAATCACAAAAATTATACTACAAGATGATAAACTTTTCTATTCTTGTCTGCGCTGCAAAAGCTGTATGAAGAACATGAGGGAATCGGACACTACGCTTTAGGTTATACCGTGGGCGATGAGCCGAAAGCTGCAAAGCGAAAAGAGAACGTCTACTATTTGAAATAAAATACTTTTGAAACGAGGAAAAGAGAATGCAGTATAAAGTAAAAGTCACGGTGCTGGACAAAAAGCTTTATCCGGAATTACAACAGGAATACTGCGCCATACCGGACAGCGGCAAATGCCCCTGCTATAATGTGGGTGATGAGTTTCTGTTTTACCGCAACGATGAGAGGGACGACTTCTGGCACATGGGTGCGGGAACACTTGTGAAATCCGGCAAACCGGATGAGGGTTGTTTGCAATCGCCGGGAACGGTGCATTGCGGAACAAAAGGTGTTCCGTTCTGTTCTGAGGCTTGGGATGCTATCAGCCGTTATATTTATACGGCTCTGCAAGGTGGAAGCATCATGCATGGCTGGACGAAGGATGATAAGGTTATGATTGCCTGCTGCAACGATGGAACAAGACCTGTCATCTTTAAAATAGAGAGAATAGATTGTGAATAAAAATTCCAATGAATAGTGGTTTGCAAACAGGAGAAGTCTGCGTAAGGATACTGTCTCCTCGGATGTGACTGCCATAATCAACGCGATATTAATGCAATAAATAAGGGGGCATTTTCGAAAACACTGCACCCCATTTGCACCGAAAATGCCCCCTCTTGAAATTCTATTAAAGTTAGGGCTTTGGGCTTGGACGGTTCTCCCCTCCGATGTTTTTCCCACATACGCCCTGTAGTCACGCCTCTTCTACTCCGGCAGGCGCACCATATCCTAAGCCTGTGAATAAGGCTCAAGATGCGTTGCCGGAAATCCGCTAAGCCGCGCATCATTCACCAGCTCTGCCTTCGTATCCCTCTCAGATGTATATCAGCTTGCTCATCAGGTACGCCCCAAAGGAAATGGAAAATACCTGAAGGATATCTGGCCCGCCGTGAGATATGTGAAAATCTCCGCTCCATCCTGCGTGAATTCGAACCGGTCACATACATATCCACATCGAGATCCCGCAAGAGATATTCTGCCCTCCGGGAACAGTCCGCCTCTCAGATCAGTATACATCTCTTTCACTGTCTCATACTCCATCGTAGCGGTAGCTGATGATCGCACTCTCCGGTCCCGTAAAACACTCTTAGCCATTTCCTTTTCAATAAGGTTCATGACACATGATCTCCCACGTAAAAAGTCCCACTGATCACATCAGTAGGACTTTTCTTATTCATGGATCAATTCATACCATGCATCCGCCATGCGGCCATACTCTTCCATCGAGAAGGTCTCTCCGCGACGGGAGCCATCGATATCCGCTTTTTCGAGGATCGCCTTCACCATATCGGCAGAGATGCCGCCTGCTTTCATGGCATTTGTGAAGACTTTGCGGCGCTGGCCGAAGCCCATCTTGACGAGGCTGAAGAAGAGCTTTCTATCCTTCACCTCGACTGCCGGTCTCTCGCGGCGGCGGATCTTGAGCACCGTCGACGTGACCTGCGGGCGCGGGATGAAGGCGGTCGGCGGGATGTCGATGACACGCTCTGCCGTGCAGTCAAACTGTACCGCAAGTGTCAAAGCACCGTAGTCCTTCGATCCGGGCGCAGCCAGGATGCGGTCTGCCACTTCCTTCTGCATCATGAATACGAAGAGAGAAATGGGAAGTCCTGACTGAATGAGCGTCAGAAGGATCGGCGTGGTCACATAGTACGGCAGGTTCGCCGCGCAGTGCCAGTCCTTTGCTCCCAGAATGATCTTGAGGTCGGCTTTCAGCACGTCCTCATAGATGATATGAATATTTTTATAATGTTCCAGTGTATGATCGAGGACGCGCTTCAAGCTCTGATCCAGCTCGAAGGCTGTCACATCCGCGCCGGTCTCCGCGAGTGCCTGCGTCAGAGTGCCGATACCGGCTCCGATCTCCATGACGGGCGTACCATCGCCAAGTTCAGCAGCCTCTGCGATGGCAGCAACGACATCGGGTCGGATGAGAAAGTTCTGCCCCAGGCGGTGCTTCGCGTGGATACCGAAGCGGTTCATCACATACTGGACGACTTTACGATCTGCTAAATTGGCGTCTAACATGTCGGCTCCTTCTGGCATGCTTCCAATGCCTTTTCCCACTCGCTGCGAGTAATGCCGAAATGATTCAGCCGTTTCAAAAACTGTTTCCCATTCCCATAGCCGATACCAAGGAGCGCACCGACTCGGGCTCTTTTTTCAGAAGAATCCGGCCTGCCTGTAAGACCTGCCGCAAAAATATCTCCCATGGAAAACTCCTCCGAGTCTTCCTGATATTGGACACGGAGACAGGACAGCGCCTTTCGGATGGACTCGGGCGAAGCGTCTTCTATCCCGACATCATTTTCTGTGGAGGCTTCTGACTTCGGCACGAAGGCGTGAAGCGCCTTCGGGAAAAGACGGGTCAGTCGCTGACGGATGCGTTCTCCCGGACCATCGGGATCCGTCAGGATGATGATGCCCCGCTTTTCATAAGCGAGGCGGATCTGTTCTAATGTTTCGCGGCGGATGCCGAAGCCTTCCGTGGCGATCATATCAGCTTCTACGGCATGGCTCACACGAGCGATATCCGATTTACCTTCTACGACAATGACTTGACGGATCATATCAGTCTCTAGCTACGTAGCCGATGCCACGAACGGTATGGATGTATTTCTTGCCGACTTTTTCATCGATCTTGCTGCGCAGATAGCGGACATAAACGTCCACGATATTCGTCTTTCCTGCATAGCCATAGCCCCAGACCTTTTCCAGAATCTCTTCTCTTTTCAGTACGCGGTTTTTATTCTTGGCCAGGAAAAGGAGCAGATCGAATTCTTTCTTTGTGAGATCAACAACTTCATCACTGGCACGTACTTCATGACGTTCCGGATAGATGGAGAGATCACCGATCGTGAAGGCCGGGTCCACGATAATTTTCGGTTCTTCGTGGCGGCGCAGCGCAGAATGGATGCGAGCGATCAGTTCCTTGGTAGCATATGGCTTTGTCATATAATCATCGGCACCGGCATTCAGAGCTTCGACCTTCGCATCGACAGATGTATCGGAAGACAGGTAGATGATCGGCAGAGAGCTGATCTCTCTCACCTTTCCCAGAATCTCATGGCCGCCTTTCAGTGGTTCATCCGGATCCAGGAGAATCAGGTCCACCTGACGCTGACCTGCCAGATCAACAGCCGCCTCTCCCGTATTATCAATGAGGCAGCTGAAGCCTTCTTCTTCCAGCTTGAGCTGCATGAAACGGCTGACGCTCGGATCATGTTCGATGATTAATACACAGTTTCTCATTATGAAGTTCCTCCCATAGCAAGTAAAAAGAAAAAGGAAATCCAATCGCACAGCTTTGTTATTATTTTTAGTGGGGTATTGTTATTATTATTGAACCCGCAGCTATGCAAAAGTAAATAGTCATTAGTAGTTATTTTCCTTATATGAGTATAATACCATAGCTTTCTAGGATTTCAAGTCCTTTCTTTCAAAAAAACGATAAAATTATTAGTTTTTAAGTACTTTTGAAATTTTCAATTCTCTGCTATTCTTCCATTTTATTTGAGAATAGATCCTAACTATAGCGTATTTTACTTGATTTTACTGATATTCATGAATTTTTCAGATTCTCATTTACCGCATTAGTCCTCTATGAGGAAATCGAGTTTTCTATACGTTTACCTATACCCCCTATATGTATAAATTCTTTCTATTATTAGCTGAATGTTGTTCAAATATGAAAATTTTCGGTATGATATGAGCCTGTCTTTCATATAAGTATAAGTATCATACAGGCAAGTATTTGATTTTTTCATACTTTACGGTTGTTGTATAATAAAAAGAAACGATTCAGGGCAGCGTTTCCTTAGATCCCTTTCTATGGATTTCAACGGAAGCAGGGATCGATTTTCATATAAATACCCAGTGAGAAATGCTTCTTGTTTTCTCATTTCTGATTCTCGGTTGCTTTACACAAAGGAGTACCATCCATGCATCAATATGTCACTTTCATCGGTGGATTTCCGATCCGTTTTTATGGGATCTTTTTTTCTCTGGGCATCATCTTCGGATGCATCATGGCCTACTACCTTTTGAAGAAGGACGGCCGCGGCTGGCATGAACATGTCTTTGATCTCGGCATCACCATCGCCTTTGTCGGCATCATTGGCGGACGTCTCTGGGATGTCTTCTTCTTTGACTGGGACTACTACCATGATCATCTGCTTGAGATCCCCTACGTGTGGCAGGGCGGCATGGCCATCCAGGGAGGCGTCATCTTTGCCTGCGTGGCTGCTTATTTCTATCTCAGAAAACACAAGATACCAGTCCTGCCCTTTGCGGATACCGTGACGCCCGCCATCATTTTCGGACAGGCCATCGGACGTATCGCAAACTTCATGAATGGTGATGCCTTCGGTCATCCGACGGGCGCCAATTTCGGTATTCTGTATCCTGATACCACACTTGCCTACCGCACCTACGGCGCACAGCCTCTCTGGCCTGCCGAGGTCTGGGAGTGTCAGGGCGATCTCATCATTCTGGGACTGCTCCTGTGGTATGCCTGCTTCAAGCATGCCCGCGGCACGACCTTCTGTCTCTACATCATGCTCTACTCACTGCTTCGTTTCTTTCTGGAATTCTTCCGCGGTGACTATGGCAGTCTGGCCTTCGGTCTCAAAAGCGCGCAGCTTACCAGTCTGACGTCCTTCACCTGCGCTCTCCTCGTCTTTATTTTCTTCTCGGTCAAATATCGTGCAGATGCGAAAGAGGAAGAAAACCCAGGAGATCCCGCTTGAAGACGAAAAGGCTAAAAAGGCGTAGAAAGCCTTTTTAGCCTTTTCGTTTCCGAGTCCTTCGGTCTCCTTTCTGCCAAGCATGCCAAAAGGCGATGTGAAATAACGATCATCTCATTTTCACGTTCCATCTGCCGCGGGGACTTGCAGCTCTCATAGGAGTGACGGGGAAACCTTATCTCGGCTGTCTAGAT
>DLZS01000140.1:0-3197 GCA_003447275.1 Dialister sp.
CGCTGAATGAAAAAACTCTCCCGCAAGGGGGAGTTTTTTTGCGTGGGATCGGGAGACAAAAGACGGGAAGCGCAGACAGCCGGCGATCCACCGTTGCCCCGGGAGTGCCATTTCGCGTAAAAGGGGGAAGGCAGGGCGGAGCCGCTTTTCCATAGAAGCTGACAGCCTGCCGAGCCGGTATCGGTTCTGCTTTCTGAACTCCTTTTCTTATGCTATAATGAGGAAAATTTTTGCTTCAAAGGAGGAAGTAAGTATGTATTCATGGTTCCTGATCGCACTCACCATCATCTTTGCCGTGATCGTGGCGAAGCTGATCCTGAAAAAGTACAATGCGATCTTTGTATTCTTCGCATCCGGTGTGGTGATCCTGATGACGGCGAGCCTTCTCACCGGTACACCGATCCTGCCGAAGGGATCTTTGGGCAATGTCTTTCTGGATACCTTCGGATTTCTGACCGCCACCTTCAAGAAGAACATCGCAGGCATCGGCACGCTCATCATGGTCGTCACCGGGTATGCGACCTACATGAAGCACATCGGCGCTTCGACGAAGCTGGCTTTCACCGCGAGTCGGCTCTTGGGCGGGATCTCGAACAAATATCTGATCCTCTCTGCCTTCTATCTCATCGGTATGTGCCTGAAGCTCGTACTGCCGAGCCAGGCGTCGCTGGCCGTCCTGATGCTTGCGACGGTATTTCCCGTCTTTATGGCTCTGGGGATCCGCCCCATCACGGCTGCCTCTGTGCTGGCGCTCCTCTGCCTTGACTATGGCCCGAATGACGGCAGCACCCTCTTCATGGCGAATGTCGCCGAGATGAATGTCGTCGACATGTTCCTGCGCTACCAGTACAAAGTCGTGCTCTCCATCGTCCTTGTGACGGCGTTCCTCATCCCCTTTTACTACCGCTATATGGACCGGAAGGATGCGGCCCTGGCCGATGCGGATGGCGAATTGGGGAGGGGACAGAAAATCGAGGATCCGTCCGTCCCCTTTTTCTATGTGTTCCTGCCGCTCATCCCGCTGGTGCTGGTCTTTGCCGCGCATTTTCTGCCGTCCATCAAGATCGACGTCATCACAGCCAATTTTATCGGCTTTTCCGTGACCTTCGTCTGTGAATTCATCGTCCGGAAAGACAGGAGCCGGATCCCGTCAGATATGGCGGAGATCTTCAAAGGCATGGCGAATGTTTTCGTCTCCGTCGTTGCGATCATCATTTCGGCCTCCGTCTTTGCGGAAGGCATCAAGATCTTGGGCGGCATCACGATCTTCACGAATATGATCTCTGACATGAAGGGCGCGACACTTCTCATCATGGCGATCCTGACCGGGATCACATATGTCTTCGCCATCATCATGGGGAGCGGTGCGGCTCCTTTCTTCGCTTTCGGCCCGCTGACGCCTGCCGTCGCGGCGAAACTCGGCGTCCCGACGCTGACACTGCTCCTCCCGATGGAACTCGCGACCTCCATCGGCCGAGCCTCGTCTCCTGTCTGCGGAGCCCTCATCGCGATCGCCGGGACTGCCGGACTTGCCCCGATACGCCTTGCCAAACGCACCGCTCCGCTCCTTTTCGTCATGCTCATCGTCGATATGATCGCATCGTACATCTTTACGATGTAATTAGGAAATGGGTTCAGCAGGTTCAAACAGGTTCTTTGGGTTCAACGGGGAAGGTGGCGGCTTCGCCGCAATTTTTGATAGCGTTTCGCGTGTATCGTCATCCCGAGCGAAGTCGAGGGATCTCTATGGCAGGCAGTGAATCGCAGGATGCATATGTCGGAAAAACGTAGTGCAAGAAAGATTTCTCGACTTCGCTCGAAATGACGATACGGGGGACGGCTCAGGTGCACATGTTGTGAAAAAATGCACTTTCGTGTTTGCATGACTGCTTCGGGCATCGCCCCATATATATTCGCGGCGAAGCCGCCACCTCCATTTCTAATTTCTCATTTCTAATTCCTCATTCGAGCAAAACTTTCATCCACAATCCACGGGTGAACCCCGAACCATTAAACCCAATCCCAATCCCAATGATTTCTTTTACAGGAGGTATTCTGCTATGATTCCGAAGAAAGTGATTCTTGACTGCGATCCCGGCTCTGATGATGCCATTGCCATGATGCTGGCGATGAAATCGGACGCCATCGACCTCATCGGCGTGACTACGGTGAACGGGAACCGCATCGTGCCAAAGACCACGGAGAATGCACTGCGTGTGGTGCAGTTCATGAAAGTAAGCGTTCCTGTCTATCGCGGATGTGAGGAACCGATCATCTGCAATGAGATCCCGGAGAGAAAGCCAGGCCTTCCTCGCGTGACGCTCAATGACTGTCACGGCGATTTTCTCCCTCTCCCCGAAGCCGAGATCCGGACAGAGAAGGAACATGCCGTTTTCTATCTCGTGAAGACGCTGATGGAGTCGGAGGGGGATATCTATGTCGCAGCCGTCGGCCCGCTGACGAATCTTGCGATGGCTCTTCGTATCGAGCCGAAGATCGCAGGAAAGATCAAGCAGCTCGTCATCATGGGCGGCGGACACTGCGGAGCGAACGCCAGTCCAGCAGCTGAATTCAATTTCTATGCAGACCCCGAAGCGGCGAAGATCGTCATGGACTCGGCCATCCCGAAGGTCATTCTTCCGCTCGATGCCACCTGGCGCGCGTGCCTCTCCGAAGAAAAATGCAAAGAGCTGGCACAGCTCGGTACACCGGAAGCGAAAGTCGCAGCGGCTCTTGTCCAGAAACGCATCGACAACCTTAAGGTCAATGATGTATCGGAGCATAACTATGCCCTTCGTCACCAAGCAGGGACTGTCGCCGGCGCGATGCTCTATCGCTACGATAACCACATGGCCCCCATTCACGATGCACTCGCCATCGCCTACCTCATCAATGAGAATGTCGTGACTGAGCTCGCAGATGCGAATGTAGACATCGACATCGCAGGCGGCCTCTGCGACGGGCGTATGGTGGCTGATTTCCACAATACGAAGAAAAGCAAAGATCCTGTGACGGCGAAGGTCGCTCTCAATTCCGATGCCGGCCTATTCACGGATATGCTCTTCGCGGCGCTGGGGAAATAAAGAGAAGGAGTGACCGGAGGACGGGTGACTCCATGCTCCCTTCGTGAGATCCTTTGCCAGCCATGGCAAAAAATTAACGCACAACACATGTATGATCAGCCCCTGTCAATGTAG
>DLZS01000023.1:0-1278 GCA_003447275.1 Dialister sp.
AGCGTAGTCGAGAAATCTTTATTACAGAATGCTCATCGCCTGATGTGAGGCAACACCAAGACATCGTTTTCCCTCGGCGCATACACACTGATTCCCGCAGTGCAGTAAAGATCCCTCGGCTGCGCTCGGGATGACGATGCCGGCAAATCCCAGTCACTAATCACTCCTAATCCCTAGCCACTAATCCCTAGCTACCAGTCACTAGTCACTCATCCCTGCCCCCACACAAAAAGCCCAGCCGCCGATGTGGGGACTGGGCTTTTTGTTTTCTTACATTTTCGAGAATTCTGTTTGAATCACTTTCATGCCCTTCAGGACGACGAAGGCGATGACGCAGCCTGCGCCGCAGGAGACAGCGAAGAGGGAGACGTAGAAGAAGGCGCCTTTGGCCGAGCCCATGAAGAGGGCGGCGATCGGGTAGGAGAGGAGTCCGCCGATGATCGAGGTACCGACGAATTCTCCGATGACGGCAGCCCAGAGCTTGTGCGTGTGGCTGTAGAGGTAGCCGGAGAGGAAAGCGCCCACCATGGAGCCGGGGAAGGCGAGAAGGCTGCCGGTGCCTAAGAGATTGCGAATGAGGGAGGTGCCGAAGGCAGCTGCGGTGCCATAGCGCGTGCCGCAGAGGACCGCAAGAAAGATATTGATCATATGCTGCAGAGGAAATGCTTTCGTCACGCCCAGTGGAAAGGAGAACATGGGGGAAAGCAGTACGCCGGCGGCGACCATCAGCCCGGCAAAGATCCATTGGCGCAGGGCGAGACTTTTTTCATCGGCAGATGTCATGGGAAAGACCTCGTTTCTTGGAAATCGTGGATAGTGAGCGGTTTGCTGTTTCGTATAGCATAGCACAGATGGGGAGTGAGATAAAGGGTTTAAGGGTTCAGGGTTCGGGGTTCAGGGTTAGCTCATGGGGCGTGTTGTCCCTTGATTACATGCGAAAGAGGTTCAGCGGGTTCAACAGGTTCAGTGGGTTCAAAGGGAGTGGTGCGGCGCATAAAAAAATAGAAGCGCCGCGGAGTATAGATGGTGGCGATGCCCGAAGGCAGTATTTAAGTCACCAGTCACTTGCTACCAGTCACTTGCGGCTCCTAATCCCTAGCCACTAATCCCTAGCTACTAATCATCCCTGCTTTCAAACTTTAAGAGTTCAGGGTTAGCCCCTTGGGCGTGCCGTCCTTTGATTGCGTGTGAAAGAGGTCCAGTAGGTTCTATAAGTTCTATAGGTAAGGCGGAGGTTGTGCAGCGCACCTCTCCACTTTCCTCATCTGTCTTTCATAC
>DLZS01000023.1:1505-5207 GCA_003447275.1 Dialister sp.
CCGCCTGTGCCCTATCCGCCCCTTCGGGGCACCTTCCCCTCGAGGGGAAGGCTGACGATACGAGAGAAACCCGCCATCGCAGACCTTCGGGCATCGCCACATATATATTCGCGGCGAAGCCGCCACCTTCATTCCTAATTCCTCATTCCTAATTCCTATTTTTCCCCAAGACCATCCCGAGCGCGCTTCCGAAGAGGAAGAAGGAGATCCAGGAAAGTCCATAGCCTGCCAGTGGGAGGGACTGCATGAGGCCGTCGATCGCGCCGAGAGAGAGACCGGCCGTGTGACATCCGTCGTAGAGGGCAGGGATCAGTGTGAAAAGGGTGGCGCAGGCGTAGACGCTGCGTTTCCCGCCAAAGAGGTGATCGCCGAAGGTGAGGAAAATGAGGGAGATGGTCAAAGGATAGAGGAACATGAGGACCGGAATGGCAGCGGTGATGATGGTGGTGAGGCCGAAGAGGGCGATACCAAAGGAAATGACGGAGAATACGGTCACCCAAGCTCTGTAGGAGAGAGCAGGGATGAGTTTCTTGAAATATTCGCCGCAGGCGGTGATGAGGCCGACGCTGGTGGTGAGGCAGGCAAGGAGGACGATCACGCCCATCAGGATGCGACCGTAGCTGCCGAAGTAGTGGTGTGCGGTGCCGACCAGGATGTCTGCGCCGTTTTTCATGAGTCCCAGCTTCTCTACAGAGCAGGCACCGATGAAGGAGAGGAAGATGTAAATGACCGCCAGGCAGACGCCCGCGATGAGGCCGCTCTTCAGGGTATGGGAGGCGACCTCTTCATTGCTTGCCGCGCCATACTGACGGACCGCATTGACGACGATGATGCCGAAGACGAAGCCGGCCAGTGCGTCCATGGTGTTATATCCATCGAGGAAGCCCTGCGTCAGCGCTTTGATGGAGGGCTGATAGGCTGCCTGCGCGTCCTGCCAGCTGCCCATCGGGAAGAGTGTCGCTGTGATGAAAAGGATGGCGAGGAAAAGAAGGAGTGCCGGGGTGATGATTTTCCCGATGCGGTTGACCAATTTCGACGGGCTGATGGAGAGCCACCAGGAGATCACGAAAAAGATAAAGGCGAAGGCATAGAGCGCGGTCTGCTGCATCGATTCACCGAAGAAGGGCGCGATGCCGATCGCATAGGATGTCGTCGCTGTACGGGGGATGGCGAAAGCCGGCCCGATGGTGAGGTAGAGGCAGACGGTGAAGAAAATGGCGTAGCCCTTGTGTACACGGGAGGCCAGTGACTCAAGGTCACTCCCCGCATAACCGATCGCTGCGACGGCAAGGATCGGAAACCCTACACCTGTCAAAAGAAAGCCCAGCGTCGCGGGAATGGTATTCACGCCTGCATTCTGGCCCATGTACACAGGAAAGATCAGATTCCCTGCGCCAAAGAAGAGGGCAAAGAGCATCAGCCCGATCGGGATCAAGAAATTTTTCTTCATAGTAAACTCCTTTCGTGAATGGGGGAAGGATCCGGGATCGGATCCGGGAAACGGCTTGCGGAAATGGTTCTATCACTTCCAAGGGTTCAGCAGGGCGGCACATCCATCTTATAGAGCCGCCGCATGTTTCGGCTTGCATATACCTCTCGCAAAGCGGAGGCGTCTTCCAGACCCGTGAACCTTGGGATTTCTTCCTGCCAATAAAAAATCCCTGCCGGAAAACATCCGACAGGGCACATTGCGTGAGGTACCACCTTGCCATGGAAACAGACCGCTGTTTCCTGCTCGATTGGGCGATAACGGAGCCGCCGCTTTTTTCTACACCGCAAGGGGGATCAAAAAAAGGACTCCCGGGTGATGTGGCTGCGTCCTTTTCAGCAGTTTTCACCATCCACTGCCTCTCTGAGAAAATTCACCAGCCCGATCCCGATCCTAGTCTGTTTTGAAATTGGACACATTCTACCATGATCTGAATAGAAAGTCAAATGAGTTTTGGGGATGGACTTAGGGCCGGCCCATGGGGCGTGCTGCCTTTTGATTGCGTGCGAAAGAGGTTCATCGGGTTCTATAGGTTCAAAAGGTTCAAAGGGGGGTGGTGCGGCGCCAGATCCTTCGACTCAGTTCTCACTGTTCCACCTTTACATTTTCGAACATCCGACATTTCACTCCGCTCAGGATGACGAAATGCGCCGCGGAGTATAAATCATGATGATACCCGAAGGTTGTATTTAGTCACCAGTCACTAGTTATTCCTAATCCCCAATCCCTAATCCCTAGCCACTCATTCCTGCTTTCACACATTCATCGTTTATCGGTCTGCAAGGAAGATTTCTCGCTTCGCTCGAAATGACGATACGGGAGTCTGATGTTTTCAAGCCTCTTAGTCACCCAGTCACTTGAGACTCCTAATCCCTAGCCACTAATCCCTAGCTACCAGTCACGAGTGACTGGTGACTGGAATACTACTTTCAGGCATCGCCCCGTTTCGTCATCCTGAGCAGCGAGATACGTCGCACGTGAGAGTACGAATGCCAGAACAGCTGCGACCTCTTCATCGATCTCGGCGAAGCCGCCACCGATTAGCCTTCCCCATTGGGGAAGGGGGACCGCGGAGCGGTGGATAGGGTACTCTCATAAACGACGTACTTGAGACGCTCCTTCCCGCTCTCTTTCATACCGCCTGTGCCCTATCCGCCCCTTCAGGGCACCTTCCCCTCGAGGGAAAGGCGGACGCTACGAGAATACCGTCATCTAAAATGCGGCGAAGCCGCCACCTTCATTCCTCATTTCTAATTCCTAATTTAAAAAGTATTCGCACACCTTTCTGGCGGCTTCGACATCGACCATGTGGAAGGGGGAGAGCGCCTTGACGATGCGGTAAAGGACGCCGTGCTTCCGGAAGAGACGGATCGCATTTTCCCGCGTCTTTTCTCCGCCTTGTGCCAGATAGCCCCGGTCCAAGGCTTCCATGCGATGTCCTTCTTCTCTGTAGTCTTCGCGTGCCAGACCATGGAGGAGGAGAATGAGGTCGACGGCCTTCTGCTCTTCGATGTCTTTGGTGAACATGCGATTCTCCCAATCCAAAAAGGTGAAATTCCCCTCTTTCCATGTAATGTCACGCAATGCCGGGCGGCCATGGACGATGCCTGCCTGATGGAGGGAGCACAGCGCACGGCCGGCCTCTTCGAGAAGCTGCTCTTTGTCTTCTTCCGGCATGTCGGTATCGAGCCAGTTCTTCAGTGTGCGCCCGCCGTCCTTTGTCACCATATAGTCCGGCGTCAGCACCAGGATCTCCGGCACAAGCAGCGGCGCGGCGCGGCCGGCGATGGTCATCTTCGCCACTTCGAAATAAAATTCCTTCTCGACGGAATATTTAGCAAACTGTTTCCGCCCATTTCCCATCTTCCGCTTGATCCAGTACGTCTCACCATCCAGCGTGAAGGAAATCACGCGCCGGTCCACTGCCTTTGCTATCGCTTCCTCCGCCGCCTGTTTCAGCCGCGGATCATTTGTAATCTCACTCATACTTTGCCTCGCTTAGGTTATTTTTACTTATATTTTACCAAAGGGAAGGCTGGCAAGGCAAGGTTTGGAAGAGGGGAGAGGTGGCTAGTGGCTGGGGACTGGAAGGCTAATATACCGAGAGACACCAGCCCCCGCATCGTCCTTTCGAGCGAAGCGAGAAATCTTCCTTGCAGACCGATAAACGATGAATGTGTGAAAGCAGGAATGAGTGGCTAGGGATTAGGGAT
>DLZS01000023.1:5458-9183 GCA_003447275.1 Dialister sp.
GGAGTGAAATGTCGGATGTTCGAAAATGTAAAGGCGGAACAGTGAGAACTGAGTCGAAGGATCTGGCGCCGCTCCAACCCCGCTCTACCTTTCGAACCCATAGAATCCGCTCTCCGCCGTTTTCCTTGCGTCCCTGTCCGATTTCCTCCCCACATCTTGTACATATACAAGAGGCAAGGGAAATGATACAATAAAGTTATTCACAATGCCATTTGAAAACCGCAGAAGAACGTGTGGAAAAGCCATAGAAAGCATCTATTAATTCACAGACTTATCCACTTATCCACAAAGATATTCAATCGCCGCTTTCTCCGATGCCGTCAAGCCTCTTCCCAAAGCGTCCGATCGGAGACAACGCCTTATTCACAATTATTCACAAAGTCATTCACATAGTCACAGCCACGGCGGCTGACCTATGTATGGCAAGCGAGGTACCCTATGGACTTCTTTCAATTATGGGATCAGATCCTGGACTATATCGACCAGTATGACCACCCGTACTATGACATGTTTTCCAACGAAGTCTTTCCTATCTCCATGACAGAAAACACACTGACGATTTCGCCCAAAAACAAGCGGCGGAAACCATGGATCGAAAATGTATATAAAGGAAAGCTGGAAAAAATTATTTTCGACATCACGGGGAAGCAGCTTTCCATCGAGATCTCCGATATCATGAACCAACCCGCGGAGCCCGCGCCGATGCCGCCGCTTCCGGAAGCCGGTGCCTCTAAAAAGGCGGCGGAGAGCGAGGCCCCCTTCCCGATGGCCCGTGAGACAGCCGATACCCCCTATGAAAATACGCCTGCGCCTCTCCCAGAGCCTGATATTGATGATCCCTTTCCGAAGGAAGCCATGCCGCCGGATTTTTCCAAGCTGAAACCGATGACGGCCGATGAGGTCCCGCTCCCCGACATCCGGGAGCTCGGAGAGACCTCCCTCTTCGATGCACCCGTGCGCAGCGAGCCGAAAAAGAGAACTGCCTTCCTGCCGAATCCGGTCAATGAAGAATACACCTTCTCCACCTTCGTCCATGGCAACTGCAACGAGATCGCCTTTCAGGCCGCTTATGCGGTCGCCAAGACGGCCGACCATCCGGATCAGGCCGATCAGAAAATGAACCCTCTTTTCATCTACGGACCCTCCGGCCTTGGCAAGACGCATCTGCTCCACGCCATCTGCAACTACATCCACGAAAACAAGCCGGAGCTTTCCGTCCTCTTCGTCTCGAGCGAAACCTTCACCAATGAGCTGATCGATGCCATCCAGAATCACACCATGCCGAAATTCCGTGCCAAGTATAGAAACCTGGACTTTCTCCTGATCGACGACGTGCAGTTCTTCGGCTCCAAGGATGCGACGAAGATGGAGATCTTCAATACATTCAATGACCTCTTCGATAAGAAGAAGCACATCATCATGACGAGCGACCGCACACCGCAGGATATCGACAAACTCGAAGACCGCCTGCAGACGCGCTTCTCGAGCGGGCTCGTCGCCCCGATCTCTCCGCCGGACTATGAGATCTGCTGCATCATCCTTCAGCAGAGAGCAGAAAAGCTCAATATCACACTCCCGAAAGACGTGGTCGACTATATCGCAAGTCATATCAATACCAATGTCCGTGAGCTGGAGGGGGCTTTCAATAAGCTCGTCACCTTCTCGCAGATCAAGAAACAAACGATCACGCTCGCCTTCACCAAAGATGCGCTGAAAGACCAGATCCCCCTCGACAACCGTCAAGAGCTTACCGTCGACTTCATCATCGATACCGTCTGCCAGTACTACGGCGTCAAGAAGGATAAGCTCCTCGGCCGCGGCCGTCCGCAGAAGATCGTCATCCCGCGACAGATCGCCATGTACCTGTGCCGCAATGAGCTGAACGAGTCCTACCCGACGCTGCGTGACTATTTCCATAGAAAAGACCACTCGACAGTCCTCTATGCCTGCGAACGCGTGGAAAAAGACATCGATCGTGACCCGCAGACCCGCGCTTCTATCGAAGCGATCCGAAAGCTCTTAAAGCAGCGGGGATAAGGGCTGAATGGGCGGATGAGGTGAAGTATCCCTTTCTCCCATGCCCCTCACTCACTGTGAACAACCCCATTTCCCATCATCCAATATCCTGCTGAAAAACTGTGAAAAACGTCAGGTTCGTAAAAACCTGTGAAAACCGTGAATTCCAAAAAAAGTTATTCAATCCTTTTTAACAAACCGCGAGATCCGAGAAAATCTCACTTTTCACAGAGTTATTCACTTATTCACACCGTCCTACTACGGCGACTACTATCTTTTATCTATCATCGTTATTTTTTTAGAGGTGCTGCCATGAGAGTCATTTTCGACAAAACGGAATTGTCTGATGCGATCGACCGCGTACAGCGGGCTGCACAGGCAAAAATTACATCCAATACCAATAACGGATACTTCATTGCTGCAGAAAACGGAAAAGTCGAGCTGCAGGCCAATGATTACACCATCGGGATCAAAACAAGCTGCCCGGCCATGATCGAGGAAGAAGGCATTATCGTGATTGCTGCCAGCCAGCTGCAAAGCACGATCCGCATGATGCCGGCAGGGGATGTCGTCATGGAAAAGAAAAAAGAGGGAAATATGGTCTCTTTTACCTGCGGCTCTTATTTTGCCCGCTTCCCGACCCGCGACATCAATGATTTCCCGGAAGTCAAAGAAATGGAGCATACCAATCATGCGACAGTCTCCTGCCAAGACTTCAAAGAAATGACCGGTCAGGTCTCCTTTGCCACGGCTTCCGACAAACAGAAGCCGCTTTTCACCGGCGTGCTCTTTGAGGTCGATCAGTACCGCTTCATCATGGCGGCGACCAATACGCACCGCCTGGCTGCCAAAGAGATCACACTGCCGGAGGAAGCAAGCGCCCAAGGACGCTTCGTCGTTTCCGGCAGCATCCTTTCGGATGTGGTTCGCCTGCTGCCGGACGAAGATGGTAGCACCGTCGAGATCTCCTGGTCTAAAAACCATGTCGCCTTCACCTTTGGCAGCACGTACTTCATTACCAGCCTCCTCAACGGTGAATATCCGGATTACCACCGCGTCATCCCGACCCATCATGATGCACTCGTGACAGTCAATGTTCACGATTTTCAGGAAGCCGTCCGTTTCGTCAGTCCGATCTCCAGTGGTGTGGACTACCATACCATCAATTTCATTTTCCATGAGGATGCGGTAGAAATCTACGAAGAGGATCCTGCGATCGGCCGCAGCAGCACATCGATCCCCATCAAGCTCGAAGGCGAGCCGATCAAGATCACCTACAACTGCAACTATATCGAAGATATCCTGAAGCATTCTGAGGGCGAGACAGTCATCCTGCATCTGCAGAAAAACGGTCCGCTTCTGGTAGAGCAGGAAGAAGATAAGGCCTACCAGTATGTCGTGACACCGATGAGGGGGAGACATTGATGGAGATCATAGCCGTCTACGGAGACTACATCCAGCTTGACCAGCTTTTGAAAAAGATCGATGCGATCAGCTCCGGCGGAGAGACCGCAGCTTACCTTGCCCGGCATCAGGTGAAGCTGAATGGCAAGCCTGTCCATGAAAAACGCAAAAAGATCCGTCCCGGAGATGTCCTTGCCATCGATGGCAGGGAGTATCAGATGAAGGCCGAATAGTAAAAAGGAGCTGTGAAGAAATGAGGATTCATTTCTTCACAGGCCCTTTTTACTTTGCTTTCATTTGGTTCA
>DLZS01000026.1:0-24867 GCA_003447275.1 Dialister sp.
AATAAAGATTTCTCGACTACGCTCGAAATGACGATGCGCGCGAAGCGCTATCAAAACTCCGCGGCGCTTCTGATTTTTATGCGCCGCACCACCACTCCTAACTCCTAACTGGTGAGTAGAGCTTTCAAACGCAATCAAGGGGCGGTACGCCCCACGGGCTAACCCTGAACCCATCAACCTGAACCCCCTTCTCTCTTGACACTTTCCCACTTATTACGCTATAATGTTTTAGTTTTGTAAATAAAAAAATAATACACATGATATTCGTAAGTTTTATTATTACATTTTTGCATGAGAAATCGAGAGCGCACCATGGGGAAAGCGGCTCCGATTTCAGAAGAGAGGAACCATGAAACACGCTTTTTTGAAAGCAGCCATTGCAGCCTGCTTCGCCTGCGCCGCAGTGACCGTCAGCGCAGCGAATCCATTCACCGACGTATCTGCTGACGACTGGGCCTATCAGGCAGTCGCTTCGCTCTCCGATGAGGGCGTCATCGACGGCTATCCGGACGGCACCTTTCGCGGAGACAAGCATGTCACCCGTTATGAGATCGCGCAGATCGTCGCCCGCCTGATGGCGAAGGAAGACACACTGAATGCATCCCAGAAGGAGACCCTCGCCAAGCTCTCCTCTCAGTATGCGAATGAACTCAAGGACCTCGGCGTCCGCATCGCAGAGCTTGAAAAGAAGCGTGGCGCGACCGACCTCATCACCGAGCTCCGCGTCCAGAGCATCGACCGCTATGACAATGTATTCAAAGGAAATGTCCAGAAGCACAACGAGCTTTCCACTCGCGTCCGCCTAAATACCATCACCCCCGTGAACGACCGCGTCCACCTCTACGGTCAGATCGAAACCATTCTGGATATGAATGGCAAAGAAAGCTATGACGTGAACCGCATCAATCCGAATGATAAGAATCAGAAAGAAATTCGCAATGGTTACGGCGATGGCGATTTCCACCTGAACCGTCTGTGGACCACCTACCAGTTCGGACCGAAACAGGATACCTCGAAGCTCCCCTTCGGCCCGTCCAAGAACCTCATCGGCATCGGCCAGTTCCCGGTCAAGATGGGCGTCACCGGCTACACCTATGACGGCGAAGTCAAAGGCGTCTTTGCCTCCTTCGGCGACTACCTGAAAGGCGGCCGCCTCACCCTCGCCTTCGGCCGCGCGACGAATATCAACTACGCATACACCGGTCCGA
The DNA here is from genome assembly GCA_003447275.1 of Dialister sp. GTDB lineage: Bacteria > Bacillota > Negativicutes > Veillonellales > Dialisteraceae > Dialister. The sequence goes on from DLZS01000026.1 coordinate 1,209, forward strand.
TGATGCGTGGCATTCCACTGAAAGACAGTGAGGCTGGTAAAGGATTGGCTAATGCCATTCTGGAAGCGGGTAAGAATAACCCGAGAATTCAGGCACTAAAGACACAAATGGAAACTGGCGTACAAACTGTGGTAACACAAAAGGTTCAGCAATATATACATGATAATCCTACTGCAACCCAGCCAGAAATTGAAGCTTTCAAAAAGGTGGCTACTGAAAAGGCTACCAATGTAGCCATGGATACAGCCATTGCTACATTGGCACAGCAGAATAATATGTATGTACAGAATGGCTACATGTATCCTATGGGAGCGGATGTAGAAATGGATTGGGGCGATGATGAAGACGTACCGGTCGCTTACGCTTCCTATATTTACAAGAAACCGGGCCAGTGGGAAGCCCACGCTTACGGCATGAAAGCCTGCGGCCCTGTCGGCCATATCGCGAAAGCCTACGGCTTCGCAGCCTCCTACAATGTCACCCCGATGCTTCGCGTTCAGGGCGAATTCGTCAAGAACCTCAGAAAGCTTCCGCTGAACAATGAACGTCCGTACAGCTATAACTATGGCATTCACTACGGCGAAGCAAATGTCCTCAAAGCCAAGTCCTTCTCCATCGGCGTCGACTACGTCTACAGCCAGGCAGGCACCTACTTCGGCGGCTCCAGCAATGACATTGTCGATCAGTACATGGGACATGTTTACCGGGATTGGCATGGAATGCATAACATGCCAGCGTATCTTGCGGATAAAATGGAAGCATTGGCACAGGGAACCGACTCTCCGGATAAGAAATACGGCGGCGCGAAATTCTACCTTGCCAAAGCCTCCTTCGTCCCCATGCGCGGCCTCCTCGTCGAAGCCAACTACGGCTTCAACGCCAAAGATATGGGCGGCAAGAAGATGGACAACATGTTCATGCTGAAAGCGACCGCATATATTAAATAATTGCGGATCGCGAAAATTTCGCACCTCCGTGGATAAGAAGTAGAAATCGGTGATGGTGCAAAGTTCAAAAGATGCAACGGGATTTCCGTTTGGAAGAATACTGTATGACCGTGCGGTGCTTTTATTACGCACCGCACCACCCCATTGACCTTACAGGACTCGTTGCGCCTTTTTCCTGAGGCCCCTGAACTTTGCACCAAAATCTTTTTTCAAAAATATTTACAAAAACCCCTTGCAATTTCCGAAAAGATTTGTTATTATATACAAGTCACATGGATGATGACTTCCATCAAACAGATAGGGGCATAGCGCAATTGATAGAGCAACGGTCTCCAAAACCGTAGGTTGGGGGTTTGAGTCCCTCTGCCCCTGCCACATGGCCCAATAGCTCAGCTGGATAGAGCACTTGACTACGAATCAAGGTGTCGGGAGTTCGAATCTCTCTTGGGTCACCAGCCTGAAAGCCAGTACCGATCACGGTGCTGGCTTTTTTCGTGATGGAGAAAATAAACAGAAGGCGATGTGCAAGAAATGGCAGCCCTATTCTTCGCGCTCTCCCTCCTTCCTCCGGAAGGAGGTGCCCCGAAGGGGCGGAGGTTGGCTTCCGCAGCGGATTGAAAAGGAATGGGAAGAGGCGGTTCCTCCTTTCGTCATCCATCATGGGAAAATCCAGATGCTGGATACGCCGCACATGGTCTATCATCGACCGGCAAATGTTTTCGTCGCCAAGTGTATAGGCTCTCCGTCAATGATGGCAAAGCAGACCAGCATCTGGACTATCATCATGGAACGGCAGATATTCGGCAGATCATGCATTGGGCAGGAAAATATACCGAGGACGCGGACATCGTTATCGAATATGAACCGCATGAAAAGCTGACACATGCGGAACTTTTGGAGGAAGTGCATGAATTGAGAAGCTGGGTGGAAGAAGGGAAAGCACTTTCTTGAAATCTTACAAATGAAAGCGCCCGAAGGCTGTAGTCTATATGCTATAGTCTTCGGGTGTTTTTGCTTGTGCTGATTTTGTTATAACTCTGCGCAATAGCAGCAGATATGACGGATATAATAAAGCGTCGCATACTTGGATTGGATGGAAGGAGACAGTCTTTTGTAAAGAGCATGTGTGATCAGGCAGGAAGGAGAATTGCCGGCGGCCATTTCTTGGGTAAGAGTGGAGACTCTGTCAGCATGAAGGCCTGTCCATTGAATGATGGGTGGGATCGTGTCTGAGATGAAAAGTCGGATCGGTCGGGAAAGACCGGCATCCATTGCGACACAGGCTGACAGGCTGTGAAACCATTGCTGGCTTTTAGCGCAGGCATTGCATGTATCCAGAGTGGTAGAAATCAAGCGTGGCAGTGTGAGAGCAAATGTATAACTTTCTGCTTGATGGCCGTCCAGAGTCAAGAGTATCTCATCCAAGTGCTGCTGAATATCCCAAAGGTCTGTTCGGGCGGCGAAGTGTGAAGCCAGCTTCTTTAGAAATAGGTGGCGTGCCTCCGGTTCAAGAATGAATGGATAATAATCGGCCTGGAGATTTTTACTGGATAGGCGGATAGAAATCATGATGACTTCACGTGTGTCAGTATTCTTCATAGCTTTGTTTTTCTTTCATGGCATAGATCATGGTGCAGTAATCTTCTGACTTTGAGGTGACGAGACAGTTGACGATGTCCATGATAAAAATGGGGCCTTTAATAGATTGGTTTTCTTTTTTGAGCGCATCCAGATAAAAGTGGACACATTCTGCCATGTTTCGTCCACATACGTAGAAAAGCATGCAGATCCATTCGCCGTTGGGAATGAATTGAATTTCTTCTTTCTTATGTTTTTCCGGATGATCAATTTTTAAAAAATAGGTTACTTGCGTGAAGTCTTTCTTGGCAACATCATCCGAGGTAAAAAGTGCCTGCAATAGATAATGCGGCCATTTTTCATCAGAGAACCCATCTAAAAAAAGCTGATTGGCGATATTAGATTCGGAGGATTCCAGTTGGTGATCTGTTTTTGCTTTGTTGGAGGTGATAATAAACCACTCCGGTAAATATAATTCGAAAAAAGTCTTTGGCGTGTGACGTTTCGAGATTTGATAGTAATAGCGAAGATTGCTGATGGTATTCAAGATGGCAGAGGTTTCTCTGGTGTTGCTTTTCAGTGTTTGAGAAATCTCATTGTATTTGGCTAGCGTCGCCTCATGATCCTCTGCTGAAATAAAGTCTCGAATTTCTTTAAGGGGGATGCATGCATTTTTGCCGAAGAGAATACGCGTTAGCACCAGCGATTGTTCCGGTAGATAATATCGGTAATGGTTTTCTCCGATATAGGCCGGTTTCAGCAGACCTAGTGCGTCGTAGTGCTTTAAGGTGTCAATGGTTGTGTGTGTTAATTCACTGAATTTACGAATGGTTAGATATTTCTTGGTAGTATCCATGTGTGTTTTGGCTTTCTGTTGACTTGTGGGTTACCCATGGCTTTATAATACCATAATATATAAATAATGGAAGATTATGAGATGTATCATTACTCTACGAGGAAATACAAATGAATTGGAAACGATATGTACGAATCGCTTTTGCGGGAGCGGCATTGCTGCTTGGTGGATGCGGTATGGAAAATCAGGAGCAGGCTGCCGTATCCGCTGCAGTAGCTGCACAGGGGCAGTCATTCCCTGTGACAGTAGAGAACTATGACAGCCAGGGGCATGCGGTATCGACGGTGTATGAAAAGCCGCCGCAGAAGATCATCGCCCTTTGGCAGAATTCACTCGAGACATTGTTGGAGCTGGGAGCCAAAGATCAGATTGTGGCTGTGTCAGGGATTGATGATGCTCGTCATTTGACTGAAGAAAATCAAAAGATCTATCCGACATTGCCACTGATGACGAAGTACACGCTGAATCAGGAAACGGCAGTGACGCTGCATCCGGATTTTATTTTGGGCTGGCTTTTCGATTTCACTGGAAGAGCCAATTCTATCGGGACGTGGAATTTCTGGCATGAGCGGCATGTGCCTGTGTATATGACTATGATGAATAATGCGGAATTTCTGCAGAAGCATGTCGTAGAAGATGAATTGAAGTACATTGAAGATATCGGAAACATTGTCGGGAACAGCACAAAGGCAACAGAGATCTGTGGAGATATTCAAAACAGGCTAAAGACCTATGCGGATTACGGTGCCAGACAGAATACGCATCCTAAGGTACTGCTAATAGGCAGTCTTGCGAAGGATCTGCATGTGTATACGCCGCGCACACTGCCAGGAGATATTGTGACTCGCCTGGGCGGTCATGTCTTGGGGAAAGAGGTCGAGAGTGTCGGAAATACAGAAATCATGAGTCTGGAAACGGCCGTCGCGGAGAATCCGGATATCATCTTTATTCAGTCGAAACCGGAAATCGATGAGGAAACACTGGCGTCTGTGTATACTCATCCTGCTTTGCAGGAGATCAGCGCTGTCAAAAATAGAAGGGTATATGCGATACCCTTCTATACGATCCGCTGTCCGGCGGTTCGCGTGAAGGATGCTATAGATATCTTTGCGCGGGGGTTGTATCCGAGCTATTTTGAGTAAATGTTAAAAATGTATTGACCTGAGGGTAACCCACTACTTTATAATAGGCTTATCATATATTAGGGATGCATGAGTCATTTTGTTCAGATTGTGAGAATCAAGAGAAGCCAAAAACAATAATCACGAGGGATCAAATGAGAGTGCAGACGTTTCTTATCAGAGTTCATATAAGGAGAGAGATTATGAACAAAAAACGAGCAGCATGGCTGGTAGCCGCATTATTGGTAGCAAACGGAATTTCTGGGGGGGTACTGGCAGCGGGCACTCAGCTCGATGAAGTGATCGTCACCGCTGATCGCTATGATGCAGATACCGCGCAGCTGGCACCGGTCGCATCTGGTATGGTCGGGACCAAACAGAATGTGGGAACGCTGGGAAGCAAAGATGTACTGGATACACCGTTTGAACAGATGACTTTTACCAAGAAGGCGATGGAAACCTTTTCCCAGCCGCAGAGAAGTGTGATGGATGTGCTGTCTCTGTCTCCATCTGTCCGTGTTACACATGGGTCTACGGATACGAACCTGTATATCCGCGGTTTCTCGGCAGGCAGCGGCAGCTGGAGTATGAACGGCATCCCCAGCATGAGTCATCAGATGACTATGCCGACCAACTATATGGATCGTGTCGAAGTACTGGCAGGGCCAAACATTGGTGTCAATGGGATTGGCATTTTCATGGCAGGTTCTGTCGGCGGGACTATCAATGTCACGACGAAAAAAGCACAGGAAAAGCCAATGCTGAATGCGGGACTTTCCTGGTCCAGTGATTCTTACTACACACAGACCGTCGATGTGGGCAAGCGCTTCGGCAAGGATAATGCCTGGGGCGTGCGCATCAATGCGCTGAATGCGACGGGGGGGGCTCGCCGTAGATGGCACCAGAGATTACAAGAGAGATATCGCAGTGAATATCGACCATCGCGCTGAACGCAGCAAGACCAATATTTTCTTCAGCTACGACTATGACAACCAGTATGGTCGGTCCAATACCATTGGCCTCGGCAGCTTGAGCGGTCTTCCAAAGGTACCGAATAATAAAAAGAACCTTTCTCCGCATTGGTCCAATGATAAATATGAAAACACCACTTTCATTTTGAATCATGAGCAGTATTTGTCGGATGATCTGACCTGGTTTGGCAATTTTGGCTGGCGCTGGGAGGATTATTCCAGCTGGCTGCAGCAGTGGTCTGGTCGTCAATTGATTGATTTTGATGGAAATTACACAGGTACCTATACACAGATGCCGGTTTTCCATCACTACACGTATGCCAATACTGGTTTCAAAGGAAAATTCAATGTAGGGCAGTGGAAAAATGAATGGGCAGCCATGTTTGACTGGACGAAATTCACAAGAGAAAAAGATACCGATGTAAGTGTGGCTAATAGGTATAATATTACCGGAAACATTTACAGCGGAACATCTTCTGCTCGTCCGAATGTAGTATGGGATGCCATCAATCCCAGCCTGTCGGATATCATGAGCGGTTGGACTTTGGTGAATACACTGAGTTCTCCAGATGACAGACTGCACTTTACTTTTGGTTATCATGGACATGAAGTCAAGGAAGATGACCAGAAGGGACATGTCGTGAAGTCCAGCGCGACAGCTCCGATCTTGGGCTTGAATTATAAAATCACGCCGAAGGTGGCTGTATATGCCAGCCATACCGAAAATTTTGTACAGGGCAATACAGTGGGATCGAGTTATAGCAATAGAAATGAAATCCTTCCACCGTCTAAAACAAAACAGAATGAATTTGGCTTCAAGTATAAGAATGGAGATACGTTAAGCACATTAAGTTTCTTCGAGATCAAAAAAGCCAATGGCATCGCAGTACCGAATGGAGATGGCACTGAAGCGTATAAACTGGATGGGGAACAGAGAAATCGTGGTATCGAGTATTCTGTATCGGGAGATGCAGGCAGAAAGCTGAGCTATATCGCCGGTATTTCCTATCTGGATTCCAAACAAACAAAGACGAAGTATGGCCTGAATGACGGCAGACGCGTAGATGCGATGCCGAAGTGGTCGGCTGACCTGGCGCTGATGTACAAGCCGACAGATGCGCTTCAGGTGACAGGACGTCTGACCTATACCGGCGCTGCATTGATCAGAAATACAAATAGCTATGATGGTCAAGGCGGATCGATTTCGATTGGCGGACAGACGCTGGTGGATCTGGGGGTTTCTTGGGATACCCATTTCGGAAGGCAGCCGGTGACACTTTCGGCGTGGTGCTACAATCTCTTTGATAAAGACTACTGGTATGCAGCCGGTGGCAATAACATCGGTCTCGGCGCACCAAGAACATATGCGATCTCTGCGCAGTTCAAGTTCTAAGGAAATGTTGATCGCATCTGATTTCATTCCGTTTCCAATATTTCCGTAAAGATCAACAAAAATATGTTAAAATACTCTCAATGGATAACTAATCTGCAATTATCTATTGAGAGTTTTTTATAAGAAAGGGGTCACCAACATGGAGTCCATCTCAGTAGGAGTTGATATCGGTTCCGCTGCCATCAAAGTGGTCGTGCTTTCCGGGCGGGGGCAGCTGATGCACTCTGCGTATGTGCCGCATCATTATCGCGTACGGGAAACGCTCCGAATACTGTGGCGGCAGCTGATGGCGAAAGTGAGCGAGGGGGCATTGCATCTGGCTTTTACGGGGAAGGGGGCGGCTGAGTTCTCTTCGGCACTGCAGATCCCTTTCGTGGATGAAGTGCAGGCAGAGACAGAGGCCTTGCGGAGGTTTCACCCCGAGGTCGATGTGGCTGTTTCTCTGGGTGGGGAAGATGCGCGGATGATGTATTTCGAGAGAAATGGCGAGATGGATCTCAGAACAAATCGGAAATGTGCAGGTGGGACGGGAACGTTTCTGGCACATATGGCGGCGTTCTTCGGTGTGGATATCCAGGCGTTGAATGCGCTGGCAGAAAATGGGATACATCTCTATCCCATTGCCTCCCGGTGCGGGGTCTATGCGAAAACTGATATTCAGGCGCTGATGAATCAGGGCGTCGGTAAAGCGGATTTGGCAGCATCTATTTTCCAGGCGGTGGTGAATCAGGCGCTTTCTGATCTGGCCAAAGGGCGGCCGATACAGGGAAAGCTGGCGCTTTTAGGCGGACCGCTCGCTTTCATGCCGGAGCTTCGCCGTTGCTTCCTGCAGACAATCGGAATCTCTTCGGCAGAGGTCCTTCCTGTCACACACGGGGAGCTTTATTGCGCCTGGGGAGCGGCTTTGCTGGGTCGGGAAGCTGCTCCCATTGCATGGCAGGATGTGAAGAGACTGCTGGATCAGGATCATTTACAAGAAGTGGCGGCCGAACGACTGGAACCACTCTTTCCGGATATGGCAGCGTATGACAGCTTTCGATGCTATTATCAACGTTTCCGACTTCCCCGAAGGCCGATGCCGCAGCCGCCCGCCAGATTGTGGCTGGGGATGGATGCGGGCTCTACGACGATCAAGCTGGTTCTTGTGGATGAAGAGGGACGGATTTGTTATGAGGATTACAGGAAAAATGAGGCCGACGCACTTGAGACAGCCAAGACGATGCTTCTTGCTATGTATAAAGCACTGCCTGCGGGCATTTCCATCGCCGCATCCGGCATCACCGGATATGGAGAGGCGTTTTTGAAACAGGCTTTTCAGATCGATACCGGAGAAGTGGAAACCGTCGCACATTTACAGGGAGCCCGTTTCTTCTGCCCGGAGGTTACAGATCTGTTGGATATCGGCGGACAGGATATGAAGTATATCCGCGTCAGAAAGGGGAGCATTCAGAAAATCGTTTTGAATGATTCCTGCGCTTCCGGCTGCGGCTTGTTTTTGGAAACCTTTGCTGAGTCCATGGGACTCTCAATGGATGAATTTGTGAAGAAGGCGGTACACGCCCCATATTGTCTGGATCTGGGGCATCATTGCACCGTATTGATGAACAGTAAGGTACATCAGGTGCAAAATGAAAACGTGGACACGGGCGGGCTGATATCCGGACTTTGTCTTTCTGTCGTGAAGAATGCACTGTATCGGGTGATGCGCTTGGACTCGATAGAGGAACTGGGGTCGCATATTGTGGTAGAGGGAGGGACCTTTCAGAATGATGCTGTTCTGCGTTCCTTTGAGACACTGGTCGGTCATCCGGTCGTTCGTCCGAATGGGTCCGGCATCATGGGGGCTTATGGGATGGCGCTCTTGACGAAGAAAAGGATGCCGGAGGCTGCACGGTCGAAGATGCTTTCCGCGGATGAAATACGAAAACTGAGTGTCAGAGAGGAGTCAAGCCGGTGCCCGGGGTGCGGGAATCACTGTCTTTTGCAGAAAAAAACCTTTTCTAATGGACATTGCTTTATTGTAGGAAATCGATGCTCTTATGGTGAGCGGCTACTGGCGAAAGAGCATTTTGTTTCTCGGAAGGTGCCAAATCTCTATGAGTGGGAAAAGAACCAGTTGCTGCAGTCATCGAAGGTAAACCCGTCAGCTGAAAAAACAATGGGTATTCCGGCGGTGCTGGGGCGATGGGAAGATATGATTTACTGGAAGGTCTTTTGGCAGACGCTTGGGTATCGCGTCATTCTCTCTGCTTTTGATGCAGCATCACTCGGAAAGAGTACCGTGACCATGCCGCATGGGATTTACTGCTATCCCTGCAGGCTGGCCCACGGACATCTGATGTACTTTTTGGAACAATGTAAGCCCGATGGTATCTGGATGCCTGTGATAAGCGGGGGGAAAGAAGAGCCGGATATTGATGAAGCGACACATGCAGCCTATGGGGATGTATTGGCAGAGCAGATGAAGGAGCAGATTTCTGCAGCCGGCATTCCATTCTATCACCCGCAGATCTCTTTTTGTGACCATCAGTCGCTGCTTGCTTTCATGAAGGAGAATTTTCCGCAGGTGACACCGTATGCTTTGAGGCGCGCCACGACGGCAGCAGAGAAGGCACAGCGTGGCTATAAGGCGCGTTTGGGAAAGAAAACAAGGGATGTCCTGGAATGGATCGAAAGGGAAAAGAAAAACGCCCTGGTACTGGTCGGACGAAGCTATCAGCTGGATCCCGAGATCAATAAGGGTATACCTGCTGTCATGGCAGGACTTGGTATCCCTGTGTTGTCTGCAGAGGGATTGTACTTACTGCAGAATGAGGGACATGATACGCCTACTTTCCGGGAGAAGGCTTTATTTACTGCGGAAATGGTCTGTACAAATCCTTATCTGCATTTTGTACAGCTACAGTCGACCAGTTGCGGCTGGGATATGACGACGATAGATGCGCTGCAGAAGAGGCTGGAACGGGCAGGGAAGCGCTATACTATGATCTCACTGGATCAGGGAGTCAGTACGGGAGCGTTACAGATACGCATCCGATCATTGATGGCAGAAATTCAGGAAAAGCAGAATCGTCTTTACTAATAAAACGAAAAAGTATGGATCTGATCTTCCTGTAAATGAGAATGTTTTTTGTGTATAATAAATTTGCAACTTTTTTATAAAGATCAAGAAGAGGGTAAGATGCAGAAACTGTTTAGAGAAATCGGATTTGCCTGTCTTTTGCTTGTGCTCGCTTTGCTGCTCGTATTCTCCATGTTTTGGGCGCTCAGTATCGGGACAGTGAAGCTGCCGGTTCGTGAAATTTACGAGACGGTGCTCGCGCAGTTTACCAGCGGGGAGCCCATCACGGCGCCAGGACAGGGGCCTGTCCATGATATCGTCTGGCTGCTTCGTCTGCCGCGCTTGATCCTGGCGTCCCTTGTTGGCTGCGGGCTGGCAGTGTGCGGGGTCATCATGCAGGCGATCGTGAAGAATCCATTGGCGGACCCCTATATATTAGGCATTTCTTCCGGCGCATCACTGGGGGCGACGTCGGCGATTCTTCTAGGCGTCGGAGCCGCACTGGGGCCGAATTTCGTGGGAATCGCGGCGTTTATCGGTGCCTTTGCGATTTCGCTGGCGGTGCTTTTCATATCGAATCTGGGCGGGCGCTCGAACTCGATGAAGCTGCTTCTCGCCGGCATGGCGCTTTCGGCGGTGTGCGGGGCGTTTTCCAGCTTTATCGTGTACTTTGCGAATAATAAAGAAGGCATGCAGACCATCGCGTACTGGATGATGGGGAGTCTCGCGGGAGCCAAGTGGGGAGAGCTTGCAATCATTGCGCCGATCATCATAGCTTCGGTTATTTTCTTCTGGACACAGAGCCGCGTGCTGAATCTGATGCTTCTTGGGGATGAATCGGCCATTACCATGGGGACAGACCTTCATGCCTATCGGCAGTGGTATCTTTTGATTTCCTCACTCATTGTCGGCTTTGCAGTCTACTCGGCGGGCATGATCGGCTTTGTGGGACTCATCATCCCGCATGTCATCCGCATGTTCACGGGACCGGATCATAAGCGGCTGATCCCCGTATCGGCGCTGACGGGGGCGATTTTCCTTGTCATCTGCGATGGCTTGTGCCGCATCATCATTCCGCACACCGAGCTGCCTATCGGCATCCTGATTTCTATGATCGGCGCGCCGAGCTTTATCTATCTGATGATCAAGAAGACGTATGGCTTTGGAGGGAATGACTGATGGAGATACTGGCAGAGGCGGTGAAATATTTCATCGGTAAGAAGGAAATCTTGAAGGGCATCGATCTGCACCTTTCGCCGAAAGAATTCCTGGGAATCATCGGACCCAATGGCAGCGGGAAAAGTACTTTTCTGAAGTGCGTCTATCGCGTGCAGAAACCGACCGAGGGGAAGATCCTCTTTGACGGAAAAGCGCTGGATGAGCTGTCGTATCGGCAGTCGGCGCTGATGCTTGCGGTCGTGGCGCAGCACAATTACTACAATTTTGATTTCTCCGTGCTCGATGTCGTCCTCATGGGGCGTTCGCCGCATAAGAAGATGATGGAGCGGGATAACGAAGAGGACTACCGATTGGCGCATGAGGCGCTGGATATCGTGGGGCTCCATGGCTTCGAAGAAAGAAATTTCTCGACGCTCTCCGGCGGCGAGCAGCAGCGCGTCATCTTGGCGCGTGCGCTGACGCAGGGATCAGAGTGCCTCGTACTGGATGAACCGACGAATCATCTCGATATCAAGTACCAGCTCCAGATCATGGATATCGTGAAGAGCCTCGGTCATACCGTGGTTGCGGCTGTGCATGACCTGAATATCGCAGCGATGTATTGTGATAGACTGATCGCGATACAAGGCGGGAAGGTGGTCGGCGCAGGGACGCCGAAGAAGCTCCTGACACCGGATTTTATCAAAAAGCTCTATGATGTGGACTGTGAGATCCACTATGGGGAGGATGAAAGGATGAATATCGTCTATATCCCGCAGCATTGGAAGAAGTAAAGAATGCGTGCGATGATGATTCAAGCCGCAATCAAAAAAGCAGGACGTCAGTGACGTGCCTGCTTTTTTGATTTGTGATGCTATTCCGGTGTAAAGCAGCTTTACTTTTAAGAGTCAATTCGAATCATGGTGGTCATGATCCATCGACTTTGCCCTGTCATCCAATATTGACTGAGGGGAAATACCATGAAGTGATCATCGGCTTTCATATGATTCCGTTCGATAAAGTCTAGCAGAGTACGTTTCGTTTCTGTATCAATGACACCATAATGACCATATCCATGGACTTTGAGATAGATGCCCGGCTTCATGGTGTATACGGCTTGCTCTTTTATACCAGGTATGTGCGGGATGTAATGTGTCAAGAAGGAGTAGGTTGTGACGGGCTGTTTCTCGTGCAGGGACGACGATGGTAAAATGAAGCCGAGAATGCTGTCTCGAAAGCAGTTCTCGTCTTGCAGATAGGGACGGAGAGCCGCAGCCATATGTGAGACGCGCTCTTTGACTGGGGCAGACATATCTATATCCCAGCGATAATATCGACGTTCTTTCTCCAGCTCGGTGATAAATATCCGGTTCAAAATGAGATGGGGCTGACGTTCCATGGACTGGATGCGTTTTTCAAGGATCTGGCTTTTCTTTTGCAGCTGCTTCATTTGCTCCTGGTACTCGGATAGCTTCCGCTTATAGATACTAAGAAGAAATTCGTCGTTCCCATGCTGCAAGTATTGATAGATTTCTTCCAGAGGGATGTCCATCTTGCGCAGAGTGATGAGTATCTTGAGCTGGAAATACTTGGAGAGCAGATAATACCGATAGCCGTTGCTTCCTGTCGCGGTAGCGGTGAAGAAGTTCTTTTTGTCATAGAAGATCAGAAGCTGCTTGGATAGACCGGTGAGCCGGGCCAATTCGCCTGTGGTAAAGTAAAATTCTTTATTTTCCATAAATTTCCCCTTGACAATAAAGTCGTTGTACTTGCTAGATTAAGGAAAGATAAATTTCACGTGAATGATAAAAGTTGAAAAGTGAATACTTTTTATATTATATCATTCGGTTTGTTGAGGAGGAAAGCGATGAAATTGAAAGGGAAAATCATCATCGGAGCGATGGTTTTGACAGCCCTCTCGGGGATGCAGAGTATGGCTGCGGAGGCAGAGGTGTACCAGTTGGGGGAAGTACTGGTCACGGCCAATAAATACAGTGTTCCTGATCTGGAAATTCCGGCGGCAACGGAAGTTATTTCGGGACAGCAGATCGAAAACATGGGCGCCAAGAGTGTGATGGAAGTCATGAAGAACATTCCTGGCTTTGTTATTTCGGAGTCTCCATTTGGCAATGGCAATCCGGGGATTCGTGGGATTTCCGGACATATGAGCATCATGATCAATGGGATTCCTCTGAATCAGGACTACTATTTCCAAATGGGAACCTTGTCTGCGACCAGCATCGACAGGATCGAAGTTGTCAAGGGGGGGGTCAGCTGTTTTATACGGCAGCAATGCGACGACGGGCGTTATCAATATCATCACGAAAAAGGATAACGAAAACAAAATCGTAGTGGGTACTGGTGATCATACCCAGAGAAATGTTTCCGGGTATGTAAATGCGAAAGGGCTGTCCGTGGCCTATGAGCACTATGGCATCAAAGATGCAGGAATTCTTTCGAAATCGACATCCACTCTGTATGATCAGACAAATATGTATCGTGATAGCGTCAACGTAAATTACACACCGAATGAACATTGGAATTTCATGTACCTCTATAGCGACAGACATTCTGATGTGGATACGCTGTCTGCCAGGACACTGGCTAAGACAGGTTCCTATGACAGCAATACGCTGTATGATGTTTCTCAGATCACGTATACCAATAAAGATCTGCGTGTGACGACGTACTATCAGGATAGAGCCTGGAAATATACGTATAATGGCCGTGGCGGTAAAGACACCGGTCGCTCTTATGGCGTAGACGTAGTCAATAAATGGGATCTTGGCTGGACGGATTTGACAGCGGGCGGTATGTTTGAAAACGAACGCTTTAGAAATTTATCTGGAAGTAAGTGGATTGAGCGAGACAGAAATTATGGAGCTGTTTATTTCTTGACGGACACAGATTTGAATGAAAAAACAAAGTTCCTGTTTGGTGCGCGCGAAGTATTTACCGGCGATTCAGGAAACATGTTCTGCCCATCGTTCCAGTTGTTGTATAAGATGAACAATACGACTTCTACTTATATCAATATCAATAAGTCCTTGAGAAAGCCGGATCTGTCAAAACGTTATGGAACCAGTGCGACAACGCTGCCGAATCCGGACTTGAAGTCTGAAAAAGCTTGGACGTATGAAGCCGGGCTGAAGAAGCAGGTGGGCGAACATGGCATGTGGAAGTTCGATGTATATCACATGGAGATTTCGGATCGCATCTATTCGGATTATGCACCGGGAAGTACCAGCCTTAAAATGAATTACAATGCGGATAAGTATAAAAATACGGGTGTAGAATTGAGCTACGGATGGACGGTGCCGCAGGGGTTCTCCTATAATATTGGAATTTCCAGCAGCAATCCGAAGCAGTTGAATAAAACGAAGAATCCGCTTTGGCAGCGTGCAGAAAACCGACTGAGCATTCATTCAGACATTGCGTATAACATGAAAAATACCTCGGTCAATCTGTTCTTCAACTATGCAGGACAAAGAGTGGACAACACCGATCCGATGTTTTCTTTGGATATGAACGTTCGCCAGAAACTCACGGAAAACGATGCTGTTTCGCTGAAAATCAGCAACGTATTGGACAGAGATGATTACAGAGGCTCGACGCCGGGAGCCTGCATGCAGGAAAGAAGCTGGCTGCTGAGCTATGAGCATAAGTTCTGATAGTTTATAAGAGGAAAGAAAAGGGGAATTTCAACCAACTGAAATTCCCTTTTCTTTCTATGAGGAGAGATCCATGCTGAAGAAATTGCTAAGCTTCCTTCTGGCGGCGATCTGCGCGATCGCGCTGGGCGGATGTATGAGTGATGCGCCGCAGACGGAGGGTGGGTACACGGTGACGGATGCCCGTGGGAAGACGCTCAACATGAAAGAGAAACCGAAGCGAATCATTTGCACGTATGTCTTTGCGGATGAGATACTGCTCGACCTGGT
The DNA here is from genome assembly GCA_003447275.1 of Dialister sp. Classification (GTDB taxonomy): domain Bacteria; phylum Bacillota; class Negativicutes; order Veillonellales; family Dialisteraceae; genus Dialister. The sequence goes on from DLZS01000026.1 coordinate 16,235, forward strand.
ACCGCATGATCGCATCGTGGCGATGGACAAATGGATCCATGACCCGGGCTTGTCGATGGCGGTCGAGAGTGCAAAGGATGTCACGACGGAGGTGGATAACAGTCCGGAGCATATGATATCGCTTCGCCCGGATCTGGTGGTGGTGGGCGAGAGCCAGATCAAGATGGTGCAGTCTTTAGAAAGTGCGGGGCTTCCTGTCTTTGTTTACAAGGATGCCAAGCTGGTCAAGGATATACCGGATGAGATCCGCTCGCTGGGGAAAGCGGTCGGAGAGACTGACCGGGCAGAGACGCTGATCGCAGAGATGGAAAGCCGCTTGCGGGACATAGAGAAGAAGGTGGCGGTCATTCCGGAAAATCAGAAGAGGCGGGTGATGCTGGTGCTTCGCTTTGGTCCTATCGGCGGGGAAGGAAATATATTTCATGATGTGTTGACCCGCGCAGGGACGATAGACGTCTATAATGATGTGCGTCCGCCGGCGCTTTCTGGGAATGGGACATCCATGATTTTAAGCAAGGAGGAATTCGTACAGTCAGATCCGGATATGCTCATCATGGGGAACTGGTCACAAGGGGGCGCTTTTAAAGACAGCGAGCAGCAGTTGCAGGAGATGTATGAGAATCCGGCCTATTCCTCTATGAGAGCGATACGGGACAAGCAGGTCGTCATCCTGCCGCAGCGGAATGTGAATTGTCTCTCTCATCATGTGACGGAAGGGATCGAGACCGTGTATCAGGCAATCTATGAAGGAAAGGGGAGCGCGTCATGATTTTCACGCCGGGAAAGCAGAGAAAGATCATTCACTGTAATCTCATGCAGGCCGCCTTGGGGGCAGTACAAAATCCAAGATGTGCGGTGGTTATCCATAATGTCAGATCCTGCTCCAAGGTGGTGTGGGATGCGTTCCGGTCGTTGGGAGAAAAATACAGAGAAATCACTGGGAACAGAAAAATGGATGGCTTTCTTTTCTGTACGGGCTTGACCGATCAGGATGCTGTATTTGGCGGCAATGAAAAGCTCAGACGTTGTCTGGAAGATATCTGTGATGAGATTCATCCCGAAGTGATTTTAGTCGTTTGCGGATGTGTGCCGGGTGTCATTGGGGATGATACCGAGGCGCTGTGTCAGGAGGTAGAAGCGGAAACCGGCACGACCGTCGTTCTGTTGCCTGGGCACGGCTTTATGGTGCCGGGCCTGGTGGATACTGTTACTTCCATGGCGCGGCTGCTGTTTGATACATGGACTCTTCCGCAGGTGAAGGCAGAAAAAGACCGGGAGATCTGCCTGGTGTCCGGCTTGTCACCGGCTTATAGTTCACCGGAAGAATATCATGAGCTCATGGAGGTGCTGCGCCTTTTGGGGTTCACACGCATTCTGTGTCCGCCAGTGGGTGTCAGCAGGAACGATTATATAGACATGGGGCGTGCGTCACAGGTCGTATCGTTCACCAGGGGGGCTTTTCAGGAACAGGCATCGACAGAGAATGCTCTGTATATGGCACATAGACTGGATGTACCCATGGTGAATTGGACCCATGTCCGCACGCCTGCAGAAAGCCGACGTGCTTTTATGGAGATGGCTTCTTTGCGAGAGAAAGAAGAGGTCATGGAAATGTATTGCCGGAAGCAGGAAAGCCGTCTGGTGAAATTGCTGCAGAAGGGGAAACGTGCTGTTCGTGGGAAAAGTTGCCGGATGCAGCTGGGAATTACCCGGCAGGCAGAGGGGCTGAGGCAGCCGGTGGCATTTCTTCGTGCGATGGGGATCGAAGATATCACCATCGTCTTGGCGGCGATGATCCCGCGGGAGGATGAAGCGTCGATACGCTCTGTCGTGGAAACAGAGTGCGGGGCATTGAAATGGAGCAGGCAGGAGGTATCAGCGGATGTACGGCTGTCTACCGTTTCTTTTGATCTGCGGCAAAGTCATGAGATCCTGATTCCGTCATGTCTGGGATATGCGGGATGGATTTCCTTTATCACGCAGATCGTAAAAACCTATGGAGGTTGTGATGAGTAAGCTGGATCGATGGCGGGTGTGCAAAGAAGAAACGGCCATGGCGGGAGCGGCTGCGGCCCTGCTCAGTATTTCCGATCTGGGGTTGGTTCTGGATTCGCCCATGTGGTGCTCGGCTTTGACCTCTCGGAGGATCGCAGAGTGTGAGCCTCTTTGGGCGAGGCGGATGTACAGCACGCTGATCGAGGAGAATGACCTAGTCTTTGGAGCAAAGAAGAAACTGCTGCAAGTGGCACAGGATATGCGGCAGGAGGCGGACTATGCTGTCATGGGGGTAGCCGTGAACTGTGGACCGGCGTTGATGGGGGATGATATCGCGGGGATCTGCCAGTCTGCGATGGACATTCCCGTGTGCGTATCTGACGCCAGCGGGTTTACTGGTGATGCCGATCGGGGTTGGTCGGACGCTATGATTTCTCTGCTGCGTAAAGTGCCTCGCTTTTCAGAGAAGAAGCAGGCGGGAAAAATCAATGTGATCGGTCAGTGCATCCTGGATCCTGCGTCCGATGAAAGCTGGGAGAATGTATTGTTCATTCCTGGCGGGCAGTTGATGATGTATGGAGAATTATCGCTGCTGTCTGAGGCGGAAAGAAATGTGGTCGTACATCCCCGAGGTCTTGCCGTTGCGAGATGGCTGGAAGAAAATACGCACGTGCCGTACAGCATTCAGTAGGAGTCAAGCCTGTGCCCAATGCTCGGTTATTCTGGCATCTTCTAAGGAAACGCTGATGCAATCACAGAGTCAGTATTTCCCTATATATAATGACGCCCTTTAGCTATAGCCTGCAGCGTGGATAAAAGGCATGCAATCATTCGAGAAAGACTGGGGAATCGTATAGACTTTTAAGCGGCGCGGAAGTTCGCACTTATTCTTGGGTTTTCATTAGGGGAAGCCAGTTAACGTTGCAGATATTGAGATTCTCATAAAAACTGCAACGTTAACTGGTTTTTTTCTCGTAGGCAGATATAATAAAGAAAGGAGGCTTTCTACTATGGAACTGTTCAAACGAGAGAAATATTTATCCAAAATTCGTGGATTTTATGATGCGGATGATATGATCAAAGTCATCACCGGGGTCAGACGCTGCGGCAAATCCTGCCTGATGCAGACCATTATGGGTGAACTTTCCGCTAACGGAGTCCCTGCGGATCACCTCATCTATCTGAATCTAGACAGCCGGAGCTATCGCCATGTACAGACCGCTGAGGTGTTGGATCAGCTTATCGCTTCTTATGCATCGCTCCCTGGGCGCAAGTATCTGTTCATTGATGAAATCCAAAATGTCAGCCAGTTCGAGCGAGTCATTAACAGTTTTCGTGAAGACGGCGATTTTTCCATTTTCATTACGGGATCGAATTCCTATCTTTTGAGCGGTGAGCTTGTCACCAAGCTGACCGGCCGATACATTGCGTTCGAGCTTTATCCCCTGAGCTTCGACGAGTATGAAGAGATGAAGCAGTTTTATCACAAGGCGATTGATCCAGACCGCCTGCAGGAACTCTCCCAGTATATTTTGGAGGGCGGTTTTCCTCGGGCTATCGGATTCGCTGAACTTGCTGACAAGAGAACCTATGTCCAAGGGATCATACAGGAAATCTTTGAGAAAGACATTCGTCGACGGGTCAAGATCCGCGATCGCCAGTCTTTTGAGACGGTGAGAAATTTCATTATCAACAACTTCGGGGCGACGACAAGCATCAGCAGTCTGCATGATTCGCTTCGCAAGAACGGGCTGGAGATCAGCCGCCAGACCATCGCGAGGTACATTCAGATTTTGGAAGACGCCAAAATTCTTTACTGTTGTGATCGATTTGACATGAAATCCAAACGTGCTTTGAGCGGAGAGAAGAAATATTATCTGGCAGATTTGAGCTTCTACTTCGCGCTAAACACTGACAATCGGATCAACTATGGCCCTGCACTGGAAAATATCGTGTTCATTTATGCAAGAAGTATGGGCTATGCGGTCAGCATTGGGCGCATCGGGGCGCTGGAATGTGATTTCATCCTGCGAGGCGGTGATATGCAGTATGCTTATGTGCAAGTCGCGCTCACTATCCTCAGCAGCCGGAAAACGGAAGATAGAGAGTATCGTCCGCTGGAGATGATTAGGGACAATTATCCAAAGTATGTCGCCACGTCAGACGCATTCCTCCAGCAAAGAAATGGAATCCAGCATATCAATATAATTGATTTTATGAAAAAACAGAGATGTTTTTAATCAGCGCTTCATTAACAGTATACAGCCTTCAAACTTATCGTATGAAGAAAGAAGGTCATTCCTATGCATATCGCGATTTCTGCTCCCATCAAGAAGGAGTTTGAGGAAACGGTTTCTCAGACGTTTCCTGACTCAACTTTCTCAGCTGGAAACTGCCTATAAAAGCCCATAAAATCTATGAATCGGCCCAATCCAATAGGTCACTTTACATTTTATCGATTCTGTGTATTCCTTGCCAACTGGCGTATGCACTGACGCAGGGCTTCGAGCGCCTCGCGCTGGATGAACCGACGAATCATCTCGATATCAAGTACCAGCTCCAGATCATGGATATTGTGAAGAGCCTCGGTCATACCGTGGTTGCGGCTGTGCATGACCTGAATATCGCAGCGATGTATTGTGATAGACTGATCGCGATACAGGGTGGGGAGGTGGTCGGCGCGGGAACGCCGAAGGCGCTTCTGACACCGGATTTCATCAAAAAGCTCTATGGTGTGGACTGTGAGATCCATTATGGGGAGGATGAAAGGATGAATATCGTCTATATCCCGCAGCATTGGAGAAAATGATATTGTGTTGCTATATAGCAAAGAGCCATGTTAAATGTATGATGCATTTGAGATGGCTCTTTTGTCTCGTGGGGGGGCAATAGATGAGTATTTACGTCATTCCCAGCACATTATTTTATGAATGTGCTGGGCGTATAGCAGCTATAGACTAAACTTTATTTTTTGGAGGCTTATGGGGACAGCGACATGTTTATTTGAAATAGAAGCACAAATTTGATGAGGAACTTTAATTTGACAGCAATAGATTTGAGTTCATAAAATAATATTTTGCTAAAATCGGCTTGACTATATACCGGCTATAGTGAGTATACTACTGTTATATTAAGATGTGATGGACGTAATGAGATAATTAAGAAAGATAACATAGATGGCTTGCTCGAAAGAGCTGTTTCATAGCAGAGGGTTCATGATTGATAAACTGATACGGGCAGTCTTGCTTCTCATCGGACTGCTCTGGTTCGCCGGATGCGGCTTTATCCAGTCGCCGTCAGTACCGCCCCAAATGGTCGGTACTACATCCTTGAATAATTTTGACTTTGATGGGAAACCGACGCAGATACAAGTGCAGGGAGTTCCTGAGCGAGTGATCGTGGCCAGACCAGAGATATTGGATGCATTGCTGGCATTGCACGCAGAAAATCATATTTGCGCTGCGTATATTACCAGGGACAAGGCGGAGCAGATCCCTGAGCTGCAAAAGAAAATGCCAAAGGCTGTGTTTTACACATCGGAGATGGATCGGGAGACGGCCTTGATGATGCATCCTGATTTTATCCTTGGCTGGCGGATGTCATTCCGCAAAGGAGCGCTAGGTGATACTGCGTTCTGGCGAGAAAGAAACATTCCCGTTTATATCGAAGAAAATTCCGGACCGGTTCCTGCGGTAGATCCTTTTCCGCCATCAACTGTAGAAACAGAGATGAGGTTCATTCAGAATATGGGACAGCTTTTTCAAAAAGAAGAAGAGGCGAATGGTATAGTAAGGAATATCCAAAGCGCCTTAGATGAAGGAATCGCAAAAGCCAGAGAGGCTCCGGCCAGACGGGTCATTACTATCGAATTCATGAGAGATAAGATCGAAGTATTCGGCGATAAACTGCTGTCGGGTGATATTATTCGAAAGATTGGCAGTACGAATATCCAGTTCGATACGCCATTTATCAGTCGGGAGGAGCTTCGCATGTGTGGAGCGGATACCTTGTTTATTGTCTATCATGGGAATGAGCAGGAAGGAGCTAATGCGTTAGCGCAGATTCAGGTTCCTGAATTCAGCGATATTCCTGCGGTGAAAAATGGCCGTGTATTCCTGCTTCCTTATAGAAATGTTTGCGCAAGTCATGTTTATACAGCCCAAACCATCAGGGAAATTTCTAATGGACTTTATTTTTATTAGAAGAGGAGAATCATTATGAAAAAGTCTATGAAAATGTTACTTTCAACAGCTGTGTGGTTGACAATAATTGGGGGGGGTACAGGCCGCTGACACTTCCGTACTGGAGGAAGTGATCGTCAATGCGGATAAAGACAAGGCCTATGCCGGCGGCTATTTGTCGCAGAATACATCTTTGGGGATGCTTCGTAATAAAGATATGATGGAGCTTCCTGCGGCTACGATGACCATCACCGATCAGTCTATTAAAGATTTTGCCATTTCCGGAAATAATGAAGTGATGGATATTCTTTCTTTAAATCCATCCATTCGTCGCACCACCAGTCCCAATGTGGTGTCCGTGAGAGGCAAGTATACCACAGCATCCCAGATGAGTGTCAATAATATCCCCGGTATGTACAGTAATTTCACGATGGGAACGAACTTTATTGGAAATATTGATGTGCTGGGAGGTCCATCTTTAGTTTATTCCGGAAGTACCACGCAAAATGTTATTGGCGGTACAGTAAACTATCGTTCCAAAGTGGCGGAGAAAGAACCGTTAACAACCGCCAATGTGAAGTATACCAGTACAGGAAATCTGCAGGAGTCCGTCGATATGAGCCGTCGCTTTGGAAAAGATGGCGCATGGGGGATCCGCATCAATGCATTGACTGGGGATGGGAATCTGGCTACCCATGGAGAAAAACTCAAGAATAGAAATATCTTCGTTAATTTGGATCATCAAAGTGTTGATAGCTCGACCAACTTACTTATGGGGTATGCCAGAAGTCTGCATAAAGGCGGAAACAGCATATTTCAGACGGTTTCTTCCAGTGAAACGAAGCCTTTGAGCAAGATGCCGTTTTTGCCTGCGGCTCCAGATGGAAAGCACAATTTGAATCCAAGCTGGGCATATACAGAGAGCAAGACCTGGCTGATGACATTGAACCACGACCAGAAGCTCAATGACCATTGGACAGCATTCCTGAATGCAGGAATTATGAGGAACGATACGCCGGTCAATATTTCTGGCTCATCTATGACCGGGATTTTGCAGTTCAATCCAGATGGCAGTTTTGGTGGTACATTCAAAAGAGTCTTAAACATTGGCGCATCTGGTAGCACAGCCAGATATATTGGGACAGGCCTTCGCTCAGAATATGATTTCGGCTTCATGAAAAATGAATTCCTCTTTGCCGTGGATCGGAACAGCGCGGTCAACAGAACAGCATCCTCTCGCAAATTGGGGACTTACATCGGCAATCTGTATCAGGACAATGACTGGGCAGCACCGGATTTGACAAAAGTCAACACGCGTCTTGGCAGCAAGTATACGACTAAGGGCTATACACTGATGGATACCATGAAGTTCATGGATGATAAATTGATTGTAAATGCCGGGTTGCATCATCACAGCTACCAGAGCCGCAGCTATAACGCCAATGGAACGATCAAAGATGAAAAAGACTACGATGGCAACTGCCCGACATATGGCATCGTGTATCGCTTTACGCCATCGCTTTCTGTTTATGCCAATCACACAGAGACATTCCTTGGTGGAACCGTAGTTCCTACAGGTAAGGGATATAAGAATGAGGGCGATTTGTTGGATCCGGCTAAGACAAAGAGTAACGAGTTTGGTATCAAACTGAAAAAGGGTAAACTCACGCATACGTTGGCTATGTATGAAACCAAAGAACCTGGAACTGTGACAACATCGGATAACTATTACAAGTATGACGGGGAAACAAAGTATAAGGGAATCGAATGGACAACTGCTGGCACGATTGGAGATAAACTGGATTTTATTGCATCCATTGGGTTCAACCGCTATATCTGGACAAGAAACAGCAATCCCAAATTAAACGGCATGACAGCGGATGGTATTCCGAAATGGAATGGTAATCTGGCATTGGCTTATCACGCAACGGATGATTTGACGGTACTGGGAAGAGCCAGCTACATCGGCAAGAGCCATATTGGACATGGAACCTACACCGTGCCACAGTATTACCGTTTCGACTTGGGGTTTAAGTATGAGTCTGTCATGGGCCATACCCCGGTGACTTGGTCGGCAATGTGCTACAATGTGACCAATAAGAAAGGTTGGTATAGTGCGGATCAGGGAAACCAGATTCTTGCTGCAGATCCGAGAACTTTCGTAGTGTCTGCGGAAATTAAATTCTAATCGCGTATTCTGATTTCAAAGGAAAGCGATAGTGCACACAAAAAGTCGGCACCGATCACGGTGCTGGCTTTTTGCGTTTGAAAAAATATATATAGCAGAAGCCCTGCGCGTTTAATCAGCGTCTCTTTAATTCGCCTTTTGGCGTAACATACTCCCGTGCAGGACAAAAACATGATATAATAATTGTCGATACATGACAGGCGGCTGTGGGCTGCCTAGTGAAGAGTAATGCCATTAAGTTAAGCAGCAGAACGTTCTTGGCTCCCCAT
>DLZS01000132.1:0-4044 GCA_003447275.1 Dialister sp.
GCGTAGCCGAGGGATCTTTCTTGTGCTGCGGTCAGTATCACATAAGCATCGGTACGGAAACGATGCCTTGATGCTACGTGTTTCCGCTTTCATACATTCTTCGTTTAGCGGTCTGCAAGAAAGATTTCTCACTTCGCTCGAAATGACGATATGGGAGTCCGATGTCTCCTAGTCACTAGTGACTGATTACTTGAATACTACTTTCGGGAATCGCCCCGTTTCGTCATCCTGAGCGGTGAAAAACGTCGTATGTGAGATAACGAATGCCAGAACAGCTGCGACCTGAGTCGAAGGATCGCAGCGAAGCCGCCACCTTCATTCCTAATTCCTCATTCCTAATTTTCTAGCAACCCGAACCCTCTTCCTTCATGCGCTATAATGAAAGTATCCCCATCATTTTCAAGAAAAGAGGTCTTACCATGGTCAATACAGAACGAATGAAACGCACCTTCACCGAGCTCGTCTCGATGTACGCGCCGAGCAAAGGCGAGCGCGAGGTCTGCGAATATTTGAAGAAGAAGCTGAAAAGCCTCGGCGCTTCGAAAGTCATCGAAGACAATGACGGCTCCGTCAATGGCGGGAACTGCGGCAATCTCATCGCCGTCTGGAATGGCAATGCCCCGGGCCTTCCCTCCATCGCGCTCACCGCGCACATGGACTGCGTCGAATGCTGCCGGGGCATCGAGCCCGTCCTCGAAGACGGCGTCTTCACTTCAAAAGGCGACACCATCCTGGGCGGCGACGACAAGGCAGGCGTGACCGCTATCCTGGAAGGCATCGCCCTCATGAAGGAGATGTACATCCCGCACGGCAAGATCACCGTCATTTTCACCGTGCAGGAGGAAATCGGCCTCTTCGGCTCCAAGTACATCGAAGAAAAATATATCCAAGGCATCGACTTCGGCTACGTGCTGGATGCTGACGGCCCTGCCGGCTCCCTCTATAACGCCGGCCCGTCCCAGTACCAGCTTTCCTTCACCCTGAAAGGTGTCGCAGCGCATGCCGGCATGGCACCGGAAAAGGGAACGAATGCGATCGCCATGGCAGCTGAGTCGATCGCGCACTGCCCGACCGGCCGCATCGATGAGGAAACCACCTGCAACATCGGCACCATCACCGGCGGCACTGCGACGAACATCGTCCCGGATACCTGCGTGGTACGCGCCGAAGCCAGAAGCCGCGACCCCAAGAAGCTGGAAGCACTCGTCGATACGATGGTCCATGCCTTCGAAACGGCAGCAAAGAAATTCCCCGAAGGCTCTCTGTCTGTCCATCAGGAGAAATCCTACGACGCCTTCCTCGTCAAAGAGAGCGATCCCGCGCTGAAGCTCTTCCAAAAAGCCGCCTCCTCCATGGGCAAGACCATGACCGTCGCAAAGAGCGGCGGCGGCAGCGATGCAAACTGGTTCACCGCCAAAGGCTTCCCCGCCGTCCTGGTCGGCGTCGGCATGACAGACTTCCATACCAGCCATGAAAGCCTCAAGGAGCAGGACCTCTACGATGCCGGCCTCCTCGTGTATAAGATCATCGAGGAAGAAAGCCATCTGGGAGAATGAGTGACTGGTGACTGGTGACTAGTGGCTAGGGACTGGTGACTAGGAGACTGGGAGACTGGGAGACATCAGACTCCCGTATCGTCATTTCGAGCGCAAGCGAGAAATCTTTCTTGCAGACCGATAAACGATGTATGTGTGAAAGCAGAAATACCTAGGGAAATGCTGATTCTGCGATTGAATCAGTGTTTCCTTAAATATCACTTTCGGGCATCACCTCATATATATTCGCGGCGAAGCCGCCACCACAACCCCGAACCCCGAAGTTTGAAAGCAGGAATGAGTAGCTAGGGATTAGGAGTCTCAAGTGACTGGTGACTAGTGACTGGTGACTAAATACCATCTGCGGGCATCGCCCTATTTATACTTCGCGGCGCTTCATAATTTTTTGCGCCGCACCACCACTCCTCACTCCTCATTCCTCACTCCTAACTAGAGAGTAGAACTTTCACCCGCAATCAAAGGGCGGCACGCCCCACGGGCTAACCCCGAACCCCGAACCCTGAACACAACGTCAAAAGCCCATCCGGCTCATAAGAGCCAGATGGGCTTTTGTTGTTTTTTAATATTTATCCCCGTACAGTTCCTTATTTCTCTGTACGATCGCCATGATGCGGCTGGCAGTTTCTTCGATGGCCTTGTTCGACACATCAAGGACCTGGCAGTGGAGCTGGCGCATGATTTCCTTCGCGTAAGACAATTCATCTTCGATGCGGGCAATGTCTGTGTAGTTCGCCGTTCCGGAGAAGCCGAGCGCTTTCATACGTTCGCTGCGGATGGTATTCAGCTTGTACGGATCGATGATGAGACCGATGATGCGATAGGGCGGCACCTGAAAGATTTCTTCCGGCAGCGGCACTTCCGGCACGAGCGGAAGGTTGGCCACCTTGAATTTTTTGTGTGCCATGTACATGGAGAGCGGCGTCTTCGATGTACGGGATACCCCGATCAGGACGACGTCGGCCTTCTTGAAGCCGGCCGGATTCTTGCCGTCATCGTACTTCACAGCAAATTCAATGGCTTCGACTTTCTTGAAGTATTCTTCATCGAGCTTGTGGATGATGCCCGGCTTCATGCGGGGCTTCGTTTCGGAAATGGTCTGCACCATGTCCATCATCGGCCCTAAGATGTCCACGTACTTCACATGGTTTGCTTCCGCAATGCGCTCGAAATGCGCGCGAAGCTCCGGGCTGACTAAGGTATGGCAGACAACAGCGCCATGCTCTGCAGCTTCTTCGATGACCTTCTGGATCTGTTCTGCATGACGGATGAAAGGCACGCGCACGACGTCGATGTCTTCATCAAACTGGCTGATGGTCGCCTTGGCGACGCTTTCCGCGGTTTCTCCCAGAGAGTCAGAAACCACGTACACTTCTGGTATTTGGGACAAAAGGATGACCTCCTTTGGTATTGATTGGAAATGGGATTAGTAGCAAGGGATTAGGAGCCGCAAGTGACTAGTGGCTAGTGGCTGGTGACTTGAATGCCACTTTCGGGCATCGCCCTATTTATACTCCGCGGCGCTTCTGATTTTTATACGCCGCACCAGCACTCCTCACTCCTAACTCCTGACTAGAGAACAGAGTTTTCATTCAGGGGCAAGGGACGGCACGCCCCTTGGGCTAACCCGACAACCTCATTTATCTCTTCTTCGTTCCGAGATCAAGGAAGAGACGGGTGATATTGGTCTTGGAGATGCGGCCCATGAGCTTGAATTTCTTCTCGCCTTCGACATCCTGAAAGATGCCGACAGGCAGGCAGTCGATCTCATAGTCGATGAGCTTTTGGGCAACGGATACCATGTCTTCGTCCGGTTCTGCGAAGATCATCTTCGAGCGGGAGGTCATGACCATGGAAATCGGCACTTTGGTCAGATTTTCACGCCCCATGGCGGTCTTCAGCAGGTCTTTTCTGGATACTACGCCCATGACGTCATCGGGTTTCCCCACGAAAAGGGTCCCGATGTCTTCCGTGAAGAGAAGGACAGCGGCATCGTAGGCATTCGATTCTGCACTGACCAGAACAGGTCTGGACATGCAGGACTCTGCGGTGCAGGAACGGATTTCTGCCGCAGCCGGATCCTCTCCTCCTCCCAGGTAGTAGTAGCCCAGTCTCCGTCTGGCGGCGATCACTTCTCCCGAGAGAAGCACCGCCAGGTCTCCTCGCAGGGCGCTTCGTGTCACATGGAGACGCTCAGCGATCATTTCACCTGTGATCGGCCCGTTTTCCCGCACAATGCGGGTGATTTCTTTTTGGCGGCTGGTCAGCTGCATAATTTGCTTCCTTTTTTGTATTGACAGGAAACCGGGACTGCTCGAAAACAGCCCCGGTCACCGGAATTTTTCAGTTCAAAGCTCTCGCCTGATGGGGAGACAAGTTTTTGGCCGCTTCACTTGATAGCATTACCCAAGAGGGCAATGCTATTAAGTGAAGGAAAATGTTAGCACCGTAACGACTTGCTTCCCCCTTCGGGGGAAGTGCCGAAGGCAAT
>DLZS01000132.1:4367-7054 GCA_003447275.1 Dialister sp.
CTTAACTTAATAGCATTACCCGAGAGGGGAAGCCAAGGTGTCAGCCACTTTACTTCACTGCCCAAAGGGCAGGCGAAACGCTTTCAGGCAGCGCCAGGGATTACCAGGTGTAGTCTTCCGTATCTTTGATTCCTCTGCCGGTAGCTGCATCGAGCATCAGTCTCTGTTCGATGCGAGCAACATTTCTCTTGGTGGCTTTGACCATATCCGGGTTGACGGATACATAGTCGATGCCGCTCTTGACGAGGAATTCTGTGAAGTCTGGGTATACGGACGGAGCCTGGCCGCAGATGGAGACAGTCTTGCCGTCTTTGTGTGCGGTTTCGATCAGGTGGCGGACAGCTCTCTTGATTGCGAGGTTTCTTTCATCGAAGAGGGCGGAAACGGTATCATTGTTTCTGTCGCAACCGAGTACCAGCATGGTGAGATCGTTGGAGCCGATGGAGTAGCCGTCAACGAATTCATTGAATTTATCAGCAAGGATGATGTTGGCCGGGATTTCTGCCATGAGGAAGAGCTTGAAGTCCGGACCTCTTTCCAGACCTTCTTCCTTCATGATGGTGGTGACCTTGCGTGCTTCATCGACGGTTCTGCAGAACGGAATCATGCAGTTCAGGTTCTTCAGGCCGAATTCTTCACGGACTTTCTTGACAGCCTTGAGTTCGAGGCGGAATGCGTCGGTGTAGGTCGGGTCGTAGTAACGGGAAGCCCCTCTCCAGCCGAGCAGGTCAGCCGGTTCTACTGGTTCATACTTGTCGCCGCCCTTGAGGTTTCTGTATTCGCCGGACTTGAAGTCGGAGAAGCGGAGAACGACCGGACGCGGAGCCAGTGCGCGGCAGACTTTGGAAATGCCTTCAGCAAGCATGTCGATGACTTTTTCCGGTTTGCCCTGTTCGATGAGGTAGAGCGGATGTTCATGGATGAAGGTGGTCCAGATGAATTCTTCACGCATGAGGCCGATGCCGTCGCATGGGAGGCTCGCATATTTATCAGCGAGATCCGGATCGCCAAGGTTCATCATGACGCCGGTGCCGGTCGGTGCGAAGTATTCTGCCACAACGGTCTGAGCAGCGCCCTGTGCCTGCTGCGGTTCTTCCTTCTTCACGAGGTCAGCGACGATGCCGTCATATACGACGCCGTTCTGTGCATCGATCGTGATGTCCTGTCCAGATTTCAATACTTTGGTCGCTTCTACGCTGCGGCTCTTGGTGCCGACAACGCATGGGATGCCGAGTTCGCGGGAAACGATGGAAGCGTGGCAGGTCATGCCGCCAGCATCGGTGACGATCGCGATGGCTTTCTTCATCGCCGGTACCCAGTCCGGGGAGGTCATCGTGGTGACGAGGACTTCGCCTTCCTGGAATTCGTTGATATCTTTCGGGTCGGTGATGACGTGGCATTTGCCTGCTGCCATTCCCGGGCTGGCCGGAAGACCTTTGACGAGTACTTTATGATCGGTGGTCAGTTTCACTTCAGTGCCTGCTTTCTTTTCTTTATTCTTCTTGGACCAAACAGTTTCCGGACGAGCCTGGAGAATCCAGACGCGGTTCTGGTGGTCGACAGCCCATTCCATATCCATGTAGCAGCCGTAGTGCTTTTCGATGGCTTTCGCATAGGTGGCGAGCTGGACGACCTGTTCATCGGTGAGAGCCTGCGCCTTGGCAAGGTCTTCCGGTACTTTTCTTTCTTCTACATCGCCGCCTGGTTTACGAACGAGTTCGATGGCTTTTTCATTGATGTGGCGGGAAGCAATGGTGAGGTCTTCTTTGTTGATGATGAAGTTATCCGGGGTGACAGTGCCCTGTACGACGTATTCGCCAAGGCCCCAGGAGCCTTCGATCATGATGGACTTGTCATCGCCGTTGGCAATGTTCACGGTGAACATGACGCCTGCGACCTTGGAGTCAGCCATCATCTGTACGGCAGCGGAGAGAGCCACGTTTTCATGGTCGAAATTCTTCTTCGCTCTGTAGTATACAGCACGGTCGGTGAAAGTGGATGCATAGCATTCCTTGACCTTACGGATGACCATGTCGCGGCCGGTGACATTCAGGTAGGTGTCCTGCTGGCCTGCGAAGGAAGCATCCGGCAGGTCTTCTGCGGTAGCAGAGGAACGAACAGCTACATATGGATTTTCTTCGTTGACTTTCCCTGCAAGTTCTTCATAGGCATCGCCGATGGCTTTGGCCAGATCTTCCGGCATTTCAGCGGAAACGATGCTTTCGCGAATCTTAGTGCATACTTCATGGAGTTCGACAGAGTCTTCTACATCGGAAAGGCCCTGGAGCAGTTCGTGGATCTTTTTGTTCTGCCCGGTGACATCCATGAAATAACGGTAAGCATGAGCTGTCGTCGCATAGCCGTATGGTACCGGCACGCCAGTCGAGGTTGTCAGTTCACCCAGAGAAGAAGATTTCCCTCCGACCAGATTGACATCTTTTCTGTGCAGTTCATCAAACCACAATACATAAGCATTCTCTCTTGCGTCCATCATGTCCTCCTAAACAATGAAGATAAGAATCGTTGACTTGAAATGTACACTTAATTTCAAATTGCTTTCCTTATAGTATACCTATTTAGAGAAAATGTCAAATGCATAATGTGCAAGAATGGCATGTTTTTGTGAAATAAGGATAGACTTAAATTGGGTTCAGGGTTAGTCCGTGGGGCGGCTCCGTCCACTGATT
>DLZS01000034.1:0-6475 GCA_003447275.1 Dialister sp.
CAAATGGTCCTATTTATGCTAAAATAACATATGTCGATATTGCGGGCCTATAGCTCAGTTGGTTAGAGCAGGCGGCTCATAACCGCCCCGTCCCAGGTTCGAGTCCTGGTGGGCCCACCACAATGAACGTATCCGTGCTGATTTCAGTGATTTGGATACGTTTTTTTGATAGAGAAAAGGAATGGCTGCAGAATAGTCCTGCATGGAAAGTCATTGCTGAAAGGATCCATCTATGAAACTGACGAATCGTCTACAGGCGGCAGCCGATCTGGTGCCTGTCTGTGAAAGTATGGCCGATATTGGTACAGACCATGGCTACCTTCCTATTTATCTTGTGCAAGAGGGACGCGCTAGGCGGGCGATCGCCTGTGATGTGAATGACGGTCCGCTTACACGCGCCAGGGAGGATGTAATTTCTTCCGGGCTTTCACGTCAGATTGGTTTACGACTGGGCGGAGGACTTGCGCCGCTTGCTAAAGGAGAGGTGGATGGAGTCACCATCTGCGGGATGGGCGGCCTTTTAATGCGGGATATTCTTGTAGAGAATGAGGAAAAGGCGCAGGCGCTCTCATGGCTGGTGCTGCAGCCGCAGGGGCATGTGGCGGAGCTCCGGCAGTTTCTTGGCAGGCATCATTTCCGCATTGAAAAAGAGGTGCTTTCACTGGATGGCGGGCAGCTGTATGAATTGATGCTCGTTCATCCCGGCGAGATGG
Organism: Dialister sp.; assembly: GCA_003447275.1. GTDB lineage: Bacteria > Bacillota > Negativicutes > Veillonellales > Dialisteraceae > Dialister. The sequence continues at coordinate 714 of DLZS01000034.1, forward strand.
AGGAGCTTTCGATGCTGCAGGCAGAAATCGGTGCGACGGCGGCATATCGGAAGGATCCTTTTTTCAAGACGCATATCGAGCGGCTCATCCGGAAGCGGCGCTTTGTGATCGAAGGGGCAAAGGATTCGAAGAGTGAGCGGCATCGCCTGTCCAGAGAAAAAGCACTGGAAGAAGTAAGTATATTGGAGGGACTCTTATGAAAGTCACAGGAAATGATTTGATCGGATGGATGGAGTCGTGGGCACCGAAAAGTCTTGCAGAGTCATGGGACCACCCGGGGTTGCAGGTGGGGGATCCTCGCCGTAGGGTCACGAAGGTACTGATCTCCCTCGACCTCACGGAAGAGAATGTGGATCTTGCCGTCCGTGAAGGCGCTGAGATGGTGATTTCCCACCATCCCTTTCTTTTCAAGGCCATCCGCGAGCTTGACCTTCGGACGTATAAGGGGCGCGTGATCGAGAAGCTCGTGAAGCATGATATCCTGTCTTTTGCAGCACACACGAATCTGGATACAGCCAAAGGCGGCGTGAATGATGCTCTGGCAGCTGCGCTCTCTCTTTCTGATACGGAAGGACTGGTCTTTGAGCAGGAAACGAAAGAGAGGAAGCTTGCACTTTATGTGAAGCCTGTCACCGCGAAGGTGCTCCGACATACGCTTTCAGAACTCTATGGGGATGCCGTAAATCATTTCTATCTTTTGGATGATGAGGATGATGCGACGGATGAGGCAAAGCTCGAATGTAATGTACCCACCGTGCTGCTTGCTTCTGTCCTTGCGAAAGTGCAGGAAATCTGTGGAGATATTCACTATGATGTATATACGCTGGAAAGCCACGGGTACAAGGACTACATGGGGCGGATCGGAAATCTGCCTGCGCCCATGAGCGGAAAAGAAGCTCTCTCTTATATAAAGGAGAAGCTCGGCATTCCCGTCCTTCGTTATGCGGGAAATCCGAATATCACCATTTCCCGCGTGGCTGTTCTGGGCGGTGCGGGAAGTGAATTTGCTGCGCTTGCAAAAGCAAAGGGGGCAGATCTCTACCTGACGGGCGACCTCAAGTACCATGAAGCGCAGGACGCTTCCCGCCTCGGTCTTCTCATCGCAGATGGCGGCCATTTCTATACCGAGCGTGTCATCGTTCCAGCTTTGGCAAAGCGCCTTCGGACGTATGCCGCAGAGCATGGCTGGGAGATCGAGGTTATCGAAGACAGCAGGGCAGAGGATATTTTCGGGGAAATGTAGAAAAACAGGTTCGTGGTTAGCCTAAGGGGCGTGCCGCCTCTTGACTCTGAACCTGATTTTAATCTTTCTCTTGAAAAAATTCCGTCTCCATGCTATACTGTAGCACGCGAGCAGGAAAGATGATTGCGGGCCGTAAGGCGTGAGGAAAGTCCGAGCTTCGCAGGGCAGGATGCCGGATAACGTCCGGCGGGAGTGATCCTAGGGAAAGTGCCATAGAAAAGGAAACCGCCACGCAAGTGGTAAGGGTGGAAAGGTGCGGTAAGAGCGCACCAGCAGTCGGGAGACCGGCTGGCTTGGTAAACCCCATCCGAAGCAAGACCGAATAGGGAAGGGTTGAGGTTGCCCGCTGACCTTCCGGGTTGCGTCGCTTGAGCAGTCGAGTAATCGGCTGACTAGACAGATAATCATCACCACGCAAGTGGGACAGAACTCGGCTTATTGAATGCTCGCCTTGAAAGAAATGACGCTGTGACGTATGTCACGGCGTCTTTTTTTGCTTGGTTCAAGGAAAGCCCGTGGGATGTGCTACCTTTTTACTACGCTGAAAGCCTCTCTTGAATTAGAAATGAGAAATAGTGGTGCAGAGTTTTGAATATATGGTATTCGCAAAAGATGAGAAGTTTGAAAGCAGGGATGAGTAGTTAGGGATTAGGGATTGGGAGTGACTAGTAACTAGAATACGACTTTTGGGCATCGCCTCATATATACTTGCGGCGAAGCCGCTACCACAACCCTGAATCTTGAACTTTGAATCTTGAACCTAAAAATATTTTCCCATCCCCTTGCTTTCCCCTTTTTCTTTTGGTAGAATAAATAACGCATGAGTACACATGTCTGGCGGACTCTGCATCTGTGCTTGCGGGAAAAATTTCATTTCACACATTCCCGAAGTGGCTGCAGGGGAGGAAACGGACAGAGGTTAAAAACAGGAGGTTTTTATTATGGCAGTTGTATCCATGAAACAGTTACTCGAAGCAGGCGTTCACTTTGGTCATCAGACCCGTCGTTGGAATCCGAAAATGGCACGTTTCATTTTCACGGAAAGAAACGGCATCTACATCATCGACCTGCAGAAGACTGTAAAGAAAGTAGAAGAAGCTTACGCTTTCCTGCGTGAAGTCGCAGCTACCGGCGCTCCGATCCTTTTCGTCGGCACCAAGAAACAGGCGCAGAATTCCGTGAAGGAAGAAGCTACCCGTTGCAATCAGTTCTATGTCAATGAACGTTGGCTGGGCGGCATGCTCACCAATTTCCGTACCATTCAGACCCGTATCGCTCGTCTGAAAGAACTGGAAAAAATGTTTGAAGAAGGCACCACTGACCAGTATCCGAAGAAGGAAGTCATCCTGATGAAACGCGAACTGGAAAAACTGGAAAAGAACCTGGGTGGCATCAAAGACATGAAGAAGATCCCGGGCGCACTCTTCATCATTGACTCCAAGAAAGAAGAAATCGCTATTGCCGAAGCTCACAAGCTGCACATTCCGGTTATCGCTACCGTTGATACCAACTGCGATCCGGATGTTGTTGATTTCCCGATCCCGGCAAACGATGATGCTATCCGTGCTGTAAGACTGCTTGCTTCCAAGATGGCTGACGCTGTCCTCGAAGGCCGTCAGGGTCAGCAGGAAGCTGAAGCTGCTAAAGAAGCAGAAGCTGAAGAAGCTCCGGCTGAAGAAGCTGCTGAACAGGAATAATGGCTGTATAGGAAATTCGGCCTGTGCTTTGCGCAGGCTGGGGATTTCCTTTTTTTGAAAAATTTTTACAAACACCTTACTGTTTTATGATGGAGGTCATAAAGATGGCAATTACCGCTAGCATGGTCAAAGATCTGCGTACAAAGACTGGCGCAGGCATGATGGACTGCAAAAAAGCACTTGTAGAAGCTGAAGGCGATATGGAAAAAGCAGTAGATATTCTCCGTGAAAAGGGACTGTCTCAGGCTGCGAAGAAAGCAAGCCGTGTAGCTGCTGAAGGTGCTGTCGTTTCCGCTATTTCCGCTGATGGCAAAGTCGGCACCATCGTAGAAGTCAACTGCGAAACCGACTTCGTAGGCAGCAATGATGACTTCAGAGCACTGGCTGCTCGTATCGCACAGCAGATCATCGCTGTGAATCCGGCTGATGTAGAAGCTCTGCTTGCTTCTGAAATGGACGGCAAGGCTGTCAAAGATCAGGTCACCGAAGCTGTAGCTAAGATCGGCGAAAACATTTCTGTTCGTCGCTTTGTTCGCTATGAAAGTGCAGAAGGCGCTGTCTACAGCTACATCCACGGCGGCGGCAAGATTGGCGTTCTCGTCGAAATGAAGGGCGCAGACGCTGAACTCGGCAAAGATGTCGCTATGCAGGTCGCTGCAGCAAATCCTTCCTACCTGGACCGTACTCAGGTACCGCAGACTGAAATCGAACACGAAAAAGAAGTTCTGGCTGTCGAAGCGAGAAATGAAGGTAAACCAGAAAAGATCATCGAAAAGATGGTTCTCGGCCGTATCAACAAATACTACAAGGAAGTCTGCCTCGTAGATCAGGAATTCATTAAAGATGGCGATCTGACCATTGCGAAACTCCTGAAATCCAAGAATGCAGAAGTTGTTCGCTTCGCGCGTTTCCAGCTCGGCGAAGGCATCGAAAAGAAACAGGACGATCTGGCTGCTGAAGTCGCTAAACAGCTGAATCAGTAATCCATAAAATAAGAGAACATCATCTTTGGTGTTCTCTTATTTTATGGGCTTTTTTAGGGATTGGATGGGAGCCTGGAAGTGAGGGAATCAGATGTCTAAAGTCTAAAGCCTGTCGTCTCCAAGGCTCATCTCTCAAAATTCTTATGGCAGCTATTTCTGAAATACTATATAATAATATAGATGTATCACTGATTTTTACGGGGGTGTACAATGGCAACAGAAAACAAGAAGTATAAGAGAGTCATGCTGAAATTGTCTGGTGAAGCGATGGCCAGCGACAAAGGATTTGGTATCGATCCGGAGGTCGTATATCGACTGGCTGGCGAGATCAAGGAAGCCAGCGATGCCGGTATCGAGATTGCTGTCGTTGTAGGTGGCGGCAATATTTGGAGAGGTCTCAAGGGCAGCCAGGGCGGGATGGATCGTGCGTCGGCTGACTACATGGGCATGCTCGCGACTGTCATCAATTCCGTCGCTCTGCAGGATGCGCTTGAAAAACTTGGCGTCTCCACCCGCGTACAGACAGCCATCGAAATGCAGCAGGTCGCAGAGCCTTACATCCGCCGCCGTGCGATCCGCCATCTTGAAAAGGGCAGAGTCGTGATCTTTGGTGCAGGTACGGGCAATCCTTATTTCACAACAGATACGACGGCAGCTCTGCGCAGTGCAGAAATTGAAGCTGATATCATGCTGATGGCGAAGAAGCAGACCGATGGTGTGTACGATGCAGATCCAAAGTTCCATCCCGAAGCAAAAATGTTCACTCATCTCACCTATAGTGAAGTGCTGCAGAAAGAGCTGGCTGTCATGGACAATACGGCCATTACTCTCTGCATGAATAACGAAATTCCGATCAAAGTATTCAATATCGACGTTCCTGGCAACATTGTCAAGGCCTGCAAGGGAGATACCCTGGGCACATTAATCGAAGGGAAATAATCATGTACGAAGAAGAATTGAAGAAACTGTCTGACAAGATGGATAAATCCATCGTTGCTCTCAAGAATGAATTCACCAGCATCCGTACGGGGCAGGCGAATGCCAGCCTGCTCGATCGCGTATTTGTTGAGTATTACGGCAGCCGTACTCCGATCACTCAGGTCGCTTCTGTGACTGTACCGGAAGCTCGTCTGCTCGTTGTCCAGCCATGGGACAAGGGTCTTCTGAAAGATATCGAAAAAGCCATCCTGCAGTCTGACCTCGGCCTCGTACCGATGAATGATGGCAACCTGATCCGTATGGCCATCCCGCAGCTGACCGAAGACCGCCGCAAGGAGCTCGTCAAGGTTGTCAATAAGAAAGCGGAAGAGGGCAAGGTCGCTATCAGAAATATTCGTCGTGATGGCAATGATTTCCTGAAAAAGGAAGCAAAGAACAGCGATGTTTCCAAGGATGTCATCAAAGAAACTGAAGATAAAGTCCAGAAGCTGACGGACAAGAAAATCAAAGAACTGGAAGCTGCCACCGAAAAGAAAATTAAAGAGATCATGTCTGTATGAGTGAGGATGTTCTTTTTGCAGGACAGCCGTTTACTGAAAAATTGAGACAGTGTGTAGAGAAATCGTATCCGAGTGGTACGATTTCTTTCACTCATGGGCGGGAAGCGCAGCTCGAAGAGGGCGCGCTTTACCTTGTCCGAACCGGAGAAAAGGCTGTTGTCATGCCACGAATGAAGTATAGTGAGAGTGTGGAAAAAGTCGTGAGGCGGCGAGAATAATCTTCTAGTCCCTTCCTTTGGAAGGGGCAGACTCGCTGGGCGAGTGGGGCTTCCGCCCTGCCTTTTCGAGGCACCTCCTCCAGAGTAATGCTATTCAGTTAAGGAAATCGTTAGCTACGTAA
>DLZS01000034.1:6832-15609 GCA_003447275.1 Dialister sp.
TTCTGCCGCTTAACTTAACAGCACTGTCCTCCAGAGGACAGAGGAAGGTTAAAAAATATTTGCGACGAAGCCGCCCCTTCATTTTTTATTCTAGCAGAGTTTTTAAACGTAATTGAAGGGCGGCTACCCCTAAAACTCGAACCCTTACACTATCTAAACTCCATCCTATTTTGATTATGGGAGATTCCATTTATGTCTGATAAAAAATCATTTCCTGAGCATGTGGCCATCATTCTTGATGGGAATGGCCGCTGGGCGAAAGAAAGAGGAAGAGAGAGAACCTATGGTCATCAGGTCGGCGCGGCAAATGTGAAGACCATCGTCCGTGCGGCGGGTCATATGGGAGTGAAAGTGCTGACGCTCTATGCATTCTCCACAGAGAACTGGAAGCGTCCGCCGATCGAAGTCCGTTTCCTGATGAAGCTTTTCAAGAGCTACCTGATCAGTCAGCTGCGTGAGCTGGTGGAGGATAATGTGCAGGTACACATCGTGGGCGAACCGTCAGCATTGTCGGATGATCTTCGCAAGGAGATCGCAGCCTGCGAAAAAGATACCGCGAAGTGTGACGGCATGGTCCTGAATGTGGCCATCAACTATGGCGGACGCATGGAGATCGTGCAGGCGGTGCAGCAGATCGCACGCGAAGTGAAGAGCGGCTCTCTTGATGCGGAATCCATTACGGAAGAAACGATTTCTGCCCATCTCTATCCATCGGATGCCCAGGATGTGGATCTGATGATCCGTACGGGCGGAGAGTCGCGCATTTCGAATTTCCTTCTCTGGCAGATCTCCTATGGCGAGCTGTACTTCACACCTGTCCTGTGGCCGGACTTCACTGAGGAGGAGCTTTCGAAAGCGATCGACTGGTTTACCGGAAGAGACCGTCGCTTCGGCGGGCTCACGGAGGATAAAAAATGAAAGTGCGTGTGATCACAGCGATCATCGGTATCATCGCTGTCCTTGGGCTGGTATATCTGGGAGGTTGGTTTCTGACGGGAGCCATTTTCCTCGTCTCGCTGCTGGCCCTTCTTGAATATGATAAGATGCTGAAACATTTCGGCGTCCACATCTATCTGAAAGCCACAGCCATTGCCACTGCCGTCATGGTACTGGCATCCGGTTTTTATTCGCTGAAAGCCTTTCTGGCTGCGATTTTTCTTGCCTTTGTACTGCTTCTCTACTTGATTCTGGGCATTAAGAAGGAAAATATGACCGGGCTTATTTATTCTGCTTTCGGTGCCGTCTATTTTGGCGTGGGCTTCGGCAGTTTGGCGCTCCTTCGCGGCAGTCATGAGCTGCTCTCTCCGGTGGCAGTTTCCATGGAGCCGGGGATTTTTCTCATTCTTCTCGCACTCATTTGTACATGGGCGAGTGATTCTTTCGCTTACCTGACGGGAAAGGCCTGCGGTCGTCATAAGATGGCGCCGCATATCAGCCCGAATAAAACGGTCGAAGGTCTTGTCGGCGGCGCAGTAGGCTGCGTCATTCTCGGTGTCCTTGTTTCCTTCTGTGCGGGGTTTGATCTTTTGGCAGGGTGTATTCTTTCCGTCATGGTTGCGATCATGGCGCCCATGGGGGATCTCTTCGAGTCCTATGTAAAGCGCGCCTGTGATATCAAAGACTCCGGAAATATTCTACCGGGGCATGGCGGGATGATGGACCGTTTCGACAGCCTTCTCTTTGTGGCACCGAGCCTTGTCGCGGTGCTGGCACTGCTTCGCTAACATGCGAAAGGAGAAACGAAAAATGAAGGTGCGGCGCATCATAGAATTGGAACGCCGCATTTTTTATCATAGTATCTATGATCGAGTCTTCCCACTTGAGTGATTTTGATTTCTATGGGAATGCTGATTCTTCGATTTAATCAGGGTTTCCCTAATCCCTAATTCCTTGTCATCAGCCTCTATTTCTTCCACGCAAAAAAGACAAGGATGGTATCCTATCGAATGGTCTGATCCAATGAATCGGGCGCCAGGCTGGGAGGCATAGAGTTTTCGAGGGCGGCCTGGCCGTAGCCAGACTTCTACTCACTTAGAGGCGAGCCTGATCTTGTCGTCAATGCGATCCACTTTATTCGGCTTCGGATTTTTATCCTGCCTTTTTCAATTCTGTTAGTGGTCTTGTACCCTTTTCTGGTTTCTCCCGGGCGAAGCCTTTGAAGGGAGAAGCATTTGAGTGCCGCATGATATCTGCTATTTCTTTTTCCCCTGCCTAGGATGAGGGAAATCGGTCGAGTAGATTATCTCCGGGAAGCTCTCTCCCGCTTCTATACATAGCATCGAGAATGCAGGGGAAAAGTGACCCTGTAGTGACCCTGTTTTTTGCCAATACGCAAAAATAATAAGATGCCTTCTCAGAAGGAGGGTTATGACGAAGTGTTGTGAGAAAATGCTTGCGGAATCGAGCTTTGCGATTTCCTCAGCGTTTCTTCAGTCACCAGTTGCTTACACTTTCCGAAAGGAGTACCTATGAAAGAAATCGCTGTATTGGGCAGCACGGGTTCCATTGGAACCCAGACGATGGACGTGATCCGTCTCCATTCGGATCTTTTTCATGCAGCCGTCATTGCTGCGCATAAAAGTATCGACAAATTACGTGAACAGGCCGCTGAATTTCATCCGCATGCCATCGTCATCACGGATGAGGAAGCGGGGAAGAAATTTCTGGAAACCTATGATGGCGATGCGGATGTGCTGATCGGCGAGGCAGCTCTTTCTGAGGTCGTGAAGCGAGTCGATGTCGACCTTGTCCTCGTAGCAGTCGTCGGCATTACAGGACTTCTTCCGACTCTGGAAGCGATTCGCGCGGGGAAAGAGCTGGCTCTTGCGAATAAAGAAACGCTGGTCGCAGGCGGTGCGCTTGTTCTTGAGGAAGCGAAAAAGCATCATACGCTGATCCGTCCGGTGGACAGTGAACATTCTGCCATCTTCCAGAGTATGATTGGGCAGGATCAGAAAGGCATCCATAAAATCCTTCTCACAGCTTCTGGCGGTCCTTTCCGCGGCAGGACAAGAGAAGAGCTCGCGCAGGTGACGGTCGCTGATGCCATGAAGCACCCGACATGGAACATGGGGATGAAAGTGACGCTCGACTCTGCGACCATGTTTAACAAAGGACTCGAGGTCATAGAAGCGCATTGGCTCTTCGGCGTAGACTATCAGGATATTGAAGTCATTGTCCAGCCGCAGAGCCTGATCCACTCGATGGTCGAGTATGTCGATGGTACCATCATGGCACAGATCGGTTTGCCGGATATGCGTCTTCCGATCCAGTTCGCTCTGACGTATCCGGATCGCCTGCCTTCGCCGTCGCATGCTTTCGTGGACTGGAATGAAATCGCGCAGATCCTGATCGCAAAGCCTGATATGAAAGTCTTCCGTTCGCTGAAGCTGGCTTATGAGGCAGGAGAAATGGGGGGAGACGGCGGCGTCGCTTTCAACGCATCCAATGAAGAGGCCATCCGCGCCTTTATCGCTGGGAAGATTTCTTTCCTTTCCATTTTCGATGTGGTGGAAGATACGCTCTCGCACTGGAGTGCAGAGCCTGTCGTTTCCTATGACAGTGTACTCTCATCGGATCGCAAGGCTCGCGCACTGGCAGATGCATTCATTTCGAGGAAATGCCTATGATTTCATCGATACTGGCTCCGATCTTTGTCTTTGCCGTCGTTGTCATCGTCCATGAGGGCGGGCACTTCCTCATGGCGAAGTGGACGGGGATGAAGGTCATCGAGTTTGCTGTCGGCTTCGGCCCTGTGATCGTTTCGAAGAAATGGGGAGAGACGCTCTATTCCCTTCGTCTGATTCCGCTGGGGGGATTCAATAAGATCGCCGGCATGGATGATCAGAATAAGGATGACCCACGCGCTTTCAACCAGCGCCCGACATGGGCAAAGCTGCTTGTCATCGTGGGAGGCGCACTCTTCAATGTTCTTCTCGCCCTTTTGATCTTCATCTCCGCCTTCAAGATCGAAGGTTATAATACTTTCCCGAATTTACCCAAAGTCGGCACCGTACTTGCGGGAAGTTCGGCAGAGAAGCAGCATCTTTCGCCCGGAGATACCATTCTTTCCATCGAAGGAAAGGCTATGGTAAAATGGACGGATATCGGAGAAGCCCTGAAAGAGAAGGGCAATCGGGTGGTTTCCATGGAAATCGACCACGAGGGTACGACGAGACAGGTGACGATCATCCCCGAGGTGCAGCCCGATGGTCGTGCCATCATGGGGATCACGCCTTATGTGGAACATCATGAAACCACGATGACAGAGGCCATTGCCATGGGGGTTGGACGCGCCGTCGATCTGCTGCATATGATGACGGCTGGGCTTTATGACATGGTAACGGGCACGGGGCGTGCGGAGGTATCTGGCCCGATCGGAATCGCTCGCATGTCAGGGGAGGTAGCATCTTACGGGGTCATGCCGCTCTTCATGTTCATCGCCCTTCTCAGTCTGAATCTGGGACTTCTCAATATTCTTCCCGTCCCGCTTCTTGATGGCGGACATTTGATCCTTATTCTCTTGGAGGCCATTCTCGGGCGGCAGCTGCCGGAGAAAGCGCTGATTTATATTCAATCGGTCGGGATCGCCATACTGGGTGCGATTTTCTTCTATGCACTCTTCCATGATATCAGCGCGCTGATGTAAGAAAAGCGGGTTCAGAGGGATATGCTCTTATCGGTAGGCTTCTCGCACGACTTTCAGTCCAATCGGCGATGATAAGGATAGGATGTTTTTAGGAAGGCAAACCTGACTGTAAACCATATATTCATGTAAACCACTATAAAAAGGAGATTCAAATGGGAAATTCCAGACAGGTCGTTGTCGGCGGTGTCAGGATCGGTGGGGGCGCGCCCATTGCGATCCAGTCGATGAGCACGTTCAGCCCGCTCGATACGGACGCTGCTGCCTCGCAGATCCAGGCCCTGCATCAGGCGGGAGCAGATATCATCCGGGTCGCCGTGCCGGATAAAAAAGCGGCAGAAGCTTTGGGCGCGCTCCGTGCGAAAGTGGATGTACCGCTGGTCGCAGACATTCATTTTGACTACCGTCTTGCGCTTACGGCGATGGAGCAGGGGATCGACGCTCTTCGCATCAATCCGGGAAATATCGGCAAGCGGGAAAACGTCGTGAAGGTGGTGGATATGGCGAAAGAAAAGCATATCCCCATTCGTATCGGTATCAATGCAGGCTCTCTTCCGGAAGACATTCTTGCAGCACATGGCGGACATCCGACTGCGGAAGGCATGGTGGAAGGCGCACTCTCTCATGTCCGAATCCTCGAAGCGGAAGGATTCTATGATATCGTGATTTCTGTGAAGTCCTCAGATGTCCCGATGATGGTGAAGGCGAACCGTCTTCTTTCGGAAAAAGTGGACTACCCGCTGCACCTCGGCGTGACAGAGGCCGGGACGCTCTATCGCGGGACGATCAAGTCAGCCATTGGGATCGGCAGCTTGCTCTTAGACGGCATTGGCGATACCATTCGCGTATCTTTGACCGATGATCCGATGAAGGAAGTAAAAGCAGCGAAGGAAATCCTGAGCTCCGTGGGCATGCAGCAGTATGGCCCAGTCCTCATTTCCTGTCCGACATGCGGTCGCACACAGGTGAATCTCATCGAGATGGCCAAAGAAGTGGAGGAGAAGATCTCTTACTTTAAGAAACCCATCAAAGTCGCCGTCATGGGATGCGCCGTGAATGGCCCGGGCGAAGCCAGGGAGGCGGATTTCGGCATCGCCGGCGGAAAAGGCGGTGGCTTGGTTTTCCGCAAAGGAAAGATCCTCCGTTCCGTCCCGGAAGACCAGCTCATTGATGCCCTGATGGAAGAGATCAGAGCGTATGAAGAAGGGGAATAAAATCATATAAAAAAGCAGCGTTCAGGCGCTGCTTTTTTATATGGTGAGATGAGTGACTATGCCCATAGGCATTCATTTTTGTTTTTCACAGGAGTGGTTCATACATTTATGATATAATGTACCGGCGTGTAACAGATTAAAATCTAGCAAGAGTGATGTCTGGAATCTGGGGAGGACGGGTGACTGGGAATCAGCAGCTGGGGATTAGAAAAAACGCCGAGAAATCGTATGGCGATTTCTCGGCGTTTTTATGTGGGAGAGAGGAGAAGGTGAAACTATACCTTTATCCTTTTTCTATCCGGAAGGAGGTAGGGGGGAATGACGACATCCCTACTCCCTAAGGAAGCACTGATTAAATCGTTGTCAGATTTTACTCTAGAATTTTTATGCATAGCAAGAAATAACCTGACGCGAATAGCAAGCTATTTAAGGAAGGTTATGACGAAGCTATGTATAAAAATTCTTGTAGAATCTGACTCTGCGATTTAACCAGCGTTTCCTTTAGCTTCCACTATTTCCCATAGGCCAGCTGGTACAGCTTTTCCAGCGCTTCCGGAGTCTTGACTCCCGGGTTCATGAGGAAAAGGTTTGGCTCTAAGAAGTAGACGTGATGCTCCTGTACGGCTTTGAGGTGTGCCCATGCAGGATTGTTTCTCATCGAGTCATCGAGAGATTTGTTGATCTCATCCTGCTTGCCCATGGTGACAATGAAGATGACATCTGGATCGTCAGCGGAAAGCTGCTCTAAGGAATAGGGAACAGTCTTGCTGTCGAGCTTCAGGTCCTTGTGGGCGGTGATGACATTATTCATTTTCAGCATATCCACCATGGAAGCGCAGATGGACTTCGGAGTTTCTGCTGTGACAGATTTCCCAGTAGCGCGAAGGACTGCGACTTTCGCCGGGGTCTTTTCAGCGGCCGCTTTATCCATGACTGCTTTGACACCTTTTTCGTAGGCATCAATCACTTCTTTGGCTTTGTCTGTTTTACCATAGAGTTCACCCATGAATTTCAAAAGCGGCACATTGTCATGGATGCCGTCGTACTGGATAAGGACGTAGGGGATCTGGCTCGATTTCAGAAGAGACTCGAGCTTGCTGTTTTGCGTCTTTTCTCCGATGACGAGGTCTGGCTTCATGCCGACCAGAGATTCCATATTGATATTCTGCACATGCCCAATGGTGGGGAGGGATTTTGCCTCTTCCGGGATCGGGCTCGTGGTCTCCGGGCGCGCGATGGAGGTGCCTCCGACTGCATAGGCCATATTGATGAGTGGCGCAGACAATGTGACAATGCGCGAAGGAGCGGCCTTCATGCTGATGGTCTGGTCTTTATAGGTGTAAGAGAGGGCGGAGGAGGAAGCAGGCTGACCGCTGCCGCCGCAGGCAGAAAGGGAGAGGCAGAGGGCAGCCGCTGCGATAGATGCAAGAATTTTTTTCATAAGAAGACTCCTTGGAGATAATGGGGAATAGCGAAAACATACTAAAACGCTCTTACGCCGAGATGACGTAAGAGTGTTTTTTTAATGAAGAGACATCATCTCTGCATTAGTATAGCACATTTCATTATTTCTGCAGAGCTTCGATTGCTTCGGTTGCACGATCTACATACAGGCCGCGAACGTTTGCGTTTTCGCCAAGGCCATGGATATAGGTGTCAACGGTGAAGCCTTCTGCTTTCAGGATGCTCTTATGGGAGTCCGGTTCATCACCAGCCATATCATTGTTTGCATGATCGCCAGCAACCATCATGATCGGCATCAGGGTGACATGTTTGTAGCCCTGTGCTTTCAGCTTCGGGATGACATCTTCCAGATTCGGACGGCCTTCGACAGAGTAAACGAAGACATTGTTCATGCCGAGTTCATGCAGACGATCCTGGATGACGCTGTAGTAAGCGTTGCCCGGATGTGGAGTGCCGTGAGCCATGATCAGGGTAGCGTCCTGTTTACCCATCTTCGGGAACTGGGAGGACAGAGCTTTCAGGAAGTCAACGACCTGATCCGGTTCGCCTTCGGTACCCTGGAAGTACATCAGTGGGGTAGCGAGGGAAATCTTCTTGAAATGCGGAACCTGCATCTTGGTGACGATGGAGTCATAGGAATATTCCATGCCTGGGATGACATCGAGGGAAACGACAGCGACACGGGTGTAGCCTTCATCCTGCAGTTTCTTGAAAGCTTCTTCCGGAGTCATTTTCTGGATGCCTTCATTGGCTTTCACACGGTCGATAATGATATGGGAAGTGTATGCTTCGAATACCGGTACATCCGGATGAGCTTTCTGGATGGCTGCTTCTACAGCATCGATAGTTTTAGCTCTTGTATCGGTGAAGGTGGTACCGAAGGTCATGACGAGGACAGCATCTTTGTTTGGTGCATTCTTCATAGCCGGGTTTTCTGCAGTCCATACACCGACGGTGGAAGCTTCGCGAAGAGCCGGGGTTACATCCTTGACTTCCGGATTCAGTTCATATGCATTGGCGGACATGCCGAAACCAAATACACACAGAGCTGCCATAGATGCAGACAGAACAGTTTTCAGACTTTTTTTCATGAAAAATCACTCCTTTAAAAATTCCCGATTGTCGGGATTCATACAGAGAAGAGGTGAGTCGAGTATTTCCCATACACTCGATTTCCTTTCTTTCATCTGTATTTCGCATGACCCTAGTTTAGTACAACGTTAAGATAAAGTCAAATGAATTTTACGTTTTCATTGAAAATATTTTTTGAGAATTAGCGCAGAACGCGGAGTATTTTGGAAGTTGCGGTTTAGAATTAAGAGGATCATGTTGAGATCGTTGTCAGCCCTTTCTTGTTTTCTTATGTCTTAGTGTAAAATTTTACTCGGTAGGGAAATTTTTCCAGAAACAATAAAAGAGGAAAGCCTCCCCTTGAGTGGAAATGTTATAATTTC
>DLZS01000065.1:0-19420 GCA_003447275.1 Dialister sp.
CATTTCTTCACAGCCCCTTTTGGCATGCGCTATTTCATAAAGCTGCTCTCTTACAGCAGACCGCCGTAATTTTCAAGCATCTGACGTACCTTTGCTTTTTCTGCTTCCGTCGGTTCGACCATCGGCAGACGGAAGTGTCCACCAGGCTGGCCGACCAGATTTGTAGCCGTTTTGACAGGAGTCGGGCTTGCCGTAAAGAACATGCCTTTGTTGATCTCATACATCTTGAGGTGCAGCTCTCTGGCTTTTGCAAGATCGCCTTTTTCAAAAGCATCCACCATAGCGAGCATGTCATCCCCGATGACATGTGCGGAAACGGAAATGATGCCTACGCCGCCGGCAAGAAGAACAGGCAGTGTGAATGCATCATCACCGCTATAGATCATGAAGTCTTCCGGAAGAAGCGCTTTTTCCTTGGTGACCTGATCCCAGTTGCCGGTTGCATCTTTGATGCCGACGACATTCGGGCATTCATCCACGATTCTCTTGATGGTTTCCGGCTGGATAGACACGCCGGTTCTGCCCGGTACGTTGTAAAGAACGAGCGGCAGATCTACGCCTTTAGCGACAGCCGTGAAGTGCTGGTACATCCCTTCCTGGTTCGGTTTGACATAGAAAGGAACGATCACCAGCGCGCAGTCAATGCCCGTTTCCTTGGCTTTGTTGCCGAATGCAATGGTATCTGCGGTGCTGATGGTACCGATATTGCCCATGACAGGCACTTTCTTGCCTTCACCACGTTTGCCGACAGCATCTACGATAAGGGTATACAGTTTCAGCTTTTCTTCTGCGGTCATGGTAGCACCTTCGCCGGTGGTTCCACCGACAAGGAGGCCCTCAGAGCCATGAGCGACAAGATGCTTTGCGAGTGCGACAGCACTTTCGTAGTCGACAGCACCGTCTTCTGTGAATGGAGTGATCATGGCCGTAATGACGCGGCCAAACTGAGCAGTTGCCATAGTTATATCTCCTTTGGATCTTTATCTTTGAACTAGGGATTAGTGGCTAGGGATTAGGGATTAGAAGTGACTGGTGACTAGTGACTTCAATGCCACTTTCGGGCATCGCCCCATATATATTCGCAGCGAAGCCGCCACCTTCATTCCTCATTCGAGCAAAGCTTTCATTCACAATCAAGAGACAGAACGTCCCCGGGGCTAACCCTGAACCAATCAACCATTTTTATAACATATCATGCGCGATCATATATTCTGCGATCTGCAGGGTATTGAGCGCTGCGCCTTTTCTGATCTGATCGCCGGACACCCAGAGGTTGATGCCATTCGGATTCACGAGATCCTTGCGGATACGACCGACAGCTACATCTGTTTTATCAGAGGTATCAAGAGGCATCGGATAGATCATATTCTTTACGTCATCGACCAGTTCAGCGCCCTCGAAGTCTTCGATCGCTTTCTTCACCTGTTCGACGGTGAGCGGCTCTTCGGTTTCTACATAGATAGACTCCGCATGGCTTCTTGCGACCGGCACACGAACAGCGGTCGGGGTGATGCCGATCTCCGCATCATGCATGATCTTATGAGTTTCATTCACCATCTTCATTTCTTCCTTGGTGTAGTCATTATCAAGGAAGATATCGATCTGCGGGATCAGATTGTATGCGATCTGGTAATGTTTCGGAAGGCTGGCCGACGGAAGGATCTTCGGTTCATAATTCTCGCCTTTAGCAAAAGCGGCAGCTTCTTCATAGAGCTCATCGATGCCTTCTTTGCCCGCACCGGATACCGCCTGATAGGTGCTGACGACGATGCGTTTGATGCGGGAAAGATCATAAATCGGCTTCAGTGCCATCAGCATGATGATGGTGGAGCAGTTCGGATTGGCGATGATGCCTTTGTGCTTTGCAATATCCTCCGGATTGATCTCCGGAATGACGAGCGGTACTTCCGGATCCATGCGGAAAGTGGAGGAGTTATCAATGACTACAGCGCCGCGTTTGGCTGCTTCCGGTGCCAGCGTCTTGCTGATGCTACCGCCTGCAAAAAGAGCCACATCAATGTTTTCAAAAGATTCGGGCTTGGCTTCCTCTACCGTATATTCCTTGCCGCAGACCATGAGCTTCTTGCCTGCACTGCGTTTGGAGGCCAGAAGCTTCAGGGAAGCGAACTGAAAATTTCTTTCTTCAAACAGACGGATAAATTCCTGTCCGACGGCACCAGTAGCACCAAGGACGGCGACGCGCGGGAGTTTACTCATAGTCAAGCACCTCATTCCAAATAATTTTCAAGTCCATAAATAAAGCCTTTGACCGTCATGCACTTTTTGCAGGCAAGCATGACGCCCGGCATAAAGGATTTGCGATCCAAAGAATCATGACGCAGTGTCAGGATCTCCCCATAGCCACCAAAGAGGACTTCCTGATGTGCCACATAGCCGGGGAGACGGACAGAGTGAATGGTGATCCCTTCGTATTTGCCGCCGCGAACGCCCGGCAGGCTTTCCTTTGTTTCATCCGCTTCCGGTTCCATGGTGCGGGCAGCTGCCATTTTTTCGGCAGTCAGCTTCGCTGTGCCGGAAGGAGCATCATATTTATGATTGTGATGGAGCTCGATGATTTCTGCATTCGGCATGTATTTGGAGATCTCAGCCGATACCTTCATCAGAAGGACAGCGCCCAGAGAGAAATTCGGCGCAACAAGTCCATTGGCGCCTGTCTTTTTGGCAATGCCAGCGAGTTCCTCTCTCTGCTCAGCCGTGAGACCGGTCGTTCCGATGACGATATTGACCCCATTTTCAAGGACATACTTTGCATTTTCATAAATGACCTTCGGACTGGTGAAATCAACGATCACATCCGGCTTGCCCTTGGCAAATGCTTCTTCCAGCGTCTTGTCAATGGTCATCCCATTGTGTCCGATACCGATCACTTCTCCCAGATCTTTGCCAGCTGCACCGATATCGACGCCGCCGCAAAGCTCCAGACCATCTTCTGCAAGGACTGAGCGGACGACCTCGCTGCCCATGCGTCCTGCAGCCCCATTCACTAATACACGAATCATTCTGACTCCTCCTTTATCGCAAGTGAGGACACAGATCCCCCCACCGCTTTTGAATAGATTTAAGTCAATGGTAGTATAAAAATGAAAATGCGTCAATAGGTGAATTTCGATAGTTGCATCATTTAATGAGATTTGAGTATCTTGGAAAGAAGCCCCATGGATCAGCGCCCATGGCAGCGGACTCGAAGGCTTCAAAGGTCTACAAGTCCTTTTGCGAGCTTCGCCGCGCTCTTCAAAAAGAGTGCTCTGCTTCCTTGCCGCATCTTTCCTAGTGAGCTTCACAAACCAATAACACCTGTTACGCCCCATTTTTTGAAAATAAAAAAGCCGTACTCTTTCGAGTACAGCTCTTTATGTTTAGATTATTCACCTACAGGATAAACACTGACCTGTCTCTTATCTCTGCCGAGACGTTCGAAAGCAACTCTGCCTTCTGCGACTGCAAAGAGCGTATCGTCCTTGCCAATCTTAACGTTCAGACCCGGATGGAGATGGGTGCCTCTCTGGCGAACGATGATGTTGCCAGGTTTAGCGATCTGACCTGCGTGCATTTTGGTTCCCAGGCGCTGCGCATTGGAGTCGCGGCCGTTCTTTGTGCTGGAAACACCTTTCTTATGAGCGAATAACTGAAGATCAAACAGTAACATGTAATTCACCCCTTTGCCGTTATAATTTTAAGTTTATCAGGATACTGCTCCTGAATGGCTTCCAAACCATGAACCATGGTTTCTATCAGAATCTGGCTCTTTTCATTCGCATGCGACTGAAGATCCACATTCATGAAGCCGGATCTCGAATCAAAAGTCCCATCCATCTGCAGGATATCCTGCAATCCGGCAGCAATCGTCAGTGTGATCGCTGACACCGCTGCACAGATGAGATCGTACTCATTATCTTCCCTCGCCCCATCGGCATGGCCGGTAATGGTAAATCCCTGATAGAGCCCTTCGACTAAATGTAGTCTTGCGGTAATCATTAGCCTTCGATCTTTTCGATCTGAACCTTGGTGAAAGGCTGACGATGACCCTGGCGACGACGGTAGTTGGACTTAGCTTTGTATTTGAAAATACGAATCTTAGCGCCTTTACCCTGTTCCAGAACCTTGCCAGTAACCTTTGCGCCTGCAACGGTTGGCTGACCGATCTTTACGCTGTCGCCGGATACGAGAAGAACTTCATCAAAAGCTACTTCTGCGCCTGCTTCAACGTCCAGTTTTTCAATGGTAATGACTTTGCCTTCTTCAACGCAGTACTGTTTACCACCGGTTTTGATAATTGCGTACATGTGTGCACCTCCTCTTTACTATACTCGCCGAATATGGCAGCTTACGAAAGCATTTACGGAGCCGTCTCCGTGCGGTTGCGTCATGGCACCTTGTACAATGACTTGATTATTTTAGCAGAAATAAAAATAGATGTCAAATATTTTTTTGACATCTTAGAAAAAAGAGAGGGGCAGCCCTTGGAGTGTGCTGCCCTTTGACTGTGGATGAAAGCTCTGCTCGAATAAGGAATGAGGAATGAAGGTGGCGGCTTCGCCGCGAAGTATATATGGGGCGATGCCCCAAAGTGGTATTCAAGTCACCCGTCAGTTGAGACCCCTAATCCCTAGTCACTAATCCCTAGCTACTAATCATCCCCGCTTTCAAACTTAGTCTCTGGGACTAACCCCGAGCCCTTTTCTACACCGTCTCATAAATCTTCCTCACCAGCTTCTTGGTGATCGTCCCGAAGAAATCCTGGTCGGCAAAGCGAATAAAACGGATCGGCTTATTCGCTCCTTTGATGAAAAGCCGGTCTGTCGTCTTGAAAGGACAGGATTCGCTGCCATCGAGCGAAATGCAGAGATTCTTCTCCCGCGGCGGAGCAGTGACTTCTACCGTATCACTGCATTTCAAGACGATGGCGAAGCGCTGCAGCGTATGCGCGCAGATAGGGATCACGATCATACGGTCATCGCCAGGCCCCATGACCGGACCGCCGCAGGAAAGAGCGTAACCGGTAGAACCAGTCGGCGAAGAAACGATGAGTCCGTCAGAAGCATATTCCTGGATCAGATGCCCGTTGACGGAAAGATTCAGCCGTGCCAGCTGCCCGATCTCGTTATGCCCGATGACGACATCATTCAGCACGCTGGTCAGCCATTCCTGACTGCCATCCTCATGCTTCAGGATAGAGTCCAAAAACAGGCGCGACTCTTCGGTATAATGCCGCGCAAGGATCTGGTCCAGACGCAGCGCAGCATCTTCGACGGTGATGCTGTTCAGAAATCCCAGCTCACCCAAGTGGATCCCTGCCATCAGGATGGGATAGTCCCGAAACGTACGCGCCGCTCCCAGGAAGGAGCCGTCGCCACCGATGGAGAGCAGGCAGTCACAATTTCCCAGCTCATCGATGCTGCCATAAGAAGCCCCCTTGATACCACCCGCTTCCAGTCCTTCTTTCATAGAAAGCGGCAGCAGTGCGCTCGACTTTCTTTCTTCTATCATCCCAAGAAGCTCAGGCAGAAAGGTAAAGAGCTTCTCTTTTCCCAAATTCGGAAAAATGGCAAATCGCAATGAAATCACCGCCTCGTCTATTATCGTTATAATGTATGGTTCTACACCTATTTTTTCAAAGTCTCATGTGCCTCTTCGACCACCTGACGGATCCGTTCTTCGCTGATCGCTTCCTGTGGCTTTTCCCACTTCAGATAGGCTAGAAACTCGATATTCCCTGAGCCACCTTTGATGGGCGAAAACGTCAGATTCCAGCAGTGGAATCCTTCTTCTTCGAAAGCAGTGAGAGTATCAAAAATGACCTCTTCATGGATGTCTTTTTCTCTCACGATGCCGCCTTTTCCCACCTTGTCCCTGCCGGCTTCAAACTGCGGCTTGATCAGGATCGCCATCGCACCATCCTCCTTCAGGATGGATCTTACCGCCGGAATGATCTTCAGGACGGATATGAAAGATACATCTGTCGAAACGAGATCGACCTTTTCTCCCAGCATCTCTTCTGTCACGACTTTGATGTTCGTCTTTTCCATATTGACGACCTGCGGATGAGAGCGGAGCTTCCAGTCGAGCTGATTGGTCCCGACATCGATAGCAAAGACCTTCGCCGCACCATTCTGCAATGCACAGTCAGTAAAGCCGCCGGTAGAGGCACCAATGTCCGCCATGACCTTTCCCTTCATGTCGATGCCGAATGTCTTGATCGCTTTTTCCAGCTTGTAGCCGCCTCGACCCACATACGGCATCACATGTCCTTTGATCCGCAGCTTTGCATCCACAGGGATCTTCGTCCCCGCTTTATCGACAGGCACATCATTAACAAGGATGATGCCTGCCATGATATGTCGTTTCGCATTCTCCCGGCTGTCGAAAAAGCCCTGCTCTACGAGCATGACATCCAGCCGTTCTTTCTTGACCTTCTGATTTCCCATATATTTCCTCTACTTCGTGCGTACCAGCAGCATGTCCACAAGTTCTGTGAGAAGGCTTGTGTCCCGATCGACCCTTCCCAGTATCTCTTTGGCATGCCTTGCTTCTTCTTCTGCGAGTGCCTTTGTCCGCTCCTTGCCAAGAAGGCTTACGTAGGTGGACTTATGATCTGCCGCATCCTGATGCGGCATTTTCCCCATCTCATCCAGATGCCCGTTCACATCAAGAAGGTCATCCGTCATCTGGAAAAGCAGTCCCACATGGACAGCAAATGCATGCAGGAGGTTCTTTTCTTCTTCACTGCTCTCTGTCATTGCCAGTGCCATATCCACCGGTGCCGTCAAAAGGCAGCCTGTCTTGCAGTGGTCCATGAGCTGTAATTCCGGAAGAGTCAGCGTCCGGCCTTCGCTCTCGATATCATGCGCCTGTCCGCCCACCATGCCTTCGGGGCCAGCAGCCTTGGCCAGGATGGAGATCAATTCACAGCGGAGCGCAGGCGCGATCTGCTGCTCGCCTGCCAAAAGCTCAAAGGCAAAGGTCAGAAGCCCATCCCCTGCCATGGTCGCCATGCCTGCCCCAAAGACCTTGTGATTCGTGGGGCGGCCGCGGCGGTAGTCATCATTATCCATGGCCGGAAGGTCGTCATGGATGAGGGAATACGTATGCACGCATTCCAGCGCACAGGCAATATCCAGATACAGCCGCGCATCTTTTCCCCAAAGTTCCAGGATCAGAAGAAACAGAAAGGGACGGATACGCTTCCCCCCAGCCGAAAGGCTGTAGTTCATGGCATCAAACAATTTTTGATGAGCGCTCAGGTCAGAGACCAGCAGTGTCTCAAGTCTTTCGTTGATTTCCTTCTGTTTTGCGAGCAAAACATCTTTCAGCATGGGTGGCTCCTTTCTGGATCATTGCATATGTGCTTTTTTAAATTCATAAATGGTGTCAGCTTCCCGCAAATATCACGGACCGATGCCGGAAAGTGACCTTTCAGTCACCCGCAACGCCCAAGCGATCTTCCATATACGCGCCAAACGCATTGCCCGTCGCATTGTCACTGCTATAGCGTGGATCGGCGAAGAGCGGCGTGAGACCGATAGCTTGGCAAATCTCTTCGACCCTTGCCCGAAGATAGCGGTTTGCCATGACCCCGCCCACTGCGATGAAGGGACGGCCCTTTTCGAAAGGATAACCGCTGAGCTCCTTTTCGAGAGCACGCCCTATGTGGATGAGGACTCCTTTGGCGATGTCTTCCTTCCGATAAGCGAGCGACGCTATATCACGCTGGACGCGAGTTTCGGGGCCGGAAAAGCTGAACGCCCCTTTCACGGACGAGCGGGGGATCCGATACGTATCATTTCCCTGTTCTGCCAGCGCTTCCAGCCATTTCCCGCAGGGGAAGGGAAGTCCCAAAGCCACGCCCACGCGGTCAATGAGCTGCCCTGCCGTAATGTCTTTGGACGTCAGGAGCTCATGGATCTCCATCCCCTCTTCCTGCCATTGACAGGAGAGCACATCCTGTGTACCCCCGGACATATGCATCATATAAAACGGCTTTCCCCAAAGAGCTGTCGCCTCTCGGATCGCTGCCATCGCATGATTTTCCTGATGGCTGAATACATAAAGAGGAATGTGATGCGAAGAGGACAGCGCCTCAGCCATACCCCGACCAACAAGAAAGGCGGGCATGTATGAATCTGCCCGCCTCCGTGGAAATCCTGAAACGCCTATGCCCTTCAGATCCTGCAGCAAAGGAGAAAGCCTTCGAAGCAGGACGGGAAGATTCTTCACATGCTGGAAAACCATCTCTGACTGAGACAGTCCCCGCCGCCCTTCCTTCACTGAAAGGACGATCCGTTCTTCCCCCATCAGCCCCTTGGAAGAATCATAAACCGCTGCCGATGTCGTATAGCAGCTGGTATCTATTCCAAGAAACCTCATGATTATTCACCTTGTAATGCCTTATCCAGAAGTCCATTGATGAATCGATAGGACCCTTCACCGCCATATGTCTTGGCAAGCTCTATCGCTTCATTGATAATGACCTTCTTATCCGGGCGGTCTTCCCCGGAATGATAAAACTCAGCGACAGCCAGACGGAGAATATTCTTATCCACCACATTGAGCTGCGTGAGCGACCAGTTCTTTTTCAAATATGCCTTGATCTTATCATCGACATCTTCATGAGCTGCCGCTTCGATCAAAGCATCTGCAAAAGCCTTGTCCTTCTCTTCCAAATGAAGCGTCTCTTCCTCGATCGGCTCTGACTCCGGATTGAGCTCTCTGGAGTACAGCACCTTGAGTGCATATTCTCTTGCGCTTGTTCTACTCATGTCAGCCTCTCTCTATGCTATGAAATTTCCTGTCTTACATCCATGGTTTCCCATGACTCCACAGGCCAGGCGGATCCAGCAGATCCTGCCGGGAGCAGTTTCCCTAAAGAAACTTTGGCGGCAGGATCTGATGACATCCGTTCACTCTACCATTTCAGTAATCGTCACATCAATGCTTTCGATGTCCTCTCTTCTAAGCGAAGAGAATACATTCTTCACCACCATCTGGATATAGCGGGCAGTCTCCTGTACCTGACAGCCTTTATGCAGTGCGACAGAGATCGCCACCTTCACACGTCCATCCTTCAGATTTCGTATCCAAAGCCCGCGATGAGCCTTGAAGCCAAAGGCCTGACTGATCCCCTGCATCAGGTACTGAAAGCCATCCGCGGTGAAATGAGATACCTCAGGCATGGCAAGCAGAGCCTCTTCAATTTTCTGATATACGACTTCTTCCGATCGTTTCTTCTCTGCTTCTTCACCGGACATCTCTATTTCTCCTCACCGAAAACGATGCGTTCCACATTGACATTGACTGCATTCACTCTAAGGCCCGTAGAATCTCCGACGCTTTCCTTGACTGCTTCCTGAAGCTGTAAAGCGATAGCTGGCAGGCGTTCGCCATGCCAGGCTGCCACGTAGAGATCGATGACAATACCATTCTCCCGGATGGAGACACGCACGCCTTCTGCTTCCGCATCACTGATGACAGCAGAGATCCCATGAGAAAACCGATCATCCATCCCATAGATCCCCTTCACATGGAGCGCTGCTTCTCGGGCAATGACTGCAATGACCTGGTCCGATACACGAACGGTTCCCAGGTCATTTTTTACTTCTGCAGTTTCCATATAGAAATTACTTTACGCGTTCGATGTAAGCGCCGGTACGGGTATCAATGCGGAGCATTTCACCTTCATTGATGAAGAGCGGTACAGAAACGACATAGCCGGTTTCCATTTTAGCCGGTTTGGAACCGCCGGTCGCTGTATCACCGCGGATGCCCGGTTCGGTCTCTACGACTTTCAGTTCTACAGAGTTCGGGATATCGACGCCGATGATGGTGCCGTTGAAGAATACGACATTGCATTCCATTTCTTCCTTCAGGAAGTTGATCTTGTCGCCGAGCTGTTCTTTGTTCAGCATGATCTGTTCATAGGTTTCCGTATCCATGAAGCAGTAGGAACCATCAGCTTCATACAGGTACTGCATCGGTTTACGTTCTACAGTAGCCGGCTGCAGTTTGATGCCTGCATTGAATTTACGTTCTACGACAGAGCCGCTCTGCAGGTTTTTCAGCTTAGCACGTACAAAAGCTGCCCCTTTGCCTGGCTTTACGTGAAGGAATTCAATACACTGCCATACCTGTCCATCCAATTCTACGGTAATGCCCGGGCGTAAATCGTTACTAGAAATCATTTAGTTTTTCCTCCTGCTACACTCTTAAAAATTTCTTTGGGAATTTAGTCAAGATGGAGATTCCATCCTTTTCTATTACAACCGTATCTTCGATACGGACTCCACCAACACCTGGGATATAAACCCCCGGCTCCACAGTTTCTGTCATACCTGCGCAAAGAACGGTATGATCCCTTGGCGACAGCGTGGGTGTTTCATGGATCTCCAGTCCTACACTGTGTCCCAGCGCATGACCGAACCACTTATCGAGATCCTTCTCTTTCAGATATTTTCGGGACTCCTGATCCACATCTGCTGCCACAAGGCCAGCCCTCAGTATCTTTTCGATATGCTCATTGCATCCCAGCACCGCATCATAGATGTAGCGCTGCCGCTCTGAGATTTCCCCGACAGCCACCGTCCTCGTGATATCCGAGTGGTAGCCATGGTAGATCGCGCCGAAATCAAAGGTGACGAGATCACCTTCTTCGATCACCTTATCTGTCGCTGTCCCGTGAGGATAGGCAGACCGCCAGCCGGATGCCACGATCGTATCGAAAGATTTCCCTTCCGATCCGGCCTCCAGCATCGCACACTCCAGGATCGTCCGAAGCTCTGCCTCTGTCACACCCGCCTTGATATAAGGCACGGTCTTCTCAAAGCCCAGATCGGAAATCCGGCATGCTTCTTCGATGAGGCGGATCTCTTCCGCGCTTTTGATCTGGCGCAGCGTATCAGGCACTACGAAGACAAAATCCGTTTCCGGCAGTACCTCATCGAAAGAAAGATACGTCTTATACGTCATGCCTGCTTCGATCCCGAAACGAGTGACGTGATGCTTTGCAGAAAGCTCTCCCACCGTCTTCGCCAGTTTTCCAGCATAGTCGATGATGGTAAAGCCCTTCGCTTCTTCCTTCGCCTGCTCTGTATAACGGCTGTCTGTCAATAAATAGCAGTCATCGGCCGTTAAAAAGAGATAGCTGTCAGATCCGGTAAAGCCAGAGATGTATCGGCAGTTTTCATCCTTCTCTATGAAAGCTGCATCTACACCGCTCTCTTTCAGAAAATCTGAAATCATTGCTCTTTCTATCAACATATATCACCGCTTTCTATCATCTAAATATATTACCGTATTTACCCTCTTTTGTCCATGAAAAAATTAAGAAGGTCAGAGATCTCGGCCAATCGGGCAGGGTGCTCTCTGAAATGCAGGACCCGTTGCACTCTCGGGCCCTTTCGAACCTGTGCCGAAGCAAAATGAAAAACCGCCCGATAGGTACCGGGCGGTGATGAGATCGTTGTTTGATCCTCTCTTGCATGTTCATGCAAGAGAGGATAGGGAGACAGCGATCCACGTAGTGAGTATACCGACGAAGTGTTTCATGAACATGCTTACAGCGTCAGACTCCTCGATGGGATCGGCATTCCCCTAGTTCCCATTTCTGAGCTGATTCAGCTTATCCTGCACAGACTTTGGAAGCGCGCGGCCGATCTCGCTTCGAAGATTTTGATTGTTATGATGAGAAATGAAAGTGGTCTGCACTTTCTTGTCTTCATTCACTGCACGGATGAGATCATCGACAGCCACACGATATGCCCCATTCCCAAGGACCTGGCTCTGTTCCGGTCCATCCGAAGTGACAACGTAGATCGAGCGGTACTCCTCCCTGCGATCATAGGACTCTTTTTCGATATAGCTGTCAGCCGTCATGCGGCTCGGTGTGAAAACAATGGTGAAATTTTTCCCCATCTTTTCGATCCTGGCCTTATTCGAGCTGCCCTGTCCATCGAAGACGACGATCATCTCCAGATTGTTGTGCGCCCCGTAGTCTTCCAGAAGATCGATCAGCTTCTTGCGGCTTGACTCAAGGTCCTCCCGGTCAAAGACCTTCGGAAGCCAGAAGATCACGTTGTAGCCATCGACCAAGTATAAATCTTTCATAATACGGCTCCTTGCTATTCAGTAACGGATGACCAAAGATCGGATGAAGCGGGTGACGGGCGGCTCGGCCCCTCTCACGCCGGAGATCTGTCACTCACTTCTCTGCTTCGCCGCCTCATAAATAAGGAGCGCAGCTGCCACCGAGACATTAAGAGAAGAGACCTTCCCTTTCATCGGGATACGGACACAGAAGTCACAGAGCTTTCTGGTGAGAGGAGAAACGCCTTTCCCTTCCGCGCCCATGACGATGACCAAAGGTCCTTTCAGGTTGGCTTCATAGTAGAGGCTTTCCCCATCCATATCCGCGCCCACGACCCAGAAGCCTTTTTCTTTCAGCCCCTCCAGCGTCTGACGGATGTTTCCCGTCTGGCACACTGGAAGATAGGCAAAGGCTCCGGCCGCTGTCTTCATGGCCGCCGCCGTGACGGGCGGGCTCTTGTGCTTCGGAAGGAGGACAGCCGCCGCTCCCGCGCACTCTGCCGTGCGGACAATGGCGCCCAGATTCCTCACATCCTCCAATCCGTCCAGCAGGATGAGGATGGGATCTTTTCCCTCCCAGTCCGAAAGCACTTTGTCAAGTTCTGCATATTCATACGGTTTGAGGAGAGCGGCTGCTCCCTGATGCACGACACCGCCAGCCATGGCATCCAGCTTATCTTCTGCGATCTCAATCACAGGAAGTCCTTTGCTTATAGCTTCTTCTGCGATCCGGGCGAGCCTTTCATCTTTTCGGCCTTCCTTGATGAAGACACTGCGCACCCGATCAGCCCGCAGGAATTCAGTGACGCTGTTTCTGCCGAAGGTCATGAGCGAGTCATCCTGCACGGGACGAACCCCATCACTGCTTCTCCGCTTCGGCAGTCTTTTCTCCCTGTGCCTGGCAGAAGGAAACCGGCCTTCCGCCGGTTTTTCCCCCCTCTGTTTTCTATTGCTTTGCTTTTTAGTCTGCATGTTGGAATTCTCCTGCCACATACTTCAAGCTTTTTTGGAGGATGAACCGCAGGCGTTCCTCCTCTCCCGCAAGCTTCAGATAGCCAAGAAGAGCTTCAAAAGCAGTGGCTTCACGGTACTCTTCGACAGTCGCACTCTTCGGTACCGTACTCGATGTATTTCTTCCTCGCTTGCACACCTTGAGCTCTCTGTCATTCAAAACTTCGCGAATCTCAAAAAGGATACGGCTCTGCCAGCGTGCCGATACGATTTCCGAAGTCAGTGTCGAAAGGATCTGCACCTGGTAGATACCGGTATGAATGAGTGTATCCCGGATGAAGAGGGACCAGACGACATCTCCCATATAGGCGAGCGTCAGTGCATCCATAGAGAAAGCATCCTGCTCCGTGAGGGGCGCAGCCTGCTTCCCCATCTTTTGCACCATCTGTTTTTTCAGAAATAAAACTCTCTTAAACTCCACGTTTCTTCCACCTTGCTCCTGTCGGGGTATCTTCGATCACGATACCGATGTCCCCCAGCTTATCACGAATCTCATCAGCCAGCTGATACTGCTTTGCCTTGCGGGCAGACTGGCGGACCGCAAGGATCACATCCATAAGGTCGTTGTAGTCCTTGTCATCATAGGCCTCCTGCTTCTTCCATTCCTTTTCAAGAATGCCGAGGATGTCTAAAATGGTCTTGAAGGTCTTGCCTGCCTTTTCAAAAGCCGCCTTGTCGAATGCGATACCGCCATGGACTTCATTGTAGTATACATTGATCGCTTTGGCGATCTCGAACATAGCACCTGTGGCAAGGCCGGTATTAAAGTCGTCGTCCATCGCTTCATGGAAGACTGTCATCGCATGCTCAGAAGCATCGACAAGTGCTTTGGAGGCTTCCGTGACTGCACTCCCCTCAGCAGAAGAGAGCTCTTTCACGCGAGCAATGACGTCTTTCAGTTTTTCCATATTCTTTTCTGCTTCTTCCAGACGGTCATCAGAGAAGTCGAGCGGGCTTCTGTAATGGGTGGAAAGCAGGAAATAGCGGAGCGCATCGCCGGAGTATTTTTCCAGCACATCTTTGACAAGGAAGAAATTATTCAGCGACTTGCTCATCTTTTCTGAATTGATGGTGATGAATCCATTATGCAGCCAGTAGTCTACGAAGTGGCAGCCGGTGCAGCCTTCGGACTGTGCGATTTCATTTTCATGATGCGGAAAGATCAGATCGCTACCGCCGCCATGGAAGTCGAGTGTATTGCCCAGATAGTGGGTAGACATGGCCGAGCATTCGATGTGCCAGCCCGGGCGTCCCTTGCCCCACGGGCTTTCCCAGAATGGTTCGCCGGGCTTTGCCGCTTTCCAAAGTGCAAAGTCTCCCGGATTTCTTTTTTCATCATTGACTTCGATGCGGGCGCCGGCCAGCATATCTTCGATCTTGCGTCCGGAAAGTTTGCCGTAGTCTTTGAATGTAGAAATGTCATAGTAAACATCGCCGCCAAGGACATAGGCATGCCCCTTCTCGATCAGCGTCTTCACCATGTCGATGATGTCCTTCATGTGATCGGACACTCTCGGGTAAATATCGGCACGACGAACATGAAGCTTATCCATGACTTCAAAGTACGCATCAATGTAACGATCGGAGATCGTTTTCCAGTCACTGCCTTCCGCATTGGCTTTATTGATGATCTTGTCATCAACGTCCGTGAAATTCTGTACAAAGGTCACTTTATAACCGATGAATTCCAAATAGCGACGGATGATATCCCAAGTAACAGCCGGACGGGCATTGCCGATATGCGGATGGTTGTAGGGAGTGACTCCGCAGACGTAGATCTTCGCTTCTCCTTCTTTGATCGGATGGAATACTTCTTTTTCTTTTGTCAGTGTGTTATATACCTTGATCTCTTCCATAAAAGCCTCCTGTTTAATTATATATGGTATTTTTTGAATTGCTGCATAATATGAGGAAGCCGGTCATGCCATCTTCTGATTTTCACGTATAGAAAGCATGGCTTCCTCCTATGGCGCCTGAAACAGCTCGATGTTTTCGGCAAACAAAAACCACCGCCTCACAGAGACGGTGGCCCGCTATTCCACTCTGTCGGCCGAAGCCGCGCAAAATGTTTTTATCGCAAACACATCACGGAAAAGGATACTTGCGAAAACGCTGATCTATCGCAGGAACAGTATTCCCCTGCTTTCCCCTTTTCAGCTCCCAAATGCATTTCCTTACGAATCACCTAGATAGTTTCACCGGTCCTATCCTCTCTGAAAAGCTTTTCGAAAGTACTTCTTCTGTTCATCGCCTGCATATGATATTGACAAATGAAGCATCTACAGCTGACCTGGCTTTTGACCCCACACTCGCCTGCTGGAGCTTTAGCTACCCGGCGCTCGCCTCTCACAACTCACTCTCTCGGTTTTCCCGGCAGGACTTACTTCTAAACCGCACCATGCTCAGCAGCCCTTTTGACTGCGTTACGTGGATCGTTTTGGCTGCGACTGCCATCGACTTTCAGCCACAGACCTGTGATGCTTATTGATTATTATAGATGGAATAGGGATATTCTGTCAAGGGGATTTCGTGACTAGTAACTAGTGACTGGTGACTGGTAGCTAGGGATTAGGAGAAAGCGATGATTGAAATAGCGCAGTTGGTACACTGACCGTTCTGCAAGGAAGATCTCTCGGCTACGCTCGAGATGACGACGGCGCGAAGCGCTATCAAAATTCTGCGGCGCTTCATTATTATTTGCGCCGCACCACCATTCCGCATTTCTTATTTCTCATTTCGCATTCAAGCAGAACCAAAGGACGGCACTTCCTCGGAGCTAACCCTGTAACTTAAGGAAACGCTGATTCAATCGCAGAGTCAGCTTCTACAAAGATTTTTATACACAGCTTCGTCATAGCCTTCCTTAAATAGCTCGAACCTGTCAATCAGTTATTTTCCACGCCAAGCTCATGCTCTACGACGGAGGCAATGTCATCAATGATCCGTTCAAGCTGATTGATCTCCTTGCCCTCCCCCATGACACGGATGAGCGGCTCCGTGCCGGATGCACGGACGAGGATGCGGCCATCGCCGCCGAGTTCTTCTTCAGCAGCACGGATGGAGTCACGGATGAGTTCATTGTCTTCCCAGCCATTCTTGCTGTAGACCTCGACATTTTTGAGGATCTGTGGATACGTGACCATGAGGTGATTGAGTTCAGACATGGTCTTTCCGGATTCACGCAGGACCTTCAGCGTCTGCACCGCAGTGATGAGACCGTCGCCTGTCGTATTGAATTCTGGGAAAATGATATGGCCGGACTGTTCACCGCCGATGGAGTAGTCATGCTTCAGCATTTCTTCAAGAACATAGCGGTCGCCCACCTGCGTGGATACCGTCTGACAGCCGTTTTCCTTCAGGGCTTTGCCAAAGCCAAGATTGCTCATGACAGTGCCGACGACCATATTCTCATGAAGACGTCCTTCTTTCTTCATCTGGAGGGCATTGATGAGCATCAGATGGTCACCGTCCATGACCTGTCCTTTTTCATCGACGAAGAGACAGCGGTCTGCATCACCGTCATTGGCGATGCCGCAGTCCGCGCCAAGCTCCAGGACCTTCTTCTGCAGTGTCTCGATATGCGTGGAGCCGCAGCCGTTATTGATATTCACACCATTTGGTTCATGGAAGATCGCAGTAACTTCTGCCCCAAGCTCTTCCAGCATCGCCGGCAGGAAATCACTCGCTGCGCCATTCGCAGAGTCCGTCACGATCTTAAGACCTTTGAAATCGCCCTGCACAGTCGAAAGGACATGAGCTCTGTACTTATCCGCCAGCTCGGGGCGGTGCGAGATCACACCGATCTTATCCCCTGTCGGACGCGGGATCTCTTCATCATGACGAAGGATATTTTCGATATTTTCCTCAGTCTCATCCGGCAGCTTATAGCCATTTTTATCAAAGAACTTGATTCCATTATCTGGGAATGGATTGTGTGAAGCAGAGATCATGACGCCGGCATCATAACCTTCCGTGCGGGTGAGGTAGGCAATGCCCGGTGTCGGAATGACGCCGGCAAGATCGATATCAACGCCGGATGCACAAAGACCGGCAGAAAGAGCCGCCGTCAGCATGGATCCGGAAATGCGGGTATCCATACCGATCAGGAAGCGATGCTTACCGCTGGCCTTGCAGAAGTACGCGCCTGCCGCGCGTCCGAGCTGGTACGCCAGCTCCGGCATCAATGTGGAATTTACGAGTCCACGCACACCATCGGTACCAAACAATGTAACCATTTTATTTCCTCCCAATAATTTCTTGATAACTTTCGTATTCTACCGCGAAGGGACCATTTCGTCAACAGGGCGGGAAATGGACGCCGGAGAAATGCGGCTCAAATTGCAGGATCCGGCAGGACCGGTATCTCTTTAATCCTTATCTATTTCTATCGTGACAGTCGTCTGTGAAACAGTGGTACTGCCGCCTGCGGGCTTCGGGATGGTCACGGTCTTCCGGATCGTATCCCTGGCCCCTGTGACGTCGATAGGATCAAGACTCAGTACACTGTTTTTTTCGAAGTAACTGATCGGCGCAGTCAGTGTAGCGACAGGCGGATCAATGGTGATCTTACCCACCTTGTATCCTTTGGCCGGTTCACCTATCGTTTCCGCCTTCATCGGCAGGTTGCCGATCCTTGTTTCCTCCTTCATCTTTACATTGATGCGGACCTGGCTCGGCATCACATCAAGACCGGTGACGGTATTGCCATCTGCATCAAGTACATTCACACTGTCAAATTCCACAAAGTTCTTGTCCTTGCCGGATACATTGACAGAGACCACGGCGCGATCCGCCTCTGCGATCTTGGAAGAGCTTCCCGCGATCGTGATCGTGTCCGGTGTCGCTTTGCGGCTTTCGACTGAGAAATTCGCATCCGGTGTACCGAAGACTTCGATCACGGCGGGGAGTGTCTTCACGGCATAGGTGTCGATATTGAGGTCAAAATACTCCGGCGTGACCGAGATGACGGATTCATCCCCCGGTACGGAGATATGGATCTTCGTATTCGGGAAATCGCCATCGGTAAGACCAGAAAGGTCCACATAGGCTTTGATGTTATCTGAACGCATATAGACCATATCGCTCCTCGGCATGCGGATCTTTGCCTTGACTTTGTGAGGCACATTGGTCGCCACCAGCGAGCGATCCAGATTTCTGACTTCCACTGGGACCGTGTAGGTATTCTCCACCATCGGATTCTGTTCATTCATCACGTACACCCAAAGGGCGCAGGCTGCGATCAGACAGAAGATTTTGGGCAGCCACCACTCATGTTTGGCAAATCTCATTTCAGGGGGCTCCATTTCTGTAATACATCACTGACATTCTTCGGCTTGCCTTGCATCAGGTAGTTGCGAAGGATATTTCTAAGGCTCTCTGCATCCTGACCACGATAAATATGACCACCATAGGTGTAGGATACGATGCCTGTCTCTTCACTGACGACCACCACGACACAGTCTGCCTGTTCGCTCATGCCGATAGCCGCTCTATGGCGGGTACCCAGCTCGGAAGAAAGGCTGTGATCGCGCGTCAGCGGGAGCAGACAGCCTGCCGCCATGACACGGTTCTCACGGATGATGACCGCACCATCGTGCAGCGGAGTATTCACGATGAAAATATTTCCCAAAAGCTCCTTGGACACCAGCCCCTCGATGCGAATGCCCGTATCGATGCGATCATCGAGACCGACGCTTCGCTCGAAAACGATAAGGGCGCCGATCTTATTCGCGGACATGACCATGGCCGCATCGACGACATCATCGATCACATGATCCCACTCGATCTCATTCATCATGCGGGAGGAAACATAGAATTTCCCGCGACCGATCTGCTCCAGCGCCCGGCGCAGCTCCGGCTGAAAAACGACCGGAAGAGCGACGATAAGGACAGTCATCAGTTTATCCAGGATCCAGCTGACTACATGCAGCTGCAGCCATCCCGCCAGCACGGTAAAAAGCCCGAGAAATACCAGCCCTTTCAGAAGAGCTGTCGCTCGGGTATCCCGGATCAGGATGTAAATACGGTATAAGAAAAAAGCGACTACCAGGATGTCCAGCACATCCCAAAGCCGCATGGTCATAAAGAGTCCCTGTATCTGACTTGACATAGTAGTACCTCATAAAAATAAGCAGAGCGATATCGCCTTCGGAGAGGCCCGCCTTTGAAAACAATTTCTTCAGGCTTACCTAGGGAAACGCTGATTCAATCGCAGAGTCAGATTCTACAAGAATTTTTATACATAGCTTCGTCATAGCCTTCCTTACATAGCTCGCTATTCTCGTCAGGTGATTCCTCGCTATGCATAAAAATT
>DLZS01000065.1:19680-34333 GCA_003447275.1 Dialister sp.
CAAGAGTAAAATCTGACAACGATTGAATCAGTATTTCCCTAGTCTCATTTTATCATGAATCACTGCACGTGAAAAGAGGAATCCGACGTCCGGACTCCTCTGACCGACACGCTCCCCATCGCTGTCTTTCAGGGAAAACGCAGGCTGTCTATCACTAGCAGCCAAGATGTTTCGCTTTTTCATCGAGCTTTGCTTGGATGCGCTTACCGGTCTCTGTCATCGCAAGACCAGCGCGGCTGGTTTCCTTGAGCTCGACTGGAAGCCTGCGCCCCACATCCGCCATGGCAGAAATGACTTCATCTGCAGGAATGGCACTTCGAACCCCATTCATGACCATTTCCACCGCAACCAGAGCGTGGACGGCATGGAACCCATTCCGCTTCACGCAGGGGACTTCGACAAGTCCGCCGACCGGATCACAGACCAGACCCAGGATATTTTTCAGCGCGAGCGCGAAGGCATCCGCCATCTGTGCATTCGTCCCGTCCAAAAGGTCCACAGCCGCCGCTGCCGCCATCGCAGCCGCAGTGCCGCATTCCGCCTGGCAGCCTCCGACCGCCCCTGCGATCGACGCCTTCTCTGCCACGACCTTACCGATCGCGCCTGCCGTAAAAAGTGCTCGCGTCATGTCATTCATGGTGGCATTCACTTCTTCCGAGACCGCAGCCAGTACCGCAGGCAGAATGCCGCAGGAGCCAGCCGTAGGGCATGCCACGATGCGATACATCTTGGCATTCGCTTCCGCTGTCGCAACGGCATATGCCGCCGCGCGCTGACAGACCGGAGAGAGGAAGCGCATCTTGCCTTGGAAAAGGCGATTGGCATCGCCTCCGACGAGGCCGCTCGAAGACTTCGCCGTATCGGACAGTCCCTCCTGGATCGACTGCCGGAAAATAGGGATCATATCTTTCATACGTTCCCAGACGTCTTCAAAAGACTTTCCACTCTCCTCTGCCTCTTGGCGGCAAGCAAGCTCCCCCGGAGCACAGTGCGCCGCATCAGCAGCGGCAAAAAATTCAGATAATGTATGGTAAGTAAGCATGGTCGTCTCCTTGGAATAAGTAGCTGTTGGTTCAATAGGTTCTGAAGGGAGGGCAGGTTTAGGGTTCAGGGTTCAGGTTGATGAGTTCAGGGTTGTGGTGGCAGCTTCGCTGCAAAATATATATTTGCGGCGAAGCCGCCACCTTCATTCCTAATTCCTCATTTGAGCCAAAGCTTTCAAACGGAATCACGAAGCGGCACTCCCCACGGGCTAACCCCGAAGTTTGAACGCGGGAATAAGTGGCTAGGGATTAGGAATTGGGGATTAGGAGTGACTAGTGACTTAAATGCCATCTTCGGGCATCCCATCTATACGCCGCGGCGCTTCCATATTTTTATGCGCCGCACCACCACTCCTCACTCCTAACTTCTCACTCCTAACTAGAAAACGCAAATCTTTCAAACGAAATCAAAGGACGGTACCCCCCACGGGCTAGCCCTAAATAATATCCATTGCCATTGCGTACACGATGTTGGCATTCGAGGCAACGATCTCGTCAGCAAGCTTCTGCGAGACGCACTGGTCTGTATGGATGATCATGACTGCTTCATCCCCTTTTCCCTTGCGGAAAAGACGCATATTGGAAATATTGATCTCTTCGGCAGCGAGCGCGCGGCAGACCTCAGCCACGATCCCCGGTACATCGTGATGACGTGTAAGGAAGGTGTACTCTTCTCCCGTGATCTCGACAGGATACCCATCGATTTCTGTGATCAGCACACGACCTCCCCCCAGCGATCGGCCCACGACCGTCACATGCGCGCCATTTTTGCCGTAGGCTTCGATCTTGGCCACATTCGGATGCCCCATGTCATCTTCTGAAAGGGCAAAGGAGATCGGGATCTCCTTCTCTTCCGCAATGTGCAGTGCATCACGGATGGAGCCGCTGTCCGGCGCATAGCCCATCAGCCCTGCTGCCAGCGCACGATCGGTCCCATGACCTTTCCCTGTTTTTGCAAAAGAACCATAGAGTGTGATCTTCGCTTCTTTCAGAGGTTCTCCCAGAATGCGGCCTGCGACCTGCCCGATGCGTGCCGCTCCTGCGGTATGCGAGCTGGATGGCCCGATCATGACGGGACCGATGATATCGAAAATTCCCATTTCTCATTCTCCTTATCATTTACCTGTAAAATCAGTCCGGGAAGTACGGGTGACTTTATCCATAATAAAAATCTGCCCCAAAGGGCAGATCTCCTTCAAGCACAATCGCCCCACGGGTGAAATTCGGCATTGATTTAATGATACATGTAGTTGTCTAGTTCTCAAAAGGCATGGCCCGATCGCCTGCCACATCACATCCAGTGGCTGAGGTCGAAGTCTTCGCCAATGGTCTCACGGATGCAGATCTTGGCGATGTACATGCCCATGAGTGTCAGTGACGAACGGCGAAGGAGGCTCGTATCCCAGGCCTCCTGCAGTTTAACCAGATCCGGAGAAATGCGGCCAAGGATATAGCTCATTTCCTTCCTGTCATACGGCGCCGGACGAGACTCTGTCAGTGCCTGCAGGGTACTTCTCATGACGGCATCCTCGATGCCAAGATCATCCAGAAGTGATGTCAGCATGGCTTCATCGACAGCCGCCAGCTTGTAGTAGGAATTATACAAGCTATTGACAATGACACCGGCCGGCCAGGAAGGACGCACCGCTTCCAGCTCACTCTTCATGCAGCCGCGGAAGGCAAAGACGAAGGGATATGAATCATGCAGCACCTGTCCGAAAGGATCCTCTTTATTTTCAAGAGAAATGCAGTGCAGGTACTCGAGCTGCTGATAGCCGCTGTATTCGTTCGGAAGCTCGCCCACAAAAGGCGTGATGTACTTTTCTGTATATTTTTTGAGATGTAGAGCATCCACGTTATCCGTATTTCTGGAGTAGTGGAAAATGAGCAGCAAAGACAGCGCGTGGAATCCGGTCTCCTCCATGCGTGGCATAGCTTTCAGCGCATCGTAGGCAAGGATGGTCTTTGTGTCCGACCTGTTTCCATGCGCCACATCCGAGAAAGCATCCGAGACCATGGCAAGCACGACCGGTGTCGGCATCATGACATAGGTGCGCTGGGCATTCTGCATCGCTTCCTGCACCATGATATGTGTCAGCGTATCCACCAGCTCCCGGTCGCTCATGGCGAGCTTCTCGATGAGATGATGTGTCACTTTGCGTGTATCCTGCTCTACCGTCCGCGATACAGCACCATAACGGTTCAGGAAATGGCGGACAAAATACTCCTCGAGCGTATCCACCTTGGGGTGGTCCTCCAGGATCTTGGGCGCAGGCTCCGGAGGAAAGGGACTCTTTTCCGCAGAAGCCACAGCTTCAAAGGGCGCTGTATTTTCAAAATCCTTTTTGGCAAAGACGCGCGTCTTTTCTTCCTCGGTATCGTCCTTCCCGATGATCGGAAGGATCTCTGTCGCATCATCGACGGCAGGCTTTCCGGCGATCGGAGAAGCGGCTGCTTTTTCTTTAGAAATCGTAGGAATTTCCATGGTCTTATCCAGATCGGCCATGATGGGTTCTGCACTTTTCTTCTTTCCGGGCAATCCGAATATCATGAGACAGGTGACCGCAAAGAACAGAAGAACGACCCCGACAAGGACCAGGTAGGGAATGATAAACATCGATGCTCCTTATACTCTCTTTACTTTATAAAATCAAATCAGTTACATGGTATCATATTTTCCTTTTGACTTCAATCATATACGATGGGAGGTTCACCCGTGAAGAGCTGCCCTTGACGTGCGAAGGCGGTTCTGCAGCTTCTTGCGGATAGCCTTCCTCCAATAGATCAATGCTCACGTTTTTCCACACTCTTTGGCATCTCTTGAAAGAGGGATAAAATGGCTGCGTGATCGGATCAGCCTTTGCCGAGCTTCACCGCCTTTGGTGTTCGAAGCTCTTCGAAAGCATTCCACGGCTTATCGTAGATGAGCAGACACTCCGTCACAGAGTCGTAAGCCGCTTTGGCAAGGAATGACCCCAGTTCGGAAAACGGACCTGCATCCGTATAGCGTTCTGCTCCGATCTCCGTCACAAGTGTGATACCGTCCGTCCCTGTTCCTGTAGCCGGACGCCCGTTATTCACATCCGCAATGCCCAGATCTGAAAGCGCTGCGCTCTTTCCTTCTGTCAGCGTGATGAAGCTTCTCGCCATGATGCCTTCGGGAAGACTTCCATGGATGAGGACCATCATATTGATGGTGCCGACAGGTGCAAAGTGACCATCACTCTCCCGATACAGCGGCTTTGACGATGCGCGGCAGGCTGTCTTTTCCACGCCTCCCGTGGTCACGATCTCTACCATAAGATCTCCGGATGTGAAAACCTTGTGCGAGTACTGATACACCTTCGCCGCAGTCAGAAGCGCACTGGAGGTTTCCGGATCGGCCCCCTCCTTTTCGATACAGCGTTTCAGGTATGCAGCTACCGATCCGCCAGGAAAATCAGACTCTTCGCCATAAAAGGTCCTGAGCCGCTGATTCATCACAGCTCTCACGCGGCGCAGACCGCCGCCATAGATCGCAGTCGATAGTGAGAGATGCTCTTTGTCAAAGGAGATCAAAAGACTGTCCTCGCTGACACGAAGACGGGCTCCCGGCACAGCGAGAGAATGGATGGTGGGATACATGGGCGTCGACCTCTTTTCGATGAATGAATGGTAGAAACACGGATGACCCCCTTCCCGATGTCGTCCGTATTTCTACGCTTCATTATATCACGAGCGGTCAGCAGCCAGAGCGCTCCCCCGCATGGCCCCTTATTTCCTTATGGACAAACCCACACGCCTTTGCTATGATAAGAGCAAAATATTTCTGTTTTAAAAAGGAGTTGGTACGGCTATGCCCTATGACGAGCGGACACTTTGTGAATTAAGCGAATCTGCAGAAATCACCCCTATAGGAATCCAGCTGGAAGTGAATGCGGAAATTTTTAATACGCTTCACAACCTGCTTTGCACCATGCGAGAGGACAAAGACATCTCCCCTTCTGATGAAGCACGCCTCTATAAACTTTGGCGGCAAACCATCCATGAAATGTCACTGATCGAGCTTCGGAAAGGCCGCGGCCTCCCCATGTCCGAGCAGATCTCCATGCTGCGCGAAGCCTATGACATAGAGACTAAGTACATGGCGGACCAGATCTTCCGTCCTGTTTCCAGCGTACATCTGACGAAAAAGCTCATCGAGAAGGAACGTGCCTTTGATAAAGAAGAGATGAATGCCTTCTTCCGAAAGACCATCTGGCCATCTATCCGTCAGGGAAAGAAAGGCGGGCAGAAGCATCCCACCGCCTTCATCATCGCAGGACAGCCCGGCTCGGGCAAGACGCGCATGTCTTCCATGATCATCGAAGAGTATGATGGAAATATCGTACAGTCCATGAGTGATAATTTCCGCGGTTTCCACCCTCGTTATAAAGCTCTCATGAAGAAGTACGGGCAATATTGTGCCTATTTCTCCATGGCTCAGGGGCAGTACCTCTCAGACCTTGCCATGAAGCAGGCCGCCGTAGAACGTTACCACATCCTTCAGGAAGGATCTCTGGAAGATGTCTCCCACACCAAAGAATACATCCGTTATCTGAAAGAGCGCGGCTATACCATCTGCGTGCTTCTCAGGGCCTGCCCCAAAAAGGAAAGCTGGAAGGCCATCCACCAGCTCTTCCTGCAGCAGCGTCTGAAAGCACCTGGACTCTCCCGTCTCATCACGAAAGAACAGCACGACAAGGCATGCCTTTCCTTCCTTTCTGCCACCAATGACCTCATTGCACAGAACTTGATGGATCGGCTCATCATCAAAAGTCCCAAAGGGCTTCTCTATGACAGTGACGATATGCCCACAGAACGAGTCAGTGAGCTTCTTGCGAAGCGAATGACAAAATAAAAAGAGGCCGAAAGGTCTCTTTTTTTACGCGCCGCAGCAAGAAATGCCGCCCGTGAATGAAACGTCCCTCTCCCACTTCCCGCCTTTCCATGGCATCTGTTTCCCTGTATATCTCAAAACTCCTATGACTCCCAAATCTCACCTTTCCCAGATCGCCGCCTCGCTTCATCTGGATGCCTGCGGCGCATGCTCTGCCTCCTTAGACAGCACACTGAAAGAGCAGCTTCAAAATGCCGGCCCTATCCCCTTTGCGCCCTCCTCGCTTGCAGAAAGACTGGATCCTTCCGCGCTCCTTAGAGATGCACGCTCCTTCTTTGTGATTCTATTTCCATACAGACCTGCCAGAGAAGAAGAAGGAAATATCGCACTCTATGCAAGACCCATGGACTATCATAAGGTCATCCACCGCTATCTTCAGAAAATCATAGAGACGGCTCGCCCGTCTTACCCGGGCGAGCAATTTCTTCCCCTTGTGGATACCTCTCCCATGGTCGACCGCTGGCTCGCCTATGCCGCCGGACTTGGGTTCTTCGGAAGAAATCACTGCCTGATCCATCCGGCATACGGCTCCTTCGTCACCATCGGATCCATCCTGACCACACTGTCACTTACACCTGATGAGCCGCTCACGCTGCATTGCGGCAGCTGCCGCGAATGCCTCATCCGTTGTCCCGGGCGTGCCATCGGAGAGAAGAGGCTCGACCCTTTCCGATGCAAGTCTTACCTCACGCAAAAGAAGGAAGAGCTCTCTCCGGCGGAGATGCAGATCCTACAGCGAACACCCTACATTTTTGGCTGCGATGAATGCCAGCGCTTTTGCCCCTTTAATCAAAAAGCCCTCCCCTCTCCGCTTCCGGAGATCCATGAGCATCGGATCTCTGCACTGACACAGGAAGAAATGGACAGCTATTCCAACCGCGCCTTCGACAAAGCCTTCCGTTCCTACGCCTTCGCCTGGCGCGGGAAAAAAGTACTGCTCAGGAATTGGAACATCGTGAACGAAAAAGGGAAAGAGGATATAAACAGCAGCCGGTAAGAGAAGCTCAGCCTTTGCCACGCAATTGTATCTCATTGCAAAAACGTATATAAAACGTATATAATAAGATGATTGGCTATTATCTCTCATTCAGTTTCCAAGGAGGTATCATGGAAGCGCTCAACGCTATTGTTTCAGAAATCAATGGATTTCTCTGGTCCTCGGTGATCATCATTCTTCTGGTGGGTGCCGGGTTCTACTTTACCGTCCGCACACGCGGCGTACAGATCCGCTATTTTACAAAAATGTTTTCTCTCATCACAGAGAGTGCCGGCAAAAAGACCGCCGGCAATGAGATCTCCCCGTTTCAGGCCTTCTGTGTCAGCACGGCATCTCGTGTCGGCGTCGGCAATATTGCCGGCATCGCCATCGCTATCACAGCGGGTGGTCCGGGCGCGATCTTCTGGATGTGGTTCATCGCCATCATCGGCTCAGCGACAGGCTTCGTAGAAAGTACGCTCGGGCAGATCTATAAAGTCCCGCGCGAAGACGGCACCGGATTCCGCGGCGGCCCGGCTTACTACCTGAAAAATGGTCTCGGGCATGGTCTGTGGGCAGCGATTTTTGCCATTCTGATCTCTGTCACCTATGGCATGATCTACAACTCCGTCCAGTCGAATACCATCGCACTCGCGCTTTCCTCCTCTCTGGGACTTGACCGCATGCTCATCGGCGGTGTCGTCACTGTCCTCGCTATGGCTGTCATCTGCGGCGGCATGGGCCGTATCGCCCGCGTCACGGAATGGATGGTCCCGATCATGGCCGGCATTTACATCCTGATCACGCTTGGCATCATGCTTTTCAACATCACAGAAATGCCCCGCGTCTTTGGCATCATTTTCCGCGATGCTTTTGACTTCCAGGCAGTCTTTGGCGGCGGCATGGGCGCTGCCGTCCTGACAGGCTTCAAGCGCGGCCTCTTCTCGAACGAGGCCGGCGAAGGCTCTGTACCGAATGCGGCAGCCACCGCAGACGCCAGTCACCCGGCTGTGCAGGGTCTCATCCAGTCCTTCGGCGTCTATGTCGATACGCTCTTCATCTGCTCTGCTTCCGCATTCATCGTCCTCCTGACAGGCGACTATACTTCGACCGGTCTCACCGGCATCGAGCTCATCCAGTGGGATCTTGCCCAGTACTTTGGCCCGATGGCTCCGAAAGCCGTCTCCATCCTGATCTTCCTCTTCGCCTTCACCTCCCTCATCGGTAACTACTACTATGGGGAGATCAATATCGGCCACCTGACCAAAAAGAAATGGCCACTCAATCTTTTCCGCGTCTGCATCGCTGTCATGATCTTCTGGGGCTCTCTGGCTGACCTCCCGCTCGTCTGGAATCTCGCCGACCTCTTCATGGCTTTCATGATACTGACAAACGTCACTGCCATCCTCCTTCTCTTCCCGCAGGCCAATGCGTGCCTCAAAGATTATGAACGTCAGCTCAAGGAAGGCATTCAGACACCGTTCTTCCATAAAAATGTCCTCCCCAGCCAAAAAGGCATCTACTGGTGGGATAAGGAAAACAACTATAAAGAATAATCTGTATTTGAAAAACCGCGCTGCCCTTCGGGAGCGCGGTTTTTTATCTTACGGATCACTTCTTCTATCAAGCCTCCCCTCTCCAGAGGCTCCGACGGTATCATGGATCGCACGGGTTCTTTGCATCCAGAAGCTATCATGGATCACGGATGCCCAAAAGCAGCAAGGGACGCCCCCTGTCTTACCCAAGAGGAGCCTCAACGGACACCGGTCCCACGCCGTTTATCGGCGGCTGACGATCCACGCAAAAAAGACTGCGAATACTCGCAGTCTTTTTTTTACCACCTATTTATGCTTTCGATCTCTTTTCTTCGCGCGAAGACGCATTTCTAGCGCTTCCGGTATGTTCATGCCATGTGACCCACAGAGATGTTGCTACACACACAGAGGAGTAGGCCCCGGAGATGAAGCCGATCAGCATGACCAGCGCGAAGTTTCTCGTGGTATCGCCGCCGAAGAAGTAGAGCGAAGCCACGCAGAAGAGCGTCGTAGTCAGTGTATAGAGGGAACGACGGATGGTCTGATGAATGGAATCATTGGCCAGTTTCGCAAAGCTGTCCGTCCGGCGATGGGTATGAATGGCTTCACGAATACGGTCGAAAATGACGACAGATTCATTCATGGAGTAACCAAGGACCGTCAGGATCGCCGCAAGGAAGGATGCATCGACTTCCAGATGGAAGAATGCAAAGACACCGAGCACCATCAGGATATCATGGCAGATCGCTACGATCGCAGACAGTGCGATACGGTGCTCAAAGCGGATAGACATATAGAGGATCATCGCGCCGAAGGAGAGGATAACATTGAGAAGTGTATTCTTCGTGACCTCAGAACCGATCACGGCACCGACAGTCTCGATGCGCTTCACTTCGGCTTCGCCGACTTTATCCTTCACATGAGAAACGACCGTCTGTGCTTCTTCGGCAGAGAGGTTTCTGGTACGGATGATGACGTCATCGCCGGACTCTCCCTGCATATTGCTGCCGGAAAGCTGAATGGTCGCTGTTTCAAGACCATCCGCGCGAAGTCCGTCACGCACCTCTTCTACCGTGACATTCTTGGGAAATGCCAGCTCCAGAATGGTGCCGCCGGTAAAATCAATCCCCCAGTTGAAACGGAAGAGGATGATGGACACAACGGAAAGAATGATCAGAAGTCCGGAAAAGCCGAACCAGAGCTTTCGTTTGCCGATAAAATCAAAGCTGTTGAACATTATCTATCGTACCCCCTTTTTCCGCCAAACCACCAGGGGTTATGGATCCAGTTCGCATCGATAAGGAACATGAGCAGTGTACGGCTGACGGTGATCGCCGTGAACATGGATACAGCGACACCAAGGCCGAGCGAGAAGGCAAACCCCTTCACCGTCGCACTGCCCAGGAAGAAGAGGATGCAGGAGGTGATGATGACTGTCATATTCGCATCAAAGATGGTGA
This sequence comes from Dialister sp., assembly GCA_003447275.1. Lineage (GTDB taxonomy): Bacteria > Bacillota > Negativicutes > Veillonellales > Dialisteraceae > Dialister. The sequence continues at coordinate 29,613 of DLZS01000065.1, forward strand.
CAAATGCACGTTTGAAGCCGGACTGGACAGACAGCCTAAGCATCTTGCCGGATGCGATCTCTTCTTTGAATCGTTCAAAGATGAGGACATTCGCATCGACCGCCATACCGATGGACAGAATAACGCCCGCCACACTTGGAAGTGTCAGTGTCGCATGCAGCATATTCAGGATGCCTAGAAGGATGAGAACATACACAAGAAGCGCCACATCCGCGACAAAACCGGCCATACGGTACACGGCCAGCATGAAAATAACGACCAGAGAGAGACCGATGGTGAAAGCCACGACGGACTTATCCTTCGAGTCCTGTCCAAGAGACGGACCGACGGTACGGACTTCCATGACGGAAACCTTGACCGGAAGCGCACCGCTTCGGAGAAGGATCGCAAGATCCTTCGCTTCTTCGAGCGTTCTCTGCCCCGTGATGACAGCGGAGCCGCCGGTGATGGCTTCATTGACGACCGGATTCGTCAGGAGCTCTCCGTCGAGATAGATGCCGATGTGACGGCCAATATTCGCCGCAGTGAGGGCGCCGAATTTCTTTCCTCCCTCATCGGAAAATTCCAGTGCAACGAGCGGCTGCTTGTTCTGCCCCATCTGTTCTTTTGCATTTTTCAGGTCTTCCCCCGTCAGCTTGACATTGCCTTCCTCATCCTTGAACTGGAGGACAGCGGTCTTGCCAATGGTTTCGATGGCCTTCTGCGGATCCTTTTCACCAGGCAGCTCGATGATGATACGGTTCGCCCCTTCACGCTGAATGATCGGTTCCGTCAGACCCATTTCATTGACACGCTTCTGCATGATATTGATGACCTGCGTGATTGCCTCATTGGTGACCTTATTTTCTTCGGTATCCTCAGCCTGCATGACGATATGTGTACCGCCCTGCAAGTCAAGGCCTTGACGGATATGCCCGGCCAGCCAGCCTACGCTCGCAAGGAAAATCCCGATAATGGCCGCGATAACGACCCAGAATCGGATGAGCGCACCGCTTCTGACGCTGCTGTTCCTTTTCTTTTCCAAAACTTCAACCTCTTTTCGTGATGATACTTCGTTTCTCTGTAATGATACCGGCCATGCACTGGTCGAAGGGCTCTTCAGGGAGGAAATCTACGACTTGGAAATCCCACAATGTCATGATCCTTTTTTCATAGGAGATCTTTGCCAGATACCTGTCATAGTATCCGGCTCCCATCCCCAGGCGCGCGCCGCTCTCTGTCCCCGCAGTCCCCGGTACGAGGACAAGATCAAGCATGTCCGGTGCTATGACTTCATAGCCCTTGGGCAGATCCCTAAGGCCATACGGTCCTTGGATGAAATGCTCCATATCCATGAGACGTCCCGCCTCCATCTGTTTTTCCGGCAGACATACCGGGATGTATATCTCTTTCCCATCAGAAAGAGCGCGGCGGATGAAAGGATCGAGATCGGCTTCTCCCTTCATGGAAAGATAAGCCATGATGCGATGGGCTTTCTGATACACGGCCGACTCGCAGATCCGATTCGCCAGAGCAAGGCTCATAGCTTCCATGTCAGTAGCAGAAAGAGCCCGCCGTAAGGCGAGCATCTTCTGGCGGATTTCCTTCTTCCGTGTCACGGAAGGAGTATCCGTCTCTATCATTTCTTTTCCTCTTTTTTGCCTTTAGAAGCGTCTTTATCTTCGACCTCGACGACTTCCTCGACCACTTCCGTGCCGGCATCTTTCGGATCATCCACTTCGACGACCTCTTCCACCACTTCGGTTTCCGGTTCATCTTTGTGCTTGGTCTGATTCATGACCTGTTCTTCCGAAGCAGCGCCCAAGGCAGCCGCACCGGCTTTCTTGGCGGTCTCTTCGTCGATGAGCTTTACATCACCGTGCTGAATAGCGGTCTTTTCTACTTTGATGATGACCTTCGGTGCGATCTCCAGCTCTACGTATTTGTCACGCAGTACTTTGATCGTCCCGTGAATGCCTCCAGCCGTTACTACATGATCCCCTTTTCTCAGGGACATCAGGAAACGACCTCTTTCCACCTTCAGCTTCTGCTGCGGGCGATACATGAAGAAATACATAATACCGACCAGCACGAGAAATGGCCATGCCAGACTGACGAAATTCATTACCTGTTCCATTTGATTCACCTCCGTCAAATCATATAGTATTTATTTTACCATACTTTGATGATCGTTGTCTGTAGTTATTTTCTAATTATGTGTCAAAATGTTGTAAAGAGAGCCGGACTCACCGATGATAGCCCGCCATGAAGCTCTCTCTGAACTCCGTGAAGTTTCCATCTATGATCGCCTGTCGCATATCACGCATAAACTGGAGCAGGAAGAAAAGATTGTGTATCGTCACAAGGCGGAAGGCGAGAAGTTCTTCCGACTTGTAGAGATGACGGATGTATGCGCGGCTGTAGTGCTGACAGGTGTAACACCCGCAGCCCTCCTCGAGCGGTGCCCAGTCCTTCTCATACTTCTTGTTCTTCATATTCATGCGGCCGGAATGCACCATGGCCATGCCATTTCTGGCAACACGCGTCGGGAAGACGCAGTCGAACATGTCGATGCCGCGAGCCACGCCTTCGACGAGGCAGTCCGGCGTGCCGACACCCATGAGGTATCTGGCTTTATTCACAGGCAGGAACTGGGTGGTGTACTCCAGAATGTCATACATGAGGTCATGCGGCTCACCGACTGAGAGCCCGCCGATCGCCATGCCGTCAAAGGGCATGGAGGAAATCTCGAGCGCGCTTCTCTTCCGAAGATCCTTGTACATCCCGCCCTGCACGATACCGAACATGCCGCGATCCGTGCGGGTATGCGCCTTGATGCAGCGCTCTGCCCAGCGCGTCGTGCGCGCTGTGGAATGGTCGGCGTACTCATAGTCTGCCGGATAGGGGATACATTCATCGAAAGCCATGGCGATATCGCTCCCCAGATCCTCCTGCGCATGAATGGAAACCTCCGGAGAGAGGAACTGCTTCGATCCATCGAGGAAGGAGCGAAAGTGCACGCCCTCCTCTGTGATCTTGCGCATAGCTCCCAGAGAGAAGACCTGAAAGCCGCCGCTGTCCGTCAGTATTCCCTTCGGCCAGTTCATGAAACGATGCAGCTCGCCAGCCTCTTTGATCAGCTCCGTGCCGGGACGAAGGAACAGGTGGTAGGTATTCGAGAGGATGATCTGCGCGCCCATGCCTTCGAGTTCTTCGGGTGTGACAGTCTTGACTGTCGCCTGTGTGCCGACCGGCATAAACATCGGCGTTTTAAACGTGCCATGAGGCGTGTGCAAGAGCCCTGCCCGCGCGCCGGTCTTCTTGTCTTCGGCAACAAGTTCGTAGTTAATAACCATAGTTGTAGATCCTTATGATGTCTAAAAGATAGTTGATTAAATTCAGCGTTCTCTTAACGCAAAAACATGGCATCACCGAAGGAGAAAAATCTGTATTTCTGCTTCACGGCTTCTTCATACGCGGCAAGAATGTGTTCACGGCCGGCGAAGGAGGCCATCATCATGACGAGAGTGGATTCTGGAAGATGGAAATTCGTGACGATGGCATCGACCATGTGCCACTGATAGCCCGGATAGATATAGAGCTGCGTCCAGCCGCTGCCGCTCTCAAGGATACCGCTCTGACCAGCGGACTCCAATGTGCGGACAGAGGTCGTGCCGACAGCAATGACACGACGGCCCTCGGCTCTCGCAGCATTCACTTCTTTCGCCGTTTCTTCACTGACCGTGTACCACTCCTTATGCATTTCATGGTCTTCGATATTTTCTTCAGAAACCGGGCGGAAGGTACCGATACCGACATGAAGGGTGACAAAGAGGAGCTTCGCGCCCTTCTTCTTCATTTCTTCCATAAGCTCCGGGGTGAAATGAAGGCCTGCCGTCGGAGCAGCCGCTGACCCCTTATACTTCGCGTACACGGTCTGGTACTCATCATTGTTGCCAAGTTTTTTGTGAATATACGGCGGGGTCGGCATCTCACCGATCTGATCGAGAAGGCTGTCGAAATTGCCGTCATAGTGGAATTCGACCAGACGTCCGCCGAATTCCGTCTTATCCAGCACTTTGCAGTAACAGTTCTCTGCGAATTCGATCTCTACGCCGGGCAGTGCCTTACGGCCCGGGTTCACGAGGACTTCCCATGTATCATTGCCCTTCGGCGTGAGGAGCAGCATCTCCACCTTGCCGCCGGTATCCTTCTTCTTGCCATAGAGGCGCGCCGGAATGACTTTCGTGTTATTGAAGACGAAAACATCGCCTTCGCGGATCTCGTCCAGGATATCACGGAAATGGTGATGCTCCCACTCCCCCGTCTTCTTGTCAACCATCATCAGGCGGCAGGAGTCACGCGGCTCTGCCGGTTCCTGAGCGATCAATTCCTTCGGTAAATCGTAATTGAATTCTTCCAGTTTCATGAATATATCTCCTTTGTAAATGGGTTCAGGGTTTAAGGGTTAAGGGTTGTAGTAGCAGCTTCGCCGCAAAATATATGTTCGCGGCGGAGCCGCTACCTTCATTTCTCATTTTCCCCCTGAACCACGAAGTTTGAAAGCAGGAATGAGTGGCTAGGGATTAGAAGCAAGCGGTGATCGAAATAGCGCAAATGGTGCGCTGACCGTTCTGCAAGAGAGATCTCTCGGCTACGCTCGAGATGACGACGGCGCGAAGCGCTATCAAAACTCTGCGGCGCTTCCTTATTTTTTGCGCCGCACCACCATTTCGCATTTC
>DLZS01000065.1:34564-38629 GCA_003447275.1 Dialister sp.
CTCATTCAAACGAGGCTTTCAAATAGAATCAATGGACGCCCCGCCCCACGGGCTAACCCTGAACCTTGAACCCTTTCATTGATACCACTTTTCCACTTTTGTCCCCTGATAGTAATGCGCGAGGATTTCTTTGTAATAATCTTTCCCATCGCCATGCTTTTCCGCCATGGCCTCCGCGCCCCACTGAGAGAGCCCAAGGCCATGACCATAGCCATAGCCGGTGATGATGAGCTGATCTCCTTTGAAAAGGATATCAAACATCGCACTCCTGAGGCTAAATATCTTTCTCATCGTCACTCCCGAGAGGCTCACCCAGCCGTTGCTGCCGCGACAGATGAGCTTCTTCACGCGGCCTGCCGGTGTGCGGTCTCCCGCATAATGGACTTTGCCAAACTGTAGATTTGACAGCTTGATATTCTGTATCTTTCCGACGCCATAGCCGGACGCGCTCAGTTTTTTCGAAAACGCTTCCCGCGTCAGCGTAACTGTCCATGGTTTCTTTGTCTGAGGGGAGAGCTCTTCGGGGACGCCCTGCAGGTACGGCTTTGAAATCCCCCAGACATTTTCGCCATACTCCGTGTAGCCACCGCCATCCGCATGGAAGAGTGCATCGATCGCTTTCCCGTCAAAGGTGATGACCTCGCCGCGGGTCTCTCTGACGGCTTCGTCGGTCGCCTTCGTCTCCACGCCGGCACCTTTGTAGACCTGGCTCTCCACATCATCGGTCACATCATAGCCCGATGCGCGATAGCCGTTCCTGTGATAGAGGGCATAGGTCCTCGCGGCGACGGCCTGCGCCTTCAGTGCATCGATCCTCCAAGAGGGAATGCTTTCGCTGGGAACGACGCCGCGAAGATATTCCTCCATCGGCACCACATTCACCATCACCACGCCCTCATTCCACGGGGAGGGGATGAGCTTCATCTTTCCGCGATAGCGATTTCCTTTCACCGCAAAGGACGGCTCGGTCTGGACAGGCTCGAGATAAACCGCAGTGCCGAGCTTTTTTCCATTGATGGAGATCATCTGCCCTGCGCGTGAGATGGAGAACTCCTCCCCTTTCCGATAGGTGCTCACGGTCATCCCATCAACCGTACCCCGGCACGCTTCGAGCCCGGTAAGAGAGAGGCGCATGCCGGAAGTGAGCCCCACTTCGATCCATGGCTCATCCATCTGAGAGATGGGTGACGCTTCCTTATTCTCCGCTTTTTTATTTTCTTTCTTATTCTTTTTATCTTTCTTCTTTTTCGCTTTTTCTTTCTTAGGCTGCTTCTCTGGAGCCGCTTTCATCTGCTTTGCAGATGGACTTGCCAGCGTTTCCTTCTGCCGGATCGGAATGGTCTCTGCAGATATGACTGCCCCCAGGGAAAGAGAGAAACATGCAGCCAGACAAGCGGATATGATCTTTTTCTTCATATACATGCTCCATGATAAAGGGGAAACGGGCTGATTGATTCAGTGGGTTATCCCCCATGAAATCAAACAACAAAGTATGCGCGTATCCAGCGTCTCCCCTCAATATACCTTCTCCACTTTCGTCCCGGTGAAATAATGCGTAAGGATGGTCTTGTAGTAATCTTTGGCCCCGCCGTGCTTTTCTGCCATGGCTTCGGCCCCCCATTGCGAAAGGCCAAGGCCATGACCATAGCCATAGCCGGTGATAACGAGCTGATTTCCGCTGACAGACAGATCAAAAAGTGTACTGTTCAGGTCATAGATCTGCTGCAGACGGTCCCCCGAAACCACTCGATTTCCCTTCGAACCGACAAGGGTCACAGACTTTACGCGTCCGGAAATCCCGCGGTCACTCGCCTTATGAGCCTCTCCGATATGCAGGGCTGACAGCTTGATCCCCTTCAGTTTGCCGACATCCGCCATCTTCATGAAGGAAGAGAGAGAGATCGTCTTCTTCCATGGGGTCGCGTACTTGTCTTCCGGCACGCCTTTGAGATATGGCACTGCCGATCCCCATACATTTTCACAGTTTTCCGTATAGCCGCCGCCGCTCGCATGGAAGACCGCATCGATCGGCGAGCCGCCGTAGGTGACGACTTCTCCCGCTGTCTCCATGACGGCGCGGTTCGTCGCCTCTGTCTCTGCCGATACGCCGCGATAGACCTGCGTGCGTGTGTCGTCTGTCACATCGTAGCCGGCTGAGCGATAGCCATTCTTATGGAACATAGCATACGTTCTGGCCGCCACAGCCTGTGCCTTGATGGCATCCATCTGCCAGGAAGGAACGATCTCACAGGGAACGACCCCCTTGAGGTAGTCCTCCATAGAGACCTGATTCACCAGTGTTACGCCGGAAGGAGAAGCGATGGCCTTGATCACGCCGCGATATTGATTTCCCTTCACGGCAAAGGCAGCCCCGCTTCCGCTGGATCTGAAATAGATCTTGGCTCCCGCGCTTTTTCCATTGACAGAAAGACCGTTCCCGCTTTTAGAGATCGTAAGCCGCGTCCCCGCCGGATAAGAGCCGAGGCTGCTCCCCGCTTCCACATGAAACGCAGAAAGTCCGGTCAAAGAAAGCTCGCTTCCCGACTGAAGCCCGACCTCGATCATCTGTCCTGCCTCATTCCTTTTTCTATGGGACTCCGCAGATGACTGCGTCTTCTTCTGCCCCGTGGTCTTACGGGTGATCACCCGTGGCGATCTATGGATAGTCACTGTAGATTTTCCCGGGACCGGCTGCGTCGCTGCCATGGATGCCGACCCCAAGGGGAGCAGCAGGGACAATGACAGCAGAATGACCATGTATTTTTTCATAAACAGATACCTTCTTATAGGGGATTTAGGGAAATGCGGCTGCGGTATGTCCCGCATCACTTTTCCCCTTTCATAGGAAAAGCTGCTCCGATGTGCTCATAGGCTGCCTCAGTGGCAAGGCGGCCGCGAGGGGTACGGGAGAGGAAGCCGATCTGCATGAGATAAGGCTCGCAGACATCTTCGATGGTCGCGCGCTCTTCGCTGACAGCGGCAGAAATGGTGTCGATCCCGACAGGACCGCCATTGAATTTATAAATGATCGCCTTCAGGATCTGATTATCCAGATCATCAAGTCCGATCTCATCGACATGAAGCGCAGCCAGCGCCTCTGCGGCAATATCCGCCGTGATCGCGCTCCCCTTCACCTGCGCAAAGTCTCTGATGCGCTTCAAAAGGCGGTTCGCGATACGCGGTGTCCCGCGCGAGCGACGAGCGATCTCCTCTGCCCCGCTGTCCTCGATCTCGATCTGCAGGATGTGCGCTGCACGGGTAATGATCTTTTTCAACTCCTGCGGTTCATAGAACTGCATATGGTTCGTGATGAGGAACCGGTCACGCAGCGGCGCGGAGAGAGAACCTGCCCGCGTTGTCGCGCCGATCAGCGTGAAATGCGCAAGATCGATGCGGATGGAGCTGGCGCCAGTCCCCTTCCCCATGACAATATCCAGAGAAAAGTCTTCCATCGCAGAGTACAAGATTTCTTCGACATTCCGATTCAGTCGATGGATCTCATCGATGAAAAGTACATCGTGGTCCTGCAATGTCGTCAGGATGGAAGCCAGCTCCCCCGGACGCCCGATGGCCGGACCGCTCGTCACTTTAAACTGCGATCCCAGCTCATTGGCGATGATCTTCGCCATGGTGGTCTTGCCGAGTCCCGGCGGTCCATAGAGCAGCACATGATCCAGCGGCTCTTTGCGCGACTTCGCTGCCTCGATGTACACCTTGAGATTCTTCTTGAAGGCTTCCTGTCCGATATAATCGTCCAGATGCTGCGGACGAAGCGTCGTCTGCCACTCGTCTTTTGGGCTTTCTTCGGTGGAAACGATGCGCCCCTTGCTGCCAAGCACCTCTTCCTCTTCACCGCCAAGGCTTTTGATGTATTTGTTCTTCATGAAGACTCCTTTGAAAAAGGTTTAAGGAAATCGATTCCATAGCTTTCAATAAGTTTGAAAGTGGCCTCGAGTGACTAGTGACTGGTGACTAGTCACTTAAATGCCATCTTCTGGCATCGCCGTATTTATGCTTTGCGGCGCTTCCTTACTTTTTTCGCGCCGCACCACCATTTCGCATTTC
>DLZS01000065.1:38840-40526 GCA_003447275.1 Dialister sp.
GCACCACCATTTCGCATTTCTCATTTCTAATTTCTCATTTAAGCGAAGCTTTCACTCCCAATCAAAGGACGGCACACCCAAGGGGCTACCCCTATCCTCTGCTCTTCCCAAACTCCCGCAATGCCGCTCCGACGAGCTGAGAAACATTGTCATACTCGCCCGCGAGCCTCTTAAGGACAGGCGCGATCTCTTCCGCCTCATAGCCGAGCGCCATGAGTGCACGCGCTGCTTCTCCGCTCACTCCTTCATCCGGCTCTGCCGCAGAGACCGAAGGGATCTCCGCTTCGACTGAAGCAAAGACACCGACCTTATCCTTGAGCTCGACAAGAAGACGCTCCGCCGTCTTCTGGCCTATACCGGGGAGCTTTGTCAGCTGGGTGACATTCTGTGCCTTCACCGCACCGACAAAAGCAGCCGGCGTCATGGCAGAGAGGATGCCCATCGCGACCTTGGGCCCGATCTTGGAGATCGAGATCAAAAGCAGAAAGAGCTCCTGCTCTTCCTGTCCGAGAAAGCCATAGAGCAGGATCGCATCCTCACGGACTGCCATGTACGTGAAGAGCTTCACCTCCTCCCCGGTCATGAGCTGCTGACGGGTCTTATCGGAAATGAAGATCCGATACCCGATGCCGCCTGTTTCCAGAAAGCAGAAATCTTTGAAAAGGGCCGTCACACGGCCTTTAATATATCCTATCATGAGAAACTATTCCTTTAAGTTTGAAAGCAGGGATGAGTGACTAGTGACTAGTGACTAGAAATTAGTAGCTAGGGATTAGGTTTGCGATACGAGACCCCCGCTAGTTTCAAACCTATGCGGCGCTTTCCTATTTTTATGCGCCGCGCAGTATAAGCAGTATAAATAGAGCGATGCCCGAAAGTGGAGGCTTCTAATCTCTAACTACTCATACCTGAAACTTCAGCAGGAAAGGAGGGACACGCAATTCATAGAGCGCACCAATCTCCTTTTATAAAATAGGTAAGGAAATCTCCCAGCCACACCAGATCCCCTTATCCCCCCGACGTCCAATTCTTATGCTCCACCCGATAAATCGCCGTAAGTCCAATGGCGAGTGCATCTGCGGCATCGTCCGGATCGATCTTTTTCGTGATGTGCATCATGCGCTTCACCATTTCTATGACCTGCTTCTTGTCAGCACGGCCATAGCCGGTCAGCTGCTGCTTCACCTGCAGCGGCGTCACCGGTATGATGGGAACGTTCTGGCGATAGCCTGCGAGCAGGATCACACCGCGCGCCTGCGCCACCTTGATGCCCGTCGTAATATTCGTATTGAAATAAAGTGTCTCTACCCCCATGAACGCAGGCCGATATGTCGCGATGAGCTCAGCGATGCCTTCGTAAACGATGTTCAGCCGCTCGAGGTCACTCTGGTCTTTGTACGTCTCAATGACGCCGTAGTTGACCGGAGTGATGGTGGTGCCATGCTTCTCAACCACACCGAAGCCGCAGCGCCCGGTACCGGGGTCAATGCCTAAGACGCGCATAATTTTCTCCTTTGCATGCAATCGGTTGTATTATACCATATTTCGCCAAGACACGCAGACGCCAGCGGCGCTCTCCATGAAAAAAGGAGCTGTGAAGAAATGAATCCTCATTTCTTTACAGCCCCTTTTTACTTTGCTTTGATTTGGTTCAGGGTTCAGGGTTCAAGGTTCAGGGCTCTCGTG
>DLZS01000097.1:0-26073 GCA_003447275.1 Dialister sp.
AAATACTTTTACCACTGGGGATTCTAATTTGCGGACATACACATATACAGCATACACCTATTTGTGATTGCTGTTTTTTGAATATGTCAAAATTGATAAGGCAAAAGTATTCTTAAATTGGGTACAAAAAACCAAGCCCCCACAAAAGGAGCTATCATAATTCTTTGTTCCCACTATTTGATTATAGTTTTATTTAAGAATACCTTGCCGCATATTTTTTACTCCTTTTCTAGAATGAAGCTATTATATCACATCAGTTTTAGGAAAGCAAGTACTTAAAAGAAATTTTTCTTCCCCTTATATGTAACAATCATACCGGCTTCCTGGTGTTCAGAATGGTTTCTGCTGTCTGCTGTGGTGTTTGATTGGAATTGTCCAGCCAAAAGCCGATCCGTGGTGTTGTCTGCATAAATGTATCGTATAAGGTTTCAACCGTAAAGCCGGAATAGCCTGTTTTCTCCCTGTATCGTTCCCTTTCTTTTATTGTTTCCACATCTGGACAAAGAACGACAACCTCAACAGGGTATTTATGCAGATAATTTATCATTCGGTTTAATTCATCACCGTAGTAGTTATCTTGGATCACTACAGAAAAGCCGTTGTCAAAGTATGACCTTGCCGCATCAGCAGTCAATTTGTATCGAAGGTACAGCTGGCGGACTGCTTCCGCTGATGGGGTAGCTGACATATTTTCTCTGCCTGAAATAATCATTTTTCGGAACACATCACCACGAAGATGGACGCATTTTTCTATTGATTTTGCCAGTAAATCGGAAACTGTAGATTTTCCAGAAGCCATTAAGCCTGTAATGAGATAAATTTTTTGTTTCATTTCACTTCCTCCGGCACAAAAAATATGTACATGTAACTAATTCAACACATTTATAATTTGAATAGGGACATTATAGCATTTACTAAATACAAATTCAATGTATACGGAAAGAAAGATATAAGGAGTGGGAGGGATTCCGCCGTAGTCGGCATTGTAGGAAAATCCAAAAGTTTAGATTTTCCCACAATGCTTATCTTTTGGTCTTTGGTTCGGAATAGTGTAGTGCTGGCGGTCTATCTCTTGTTTTCGGTTGCTTGCTTCCTTACCGTACATGAGCATTCATTGCAGGGATACATCATCTTTGCTACAATCGTAGTTGGTTAGATATGGATTGGTCAGATATAAAGGAGCTAATATGGCGATTCTGGAGCAGGCGTCCGTTCTAACGGATGCGATCCGTCCTGTCCCGGCAAAGGAGCTGGAACAGCGGCTGGAAAAATTTCGGAAACTCATGGATGCGCGTCATCCGGACTGGGAGATGGCGGTCATCAGTCACAAGGTAGCGATGTACTATTTCACGGGGACGATGCAGGAGGGAGCGCTCATCATCACTCCGTCGGATGCGATCCTGTGGGTGCGGCGAAATTTCGTGCGCGCTTCGAATGAGTCTCACTTCAGTGATATCCGCCCGATGCGAAGCTTCCGCGAGGCGGCGGCTTTTTATTCACATGTCCCTCAGGGGATCTATGTGGAAACGAAGAAGACCACACTGGACTGGATGAAGCTTTTTCATAAGCATTTCCCTTTCGAGACGGCGCTGCCGCTGGATGATGTCCTGCAGGATCTGCGACTTCGGAAAAGTGCCTATGAAATCACGCAGATGGAGCGTTCGGGAAGTATCCATGAGACGGTCTTGGATGTCGTCGCACCGAAGCTCCTCCATGCGGGCATCAGTGAGGCGGAGCTTGCCATCGAGATCTACAAGGAAATGGTGATCCGCGGCTCTCATGGTACGGCGCGCTTCAATCAGTCTCTGGGGGAAGAGGCCGTCGGGCTGGCGTCCTTCGGTAAGAGTGGTCTTGTCCGCACGGGGTTTGACGGCCCGGGAGGTACGGATGGGACCTGTATCGCGGTGCAGTCCATCGGGAATGCTTTCCGCCGCTTGAAAGAGGGACGGCTCGTCTATCTCGATATTCCCTGCGGCTTTGATGGCTATCATACAGATAAGACGGTGGTCTACTACTTCGGGGAACTGGCGAAGAATCCGGAGGCGGATGCCATTCTCAAGGCGCAGGAGGAGTGTCTTCGTCTGGAGGAGGAGGTCGTCTCTTTGATGAAGCCGGGGGAATCGATCGAGAATCTGTATCTAAAACCGATGGAAAAGTTTCAAAATATATATGGGGATGACTTCATGAACGGGGGCAAATTTCTCGGACACAGCATCGGGCTCGTGATGGATGAAGCGCCTGCTCTGGCAAAGGGCTTCAAGGAGGTGCTCGAGCCCGGTATGACGTTTGCAGTCGAACCGAAAATCGCGCTCCCGGGGCTCGGCATGGTCGGGACAGAAAACACCTATGTCATCACAGAAAAGGGAGCACGTTCTCTTACGGGACGGTCGTATCCTTTGAGAGAAATCCACGGCTGAGCCGGGATCCTTTTGAATTTCCCATAAAAAAATGCCATGCGGATCCGTCGGGATCTGCATGGCGTTTTTATTGAAAGCCGTATTCTCTTAGTCATCCTCATCCAGCCACTCGACCTTGCCTGTTTCTATATCGTATACAGCGCAGGCGACCTGCTCCTCTCGGAGCAGAGGATCCTTTTCCGCGGAAAAGGCAGCGCGGATCTCCTTGCCGGCGCAGAGGACATTCAGATGGCAGGCCGCAAGAGGGTCTTTTTCCTCACCGATGGCTTCCCGGATGGTATCTACGATGTAGCGGATGTGTCCGTCGGCTTCGCCATGGAGCGCGGCCTGCACGGCGCCGCAGCCGGTATGCCCAAGGATGACGACGAGGGGCGTTTTCAAATGGGATACGGCATACTCGATGGAGCCGAGCTGGTGGGCGTCGATCACATTTCCAGCGATGCGGATGGTGAAAAGTTCACCTAGACCACAGGAAAAGATGACTTCGGGGATGACGCGGGAGTCCGCACAGGTGATGACCACAGCGCGGGGAGACTGCCCGCCGGTCAGGGCGAGACGTTTCTCCGGGGAGATGTCTCCGGCAAAAGCACCGCTCTTTACATACGCGGCGTTTCCTTCTTTGAGTGTTTGCAAAACAATTTCTGATGTATGCACAGCTGCCTCCTTGTCCTTGACTACATGCTTATATACTACACCTTTTTATCCGGCATGCAAAGGAAGCGGCAGGTATAGCGGTGCGAAAAAGGGCATAAAAAAACATCCGGAAAAGGCTTCTCACCTGTGCCCGATGCAGGCGGAGCTCGGAATCGGTGACGGTCGTCCATGGGCACCGAAGTGCGGGAGGGCCTGTGCTATCGTCGGAACCCGGCCTCGCAGAGGACAGGGAAGTGGAAAAGCCATGCTTCCGGATATTCATTTTTTCTTACTTGTCAGCCTAAAATGGGCATCGGCAGCAGGCTGTACGCTTCCGCTGACCCATCCGATGACGCATGGTGCATATGGCAGATCTGCCCCTTCCGGTGCGGCCCTCCCTGTGATCTCGTAGCGCTTAGAGAATTCTGAAGATCGGAGAAGCCGTCCATCTGGGGAACATGTTCAAATATGTCCATGCTTCATGACTATATGGTACTACGTTCTAGAGAAAAATGCAAGTGGGAAAATATTAGCAACGCAAGATGTAGTTCGTTTTATGGATTGTAAGAAGTTCAAGTATACCATTCTTACAGTAAATACAGAGGTTTAGATGATGTATACTGCTTGGTGACTGGTGAGACGAATACATTTTCAGAAGGCAGAAGATCCCTGGCCGACTGCTTTGGCAGAAAGTCCGATGCCTTAAACGAAAGAAAAACGCATAGGGATTGCTTTCCAAAGCGCTGCTCATGATTTTTCATGCACAGCGCACTTTTTTTATGCATCTTTCTTCGGATATGTTAAAATAAGATGGCAGAGGGAAAAACATTTTCATTTACATACAGGAGGCTCATCATATGGATGATCTGATCATAGTAGACTGTCAGTATGATTTTATCGATGGCACGCTGGCTTGCGCTCACAGCCATGAGGCGGTGGCATGGCTGGTCGATTTTATCAATACGCACGAAGTGCGCGTGCTCTATACGTCTGATTGGCACAGCGAGACGAATGGTTCTTTCAAAAAGAATGGCGGCATCTGGCCGGTCCATTGCGTGGCCGGCTCCGAAGGGGCGGCGCTGGATCCCTCTTTTGCACGGGATATCAAGCGGTCGGCCAATCGTCCATCGAAGGAAAATCTCTTCCTCAAAGGTCTAAGGGATGATGTCGAAGAATACTCTGCTTTCCATGGGATGAACGCGGAAGGAAAGGCGCTGCATGATGTCGCGTCTTCTCATGTCTATGTGGGCGGTATCGCTTCGGAATACTGCGTGAAGGAGACGGTCCTGTCTCTTTTGCAGTCAGGGCGGAGCGTGACGCTTCTCGTCCCGGGGCTGGGCTGGGTCGCTGAAGAGGATCATAAAAAAGCGCTCGCAGAGCTGAAAGATCTCGGGGCCCTGCTGGTGGAAGCCTGATCTTCGCAAGAAAGCAGCTGCAAAGGCTGCTTTGAAGGAGGATTTTCATGGAAGAGACCGTGAAAGATGTCGGTGAATTCGGTCTAATCGATCGCATAGCGAAGGATCTCATCTATCGGCCGGAGCTGGTCGTGATCGGCTCAGGCGATGATGGGGCGGTGTATAGGGTGCCGACCGGCTATGATCAGGTGATCTCCACCGATACGATGGTGGAAGGGATCCATTTTATCAAGAAGACGATGCGCCCTTCCGATGTCGGATACAAGCTCTGTGCTTCAAATTTCAGTGATATGGCCGCGATGGGAGCGGATGCGATCGGATTCGTCATTTCGGCGGCACTCCCGGAGCAGCTGCCGGTATCCTGGGTGGAATCACTCTATGAGGGGATCCGCGAGTGCTGCTCATCCTATCGCGTGAATCTTCTGGGCGGCGATGTCACGGGCTCTCCCGGTGGGGTCATCCTGACAGGAACGGTGGTCGGTATGGTGCCCAAAGGACGTGCAGTCACGAGGAGCGGGGCGCGCTTTGGCGATCTCGTCTTTGCGACGGAGACACTGGGTGACTCGGCCGCCGGACTCTCCGCGCTGCTTGCGGGGCTTCAGGAAGAGTATCCCTCTCTTTGTGAGCGCCACCAGCGGCCGCGTCCGCAGATCAAGCTCGGCAGCGCACTCAGAGCAGCCGGAGCGACATCTTTGAATGATGTCTCGGATGGTCTTTCCTCAGAGATCAATGAGATCGCCAAAGCGAGCCATGTAGAGATCGAGCTTTTTCGCGAGAAGATCCCGATTTCCGAAGAAGCCGGAAAACTGGGCGCGCGTCTCTCCAAGGATCCGCTGGACTGGGCACTCACGGGTGGTGAGGACTATGAACTCATCGGGACGATCTCAGAAGAAGACCTCCAAAAGCTCGATCCGCTGCTGCCTGTCTCTGTGATCGGAAGGGTCACGCAGAAAGGCACAGGTAGCGTGTATCTGACGGATCGAGACGGGCGCAAGAGGCTTTTCGCCAAAGGGTATGATCATTTTGGCGATTCATGACCGATGATCAGGCAAGGCAGTATATAGTAGAATATATGGAGTCCACGATAGGTATTGTAAAAAGGAGAAAAACGATGTACACACTGGTAGTCATTCGTCATGGAGAAAGTGAATGGAATCAGAAGAATTTATTCTGCGGCTGGACGGATGTCGAGCTGACGGAGAAAGGCTACAGCGAAGCGCGTGAGGCAGGCCGCCTGCTCGCTAAAGAGGGATTTA
This sequence comes from Dialister sp., assembly GCA_003447275.1. GTDB lineage: Bacteria > Bacillota > Negativicutes > Veillonellales > Dialisteraceae > Dialister. Next base: position 5,722 of record DLZS01000097.1, read on the forward strand.
CCTTCGACAAATGCTATACATCTGTACTGAAGCGTGCCATTCATACGGCATACACGGTGCTCGATGAGATGGATCTCACCTGGATCCCCGTCGAGAAGAATTATCACCTGAATGAGCGTCACTACGGGGCGCTGCAGGGACTCAACAAGACAGAGACTACAGATAAGTACGGTGCTGAGCAGGTCCATCTGTGGCGTCGTTCCTATGACGTCCGTCCGCCGGCTCTTTCGGCAGATGATCCAAGATGCCCGGAGAACCAGGCGCCGTATCAGAAATTCAAGGATGAAGTACAGCTCCCTTTGACGGAATGCCTGAAGGATACGGTCGCACGTGTGGCTCCGTACTTCGAAGACGTGATCCGTCCGGAAATCGCAAAGGGAGAGAAGATCCTGATCGCAGCCCATGGGAATTCCATCCGTGCGCTCCGAAAGCACCTCGAGGGGATCTCGAATGAAGAGATCGCCGGCATGAATGTACCGACTGGTGTGCCGCTCGTCTATCATCTGAATGATGACTTCACGGTGCATGATGTAAGCTACTTAGGAGATCAGGATGCCATCGCGGCGAAGATCAATGCAGTCAAGAATCAGTCGAAGGGTTCCAAGTAAAAAAACGGCTTCACGGGAGATGGTCTCACCGAAGGGTGCGTCCCTTCGGTGAGACCATCCGATCCCTCGTTCACCATTCCAAAGGAGGCATTCCATTCACTCATGATGAAAGCGTGGAATACAGAAAGCGAGATCCATGGAGCGCAAGAGAGCCTGCTCATCATGGAAGGTGGTGCGATGCGCGGGCTCTTCACGGCCGGCGTGCTGGATGCCTTCATGGAGGAAGGACTGTATTTTCCCTGCTCTATGGGGATCTCAGCCGGCTCCATGCAGGGGCTGTGCTACCTGGCACACCAGAGGGGGAGAAGTCTTCGGATGAATACCCGATTTGCGAAGGATCCGCGCTATATGGGACTGCGGCATCTGGTGAAACGGGGGAGTTATTTCAATTTCCACTTCATCTTCGGCGAGCTTTCGGAGTCGATCGATCCCTACGATTTTGTGACAGCGGAACAGTCAAAGGAGACGCTCTATATCATCATGACGGATGCTTTCACGGGTCAGCCGGTCTACGTGTCGAGCCGCTCGTGTACGATGAGGGAATTTTTCAAGATCTCGGAAGCCAGCTGTTCGATCCCGCTTTTCTCAAAGCCTGTCCCTTTGAAGGACAGCATCTATGTAGACGGCGGGATCGGCATGCCTTTTGTGCCGCTGCCTGAGGAGCTTCCCACGTGCTGCCAAAAGCCGGTGTACATCTTAACGCGCGATAGAGACTATCGCAAAAAGCCGGTGCCTGCCGGATTTCATGCGCTGCTCTCTCTGCTCTATGGGAAGGACTATCCGCGGGTGGTCGAGAAAATGTGCGCCATCCCTGCGATATATAATGAAAAAGTAGAAAAGCTCCTTTCTTTGGAAAAAGAAGGGCGCGTCTTTGTCATTCGCCCGAAGAAGCCCGTCGTCGTATCACGGACGGAAAAGAATGTGGAGAAGCTCCGCTCGCTCCACCGAGAGGGCTATGAGGCAGGTCTTGCCTGCCATGAAGATCTGATGAGGTGGCTCCATGAAACATGAGGTAGTACTACATACAAAGAGCGTGGATGAAACGATGGCGCTTGGACGATTTCTCGGAACAGCAGCGGTGAATGATGAATTCATCGCCCTATCCGGAGATCTGGGCGCCGGCAAGACCCATTTCGTGCAGGGACTCGCTGCCGGCATGGGAATTTCTGGCGTTATCGGGAGCCCGACATTCACGATCATGAATTATTACGAGGGCGCGCTTCCCCTGAAGCACTTTGATTTCTACCGCCTGCATCGAGAAGAAGAGCTCTATGATATCGGGTGGGAGGAATACAGCACGGGCGGCGTGACGGTCGCTGAGTGGGCAGACATGTTTCCTGATATCGTGCCGCCGGAAGCGATCCATATAGACATCCGTGTCCTCTCGGAAACAGAAAGAGAAATCCGCATCACATGGAGCGACGCCGCTCCGGATGCGATCGTAAAGGAGATTACACATTATGCTTCTAGCCATTGATACCTCTTCCCTTGTGCTGTCGTGCGCGCTGGCGGAAAAAGACCGGCTCGTCGCAGAATGGACGGTGCAGAAAAGACTGACCCATTCCGAGCAGCTCATTCCGCATCTGGATGCCATGATGAAGGAGGCAGGCGTATCTAAGGAAGACATCACGGCCATCGCCGTCTCTATCGGGCCCGGTTCATTCACCGGACTGCGCATCGGCCTTGCGACAGCGAAGATGGCAGCCTATATCTGGAAAGTACCGATCGTCGGGGTCGATACACTGGAGTCACTGGCGCGGAATATGGAGGGGGCCGAAGCTTTCATCCTGCCGCTCGAGGATGCCCAGCGGGGCCATGTCTATGCGGCGCTCTACGGGGCTTTTGACGAATTCTGGAAGGAAGCACCGGAAGAGGCGGCGTCCATTGACGATGTCATTGCGGCGGCCCTCCGTCATGGAGGCCCTGTCATCGCGGTCGGTGAATGTGCTGATACGTATAAGGAAAAGCTCGAGCCCGCCGGTATCCGCGTGGCAGCGCCGCACAGCCGCCTTGCCAGAGCCGGCAGTGTCGCAAGAGCAGCCTGGGCAAGGCTGGAAAAGGGCGAAAAGGATGATCCGCTCTCCCTTCTTCCGAATTACATTCGCCGCAGTGAGGCAGAGGTCTTATGGGAAAAACTGCACGGGAAATCCTGATCCGCGAAGCAGAGGAAAAGGATGTGTCTGCCATTTATGATATCGGCTGCCTCTGCTTTTCCGATGCGTGGCGCAGGGAAACGGTGCATCATGACCTCATGGAGAATGAGCACAGCTTCTACCTTGTGGCCGAAGAGGACGGGCTTATCACAGGCTATGGCTGTTTCTGGTTCATCGCGGACGAAGGCCAGCTTGTGAATATCGGCGTCCGCCCATGCTGCCGACGTCAGGGCATCGGACGTATGCTCCTTCAAAAGGGCATCGAAGAAGCTCTGGGCCGTGGTATGCAGACGATGTTTCTCGAAGTCCGCGTGAGCAATCTGTCCGCGCAGAAGATGTATGAGACCTTCGGATTCAAAAATCTGGGTCTCCGAAAGAAGGTCTATGAGCTGCCCATCGAGGATGGGTATGTGATGGAAAGAGCATTGTGACCGGACCGGAAACGTAAAGACAAAGAGAGGGGCTTACGCCTTGTCCGTCTTTCCTGGCGGAAAAAGCCGCTCCCCCTTCTCAGGGGAAGAAGGCCTTTTCTCATTCCCCTGACCCCTAAGTTCGGGGATCTATTCAACACTACTATAAGGAGTCAACATGAAAATACTAGCCTTTGAATCGAGCTGCGATGAGACTTCCTGCGCAGTCATCGAAGATGGGCGTCATATCTTATCCGATGTGATCTCCACGCAGGTGCCGATCCATAAGAAATTCGGCGGTGTCGTGCCGGAGATCGCATCCCGCCACCATATCGAGGATGTCCTTCCTGTCGCCATCGAAGCCCTAGAAGAAGCGCATCTAGCCTGGCAGGATATAGATGCCATCGCCGTGACGCAGGGACCGGGGCTCGTGGGCGCACTGCTGGTCGGTGTCGCAGCGGCGAAATCTGCAGCATGGGCACTCGGAAAACCGCTGATCGCAGTCAACCATATGGAAGGGCATATCTTTGCAAATCTTCTTCAGTATCCGGATCTGGAACCGCCATTCCTTGCGCTTGTCGTCTCCGGCGGCCACACGATGATCGTTATCGTGAAGGATTACAATACCTTCCAGCTTTTGGGGCAGACGCGTGATGATGCGGCCGGAGAAGCCTTCGATAAGATCGCCCGCGTGATGGGCTATCCCTATCCGGGCGGTCCTCATATCGACCGTCTGGCACAGGAAGGAGATCCGAATGCCATCCATTTCCCGATGGGACTTGGAAAAGAGCACACCTATGATTTCTCCTTCAGCGGACTCAAATCAGCGGTCATCAATTACCTCAATACGGCCAAAATGAAGAAAGAGGAGGTCCATCCGAAGGATGTGGCAGCCTCCTTCCAGAAAGCCGTCGTCGATGTACTGGTCGAGAAAGCCATGCGCGCCGTCGATGCGACAGGTCTTTCGACCATTGCCCTTGCCGGCGGTGTCGCTGCCAACAGCGGTCTTCGCAAGGCCTTGAAGGCAGCCTGTGACAAACGTGGCATCCGCATGTGCCGTCCCGATCCTGTCCTCTGCACAGACAATGGAGCCATGATCGGCTGCCGTGCCTACTACATGGCACAGGCGGGGGACTATGCCCCTCTGACACTCAATGCAGATCCCCGTCTGCCGTTCCTGGCAGATCAGGTGAAGCTCTAAACTTTGCGAATGAAAAGAGGATGAAACGCGATGCAGACCCGAGGAATCGAAGTCAGTCAGCTCTATACCCTAGTCCGGGATACGACCAATCTGACTGGCGTACAGGCAAAAATCTTAGATCACATGCAGGTGGCTCTGCAGTGCGCTTCCGATATTTCTAAGAGCCAGGTCTACCTCTGTGCCCGAGGGAAGAATGAAGACATCTCTGTCATACTGACAGCCGTGAAGCCATCCTACACCCATGGCTCGACATTTTTCCATGCCGGAGACACCTTTCTGGTGGATGATCTGGCGATCGTCGACAATGTCTTCCAGACAGGGCGCAAGGTCGTCGGCAGGAAGGAGCTGGATCAAGGACGGGAGATCGCCGTCACAGCGTATCCGATCGTTGATAATGCAGGACGGCCCTTTGCCGTCGTCTGCTTTGCCTCCGTGTCCCTGTCCCAGCAGCAGGTGCTGACCGATACGGCGAATCTGGCTCTGCAGGTACCATTTGCCGGCAAAGACTACTACAGCATCCGTCCGCAGGACGGCGTCATCATCCTCGATGCCGCCGGACGCATCATGTATGCCAATGACATGGCCGATGATCTTTATCTCGTGCTGGACAAGGAGGCGATCGAGCAGCGTGACATCATCGGACACACCATCGTCCACTTCCCGCTGGTCGATGAAGTCATGAAGACAGGCCGCCCCGCATTCAGTGATGAAGTGTCTGAAAATATGACGCTCTCCGCCTGGGGGCTCCCGATCATTTCCGGAGGCCGGGTGACGCGGACGGTGATCGTTTTGACCGACGTGACAGCCATCCGTGAAAAAGAACGGCAGATCCTTGTCAAGGACTCCGTCATCAAAGAGATCCATCACCGCGTCAAAAACAGTTTGAATACCATTGCGGGGATGCTTCGCATGCAGGCGCGGCGCTCAAAAGATGAAGATACAAAAGAAGCGCTGAAGAGAGCCGTCAGCCGAATACTTGGGATCTCCAAGATCCACGACATTTTGGCGAACCAGAGTGGGGATCAGGTCGATATGGACGTGCTTCTCGATAAGATCTGCAAGCTCTCTGTCGACAGTCTCGCACTCTGCGTCGTCGATGTGGTGCGTGAAAAAGGAAGACGGCCTTTGATCGTGAATTCCGAAAAAGCCGTACCGCTTGCGATCGCAACGAATGAACTCATTCACAATGCGATCGACCACGGATTTCATAAGATGCCGCGCGGCACGCTGGTGGTCGGCACGGAGATCGATCATGGACGCCTGCATGTATATATCAAAAATAATGGACACCCGCTGCCGGAAGATTTCAGTACAAGGACATTTGATCTGGGGCTTCAAATCGTCAGAAATCTCGCAGAGATCGAACTCAAGGGCGAGTTTGGCTTAAAAAATGAGGATTCTATGGTCGTGGCAGATATTTACTGCCCGCTGGCTTTGATGGAGGCATAAAAATGGCAGAAAAATATAGAATCGTCATAGCAGATGATGAAGCGCTCATCTGCATGGATTTAAGGGAAATGCTCGAAGAAGCCGGACACACAGTCGTCGGCGTCGGCTCAGATGGGGTGGAGGCTTTGGATCTTGTCAAAGAAAAAAAGCCGGATCTCGTCATCCTCGATGTGAAAATGCCGCGCCTTGACGGCATCCAGACAGCAAAGATGATCGCCCACGACAATGCGGCGCCCGTGGTCCTCCTGACGGCTTTCGGCGATGAAGACATCATCGAAAAGGCGAAGAAGTCCATGGTCTTCGGCTATGTCATGAAGCCTGTCGATGAGAGAAATCTGTTCCCCGCCATCCAGATCGCAGTGTCTCAGTTTAGGCAGAAGAGCGAGATCGTGGATAGGGTGAAGGACATGGAGCGTGAATTCGCCGCCAGAAAGATTATCGACCGCGCCAAAGGACTTCTCATGGACTACTACCATATCAGCGAAGAAGATGCCTACCGCCGTATGCAGCAGACCAGCATGAAGCGCGGCATCGCCCTCTCTGATGTGGCACAGAAGATCGTCAAGGAGATCATGGCGCGAAAGAATAAATAGCGATACATTCCAAGCCATCCATACCATTTTATGAGTTTCGAAAGGAGCGATTTTTATGAAGTACACATTTTTCGGACATGCCTGCTTTCGTCTGGACACCGGCAAGGAGAAGCTGCTTTTTGATCCCTTCCTCACGGGAAATGGAGATGCCGCCGTATCTCCGAATCGGGTGAAATGCGACTACATCCTGCTTTCCCATGCGCACAGCGATCATTTCGGTGACTCTGTAGAAATCGCCCGCCGCACGGGTGCTACGGTCATTGCCATCCCTGAAGTCATCGGTCTTTTCCCGAAGACGGTCTTGAACTTTGCACCGATGAATTTAGGCGGCCGGTACAAGACAGACTTCGGCACGATCAAAATGGTACAGGCGCTGCATAGCTGCGGCGTGCCGGGCGGTATCCCTTGCGGATTTATCATTTCTTTCAAAGAGGGACCGACCGTCTACTACGCAGGCGACACGGCGCTCTTTGGTGATATGAAGCTCTTCGGCGAGATGTATGATATCGACTATGCCATCCTTCCGATCGGGGATAACTACACGATGGGGCCGGAGGATGCGCTCCTCGCTGCGAAATTCCTGAAAGCAAAGCATGTGATCCCCCTTCACTACAATACTTGGCCCGTCATCGCGCAGGATCCTGCGGCGTTTGCGGAAAAGGGCAGGGAAGAGGGCATAGACGTCATCGTCGTGAAGCCCGGAGAGAGTATCGAACTGTAAGCTATAAAACATACAGGCAGAAAAAAGAGGAATGCTGATTCTGTCCCGATGAGATAGGATCAGCGATTCCCCGGTATGAGGAGTATCCATGACAAATAAGGAAGAAAAATTCTGGGGCGCCGTTCGTGCGTCTGAAAAAGACTGGCAGGCAGCTTCCGATCTTTTGACAGTCCTGTGGACAAAGAACATGTCTCCGGAGACATACAGCGCATTTCTCACCGCCTTTCGTCATATGGCAGCCCTTCAAGAGGAGATGACGCCGAAGCTCTCCAAGACATGGAAAGGAAGCCGCCAGTCGTATGCGGCGGCTTTTCTGCTAGAAGCCGCGAAGGCTTTCGACGTGCTGAAAGAGCTCGGACGCCATGCTCTGCTGCGGACTGACCTCTCCGTACCGGAGGAGATCCTTGCCCTCGTGGAGCTCTCCGGCGGGGCAGCCACAGAATGGCAAAAGATCCTCCGCTATATGGAAGATACGGAGGGAAACCGCTTGAAGATGGAAGCGCGCCTGCATCGCATCGCTGCCTATCAGGAACGCGGGGAAAAGGAGAGCTTTGCACTTCTTCGTTTCCTGTACAACGGAGAAGATGCCGTCGCTCTCATCTACTGGAAGGATGCCGTAACAGATCTCTCCCGTTTCCTCTCTGCCGTGAATCGAAAAGCAGAGCTTCTGCAGAAGCTCATCGAAGAGGCATAAAGATGGCAGGGACGCGGATTTCTTGACAAGCAGAAACTCGTCCCTGCCACTTGCCCCTTTTGGAGCAGATCGTCCCTTTAATATTTCAAGTTTCGATGCTTCCCACTGGAAATTTCTCAAATATCATGTATAATAGAAGTACATGGAGGAAATGCCATGCAGCAGAGTTGTTCTGCTTGTCCAATTGATGATTATTTCCCTGATTATCAATTCGGCTGCGTCTGAATCATACTCCTCAATGATTCGTTCGCACAGGAAAGCGGCTTACGCCGCTTTTTTTGTTGCCCTTTTATGGTATAATTTGGAAGATATTCAGCAGCCGCTTCCCTTGACCTTTACGATATTTTTTCCTGCAGCGATGCAAAAGGAGATACATATGACCAGACCGGTGCGCAATTACAAATGGAAGGATGGGAAAACGCTTTCCCTCGAAGATGTTTCCCTTGTCATGGGCATCCTGAACGTGACGCCCGACTCCCTCTCCGACGGAGGCTTGTGGAATACAAAAGAACATGCGATGGCTCATATGAAAGACATGGCAGCAGACGGTGCTGCTATGATCGATGTCGGTGCAGAGTCGACAAGGCCGGGACATACAGAGCTGACAGCAGAGGAAGAGGCAGCACGTCTCATGCAGCTTCTTCCTCTGCTGCTAGATGCAAGCAGCGTCCCGATCTCCATCGACTCCTACCATTATGAGACGATGGAAAAAGCCCTGTCTGCCGGAGCACACATGGTGAATGATGTCTGGGGCTTTCAGTACGATGACGGCAGCATGGCCGCCGTCACGGCAGCCTATGGCGTTCCTGCCATCCTGATGCACAATCAGAACGATACCGTGTATGAGGGAGATATCATCTCCTCGATGAAGTCCTTCTTTGACCGGACACTTTCCATCGCCTTTGCTGCTGGTGTGAAGGAAGAGCAAATCATCCTTGATCCGGGCATCGGCTTTGGAAAAACCGGCGAGCAGAATATGGAGGTACTTGCCCGCCTGGATGAACTCACACAGGCATATCCGTATCCATGGCTTCTCGGTGTCAGCCGCAAGCGGTTCATCGGCACGATCCTTGACCTTCCGGCAGAAGAAAGAGATGAGGGGACAGCAGCCGTGAACCTTTGGGGCATCGAAAAGGGCTGCACCCTCTTCCGTGTCCATGATGTGAAGACGACAGCGAGAGAAGTGAAGATGTGGGATGCGCTCAGAAAACAGGCACGCCTGCAGCATGAGGGGAAGTGACTGTTGGCCGAAGGGATCGTTGTGAGCCTCCATCTATAGAAAAGAGAGCGCTTTGGCGCTCTCTTTTAATTGAGAATGATAATACGGCATAGCTATTGAGAATCAAAAATGGTATAATTGTTGCAAATTACATCTTTTACGGACGATGGATGGATGATCGAGAACATATCACAGACATGATAGCAAAACTGCACAGCAGAAGGACGCGGCCGGTATTTTGTAAGACCGGAAAGACGCGTACATCAAATCTTCCATCCATCTCCAGAAATCGAGGGCATGATGACACAAGGACGAACCGCCTGCCGCTGGCATATCCGGGCAGGCGAAAACGAAACAAAAGAGATCCCTGCGTTTTTCCGCAGGCATTCGGTCACAGATGGTCTTGCGCGTATCCTGATGCGGCGCGGACTGGATACAGAAGACAAATTATCCCATTTTTTATACGATGACCTCTCGGATCTATCAGATCCTTTCTTGATGAAGGGGATGAAGGAGGGCGTCACCCGTCTTCTTTCTGCGATCGATCGCAGAGAGAAGATCGTAGTCTACGGAGACTATGACGTAGACGGCATCACATCGACTTCGATCCTCGTGCGCTGTCTGAAGGGCATGGGCGCGGATGTCGGATACTACATCCCCCGGAGAGAAACGGAAGGATATGGGCTGAATGAGAAGGCTTTACTTTCCCTTCGGAAAGAGGGCTATACACTCCTCATCACGGTGGACTGCGGTATCAGCTCGGCAGAGCTGATCGCAAGGAAACCCGAGGGTCTGGATATCATCGTGACGGACCATCACACGCCGCCCGAGCAGCTGCCGGCATGCATCGCCGTGATCAATCCTCACCAGAAGGACTGCCCGTATCCGTACAAGGAACTGGCGGGCTGCGGCGTCGCTTTCATGGTGGCCAGAGCACTGCATCTGGCAAGGGATGGTGTCGATTTCACAGACAATGTAGAGCTCGCCGCACTTGGGACGATCGCAGACGTGGTATCTCTGACCGGAGAAAACCGTATCCTGGTACGGGAGGGCATGAAGCGTTTCCTTACGACCTCTATCAAGGGGCTTTCTTCGCTCCTGATCGCATCAGGCATCGTCCATGAGGATACGAAAGCGATCACGCATGCAGATCAGGTGTCCTTCGGTCTGGCGCCCCGTCTGAATGCGGCCGGACGCATTGCCCATGCCAGAGAAGGCGTACAGCTGATGACGACAGAGTCCAGTGAAGAGGCGGAGCGCCTCGCGAGCCAGCTCTGTGATACGAATGTGACGCGCCAGCAGATCGAGCGGAATATCTTCGAGGAAGCGCAGAAACGCATCGCCGAGCTGCAAATCGAAAAGGACATGGCCCTTGTCGTGGACGGGCAGGACTGGCATCCCGGCGTCATCGGCATCGTGGCGTCGCGCATCCTGGAGATCTACCATCGTCCGGTACTGGTGCTGACAGTCCGAGACGGGGTCGGGAAAGGCTCCTGTCGCTCCATCCCTGCTTTCAATATCTATGAAGCCCTAGCGGCGCAGAAGGATCTCTTGCTCCAGTATGGCGGACACAAAATGGCAGCCGGCTTTTCTATCGAGGCAGACAAGATCCCCGAATTCCGAAAACGGCTCAATGCCTATGCGAAAGCAAGGCTCACTCCCGAAGACTGTATCCCTGTCCTTGAGGTAGAGGAGTGCCTGCCGCTCTCCGATGTATCCATCGATTTCATTCACTCGCTCGACCTTTTAGAGCCCTGCGGCTGTGACAATCCGAAGCCCATCTTTGCCACGCGGCAGGCTTTCGTGGAAATGGCGCGCCGCATCGGACAGGACAGACGGCATTTCAAATGCCAGCTGTCGGCCGGGAAGGAGCTTATCGATGCGATCTTCTGGGGCGTGGGGGATATCGATCCCTGCCGCGCAGGGGATGTGGTCGATCTTGTTTTCGAACCGGAAGTCCATGAATGGTATGGCGAGCATGTGCAGCTCATCTGCCGCGATATCCGAGAGGAAAATGAGAAGCTGCTCTCCCGCGATCTGCTGGTAGACATCTACAAGAAGCTCACCGTTTTCCTGAAGGACCAGCCACGACCTGTGAAGGAGGTACAGAGCTGCCTCATGACGCAGGGCGGCTTCGAAAAAGTCAGCCTCAGCATGGGACTTGCCGTTTTTGAAGAGCTTGAGCTCCTCTCACGCTTTTCCAGAAACGGGGAAGAATTTTACCAGCGCCGTATCGCAACGAAAAAGCTGGATCTCATGGAGTCTGAAGTGTATAGGAAGCATAGAATGTTTTAGGGCGAGGTCGTGACAGCTTCGCCGTGGATCCTTCGGGATGCCTGGAGATATCATCTCGCTTTACCAGTCACGCCTGATACCGGCTCTCCTTTCACAGGTGATGATACACCTCCATTCCTTGGAACGTAGAAAACGGAGAGCGGGCAGTGCCATTTTCATGAGGGAGCTTCCGGCACTGCCTTCCGGAGCTTGCACCCGAAGTCCTTAATTTTGATGCTGTAAGGAGGCACCGCTATGAATGATACAGAAAACAAAAAAACAGAAGTACCGGTAGAAACGAATGCCCTTCCAGCACCAAGCGTATTCAATCGCAATCTCAATGAAGAGACCATCCATACGGATGCCTCCGCTTCTACGCTGGCCGAATTTCTGATCCATCAGGATGAATATGTAGAACGCATGAAAGAGCAGCAGGATTTTGCCGGAGAAAAAGAAGAAGAGCATAAAAAGCTCTTCGACAAGCTGAAAACGTACATGCATGATGAGAAATCGCTCGACCTCATCGAAGAAGCCTACGAGCTGGCAGAAAAAGCCCATGCGGGACAGACCAGGCAGACGGGCGAGCCATACATCATCCATCCCGTCTCCGTGGCCTACATTCTGGCGGAGCTGGAAATGGATAAGGAAGGCGTTATGGCAGCACTCCTGCATGATGTCGTCGAGGATACCGGCTATACGCTGGAAGATCTCAAAATGCTCTTTGGTGAAGAAGTCGGCTTCCTGGTCGATGGCGTGACGAAGCTCTCCCAATTCCACTACAAGGACAAAGAAGACCAGCAGCTTGAGAATTTCCGCAAAATGTTCCTCGCAATGGCCAAGGATATCCGCGTCGTCGTTATCAAGCTGGCAGACCGCCTGCACAATATGCGTACCCTAGGCATCTTCCGGCGGGAAAAGCAGATCCGCATCGCGCGCGAAACGATCGAGATCTATGCTCCGCTGGCACACCGCTTGGGGATCTATAACATCAAGTGGGAATTGGAGGATCTCTGCTTCCACTACCTGCATCCGGAGGAATATGCTGACCTCGTGCGCCAGATGAAGCAGAAGCGCAAGGCGCGTGAGGAGATCGTCGATGATACCATGCGCGTGCTCCATGAACACATCGAGGAAGCAGGGATCAAGGCGACCATCACGGGACGGCCGAAGCATTTCTACAGCATTTATAAAAAGATGAAAAGGGATAACAAAGACTTATCCCAGATCTATGACCTCTATGCGGTGCGTGTCATCGTGGATACCATCCCGCAGTGCTATGCGATCCTCGGCATTGCACACTCTCTCTGGAGACCTCTTCCGAACCGCTTCAAGGACTACATCGCCGTCCCGAAGCCGAATATGTACCAGTCGCTCCATACGACCGTCATCGGGACGAAGGGGCAGCCGGTAGAGATCCAGATCCGTACGTGGGAAATGCACCATATTTCCGAATACGGTGTCGCCGCTCACTGGCGCTACAAGGAAGGCAGACATGCCGGCGGCAAGGACTTCGATGCGAAGATCTCCTGGCTGCGCCGCATCCTGGAATGGCAGGATACCAGCAACCCGAAGGAATTCATGAATGCCCTGAAACTCGATGTCTTCTCGGATGAAGTCTTCGTCTTCACACCGAAGGGCGATGTCATCAACCTGCCGAAGGGCTCGATCCCGATCGACTTTGCTTACCGCATCCATACCGAAGTCGGCAACCGCTGCATCGGTGCGAAGGTGAATAATAAGATCGTCCCGCTCGATACGAAGCTGAAGAATGGGGATATCGTCTCTGTCATCACTTCGAAAAATGGCAAGCCGAGCTATGACTGGATCAATATGGTCGGCGCTGCTGACAGTAAGGCGAAGATCCGCAGCTGGTTCAAGAAAGAAAACAGAGAAGAAAATATAGCACGCGGGCAGCAGCTCCTGCTCGAGGAAACAGACCGTCTCGGCTATGAATGGAAGAAGCTCATCGGAAAAGACCGCCTGCTCAAGGTCGCGAAGACCTTCAACTGTCCGACCACCGATGACCTTCTTGCCTCCATCGGCTTCGGCGGTATCCCCGTGAAGAGCACGATGGTGAAGCTCACGGAAAGATACAAGAAGGAGCTTGCTCTCCAAAAGCCCGTACTTCAAAAGACCGCAAAGGATCTGGAGAATCTCAAAATGCGCAGCATGAAAGCGCGCTCGTCCTCCGGCATCCTCGTCCGCGGGGAAGTGGGACTCGAGGTGCATCTCGCCAAGTGCTGCACCCCGGTGCCAGGTGACTCCATCGTCGGCTTCGTGACGCGCGGCCGCGGCGTCTCAGTCCATTGTGCGGACTGTCCGAATGCCATCAATTTCCCCGACAAAGACCGTATGATCGATGTGTCATGGGAAGAAGAGACGGGCGGCATGTTCCTCGTCACGATCGAAGTCATCTGCTACGACCGCACCGGTCTCATGGCGGACATCCTGGCCGTGCTGACCGAGATGAAGCTCTCCGTCTCTGCGGCGAATGTCAAGGTCGAGAACAATGGCATGGCCGTCATGAATCTTGGCATCCAGATCAAGGATCTGGCGCAGCTCGACTTCATCATGACCAAGATCCGCCGCATCAAGGGCGTCCATTCAGTCAGAAGAATGCGGTCGTCGAAGGGGGAAAATTAGTAAGAAGGGGTGAGTGGTGACTGGTGACTTGCATACCACTTTCGGGCACCACCCCCATTGAACCTATAGAACCTGCTGAACCTCTTTCGCAAACAATCAAGGGGCGGGCACGCCCCACGGGCTGACCCCGAACCCTGAACCATTTTATAAAGGAGACCTATCTATGCGTGCTGTCGTTCAAAAATGTAACTGGTGCAAGGTGGATTCCGAAGGTGAAGAAACGGCTTCCATTTCCAAAGGCTTTGTCGTTCTTCTGGGTGTCAAAAAAGGCGATACCGAGAAAGAGGCAGAGTACATCGCAGACAAGATCCTGCACCTTCGCATCTTCGAGGATGAAAATGATAAACTGAACCTGTCTCTCTTGGACGTGAAAGGGGAGCTTGCGATCGTTTCCCAGTTCACGCTCTATGGAGACGCCAGAAAGGGGCGCCGCCCCAGCTTTTCACAGGCGGAGCTTCCGGAACGGGCAAATGCGCTTTATGAATATGTTGTTGACATCTGCCGTAAAGCCGGTGTCTCTGTCGGGACCGGCCGTTTCCGCACCCATATGAAGGTGGTCCTCGAAAATGACGGCCCCGTGACGCTGCTTCTCGACAGTGATAAGAATTTTTAGTCGCTGCCGCAAAAACGTAAATCAAAGGAGGATTTGTTATGAAAATCAAATACACAGTACTCGGTCCTTTTATGACAAACACCTATATCGTGTACAATGAAAAGACCATGGAAGGGCTGGTCGTAGATCCCTCCTTTACACCGGAACACTACATCCATGCCATCCTGCAGGATCAGATCGAGCTGAGATCCATTTTTCTGACACATGCCCATGTGGACCATATGGCCGGTATGAATGCGCTGCGCGCCCGTTTCCCGAAAGCCGAGCTCTACATGAGCCGCGGGGACGCCTCGTATCTGAAAGACCCCTCCAAGAATTTATCCTATGAATTCCCCGACCACGTACTCGTAGAGGATCCGGAGCACTGGGTGAAAGGGGGAGACCCTATCAAGACCTGCGGACTGGACTTTACCGTGATCGATACCCCGGGGCATACACCGGGCGGGATCTCCTTCTATGAAGCGAAGGAGGGCATCGTCTTCACGGGAGACTCTCTTTTCCATGGTTCCATCGGGCGCACCGATTTTCCCGGAGGCAGTATGACGACGCTCGTGACCGCCATCCGGAAGAATCTTTTCTGCCTGCCAGATACCGTGACCGTGCTTTCCGGACATGGTGATCCGACGACCATTGGCCAAGAAAAGAAAACGAATCCCTTCCTGGTGGGAGGCGGCCTATGAGATGGGGCGCTGAATTCTGGATGCGCGTTGGTATTGCGCTCTTTTTCTTCGGACTGGTGGTCGCAGCCCCCATGATCCTCTTCCCTTTCACCGTCTCGCTGGTGCTCGCGATCCTTTTGAATCCGCTGGCGAAATTCATCCATGAACATATCCGCGTCTGCCGCGGGATGGCGAAGATGCCCTATGATATCGCGATCCTGATCTCCTTTGCCATCTTTATCGGCATTGTCTATATGATC
Organism: Dialister sp.; assembly: GCA_003447275.1. Classification (GTDB taxonomy): domain Bacteria; phylum Bacillota; class Negativicutes; order Veillonellales; family Dialisteraceae; genus Dialister. The sequence goes on from DLZS01000097.1 coordinate 21,219, forward strand.
ATTGTCCACATCGTCGTGCCGTTCATCGGAGAATTCCGTGCCTTCGTGAAAGGCATCCCCGATATGGTGACAGCGGTGCAGCAGGCGATCCCGGAGATCGAGCGGCAGTACCAGCTCTCCCTGATGCCGCCGGAAGCGAAAAATTTCATTTCCCGCATCATTCAGGATGTCGGCGAGTATACGCTGAAGGTCGCACAGTTCAGCCTGTCCGCGATCTTCTCTTTTGCAAGTACGGTGGTTGAGCTCATCGTCGTACCCTTCATCACATTCTACATGATGAAGAGAGGCAGCTATTTCGTGCATGTCTTCATCGGTTTCTTTCCTGACCGTTTCCATCATCATCTCGAGACGATCTTCAAGGAGATCCACTTCATGCTGAATGCCTACCTGCGCGGGCAGCTGCTTCTTTCCGTCATCATGGCCTTTGTCGTTTTCCTCGGCATGTGGTCCATGAATATTCCCTATCCTCTGGTCATCGGACTTCTGGCAGGCGTCGTAGAAATGATTCCTCTCATCGGGCCGATCATCGGAGCGATCCCGCCCGTTTTCCTCGCTCTGCTTCAGGGGACAGGCGTCATGGCGAAAGTCATCATCTTCTACATCATCGTCCAGCAGCTCGACGGTCATTTCTTCATGCCCAAGCTCATGGGCAGCATCATCGATGTACATCCCGTCGCAATCATTGCCGGAGTCCTCATCGGCGGACAGCTTTTCGGCATCGTCGGCATGATGATCTCCGTCCCGCTGGTCGCCGTCCTGCAGGTCATTCTGCGGCATATGTGGTTTTATGATAAGTACAAGATGAGAAAATAGGGGAACACTGGCAGCTTTCGGGAAATATCGGCTTCTCCGACTTCCCCTTTCTGATTTCTCATTCCTAATTTAAAAGTGGAGGCATTTTCATGAAAAAGTCCACAGTTATGAATACCCTGCGAAAAAAAATCCGTGAGCACAAATATAAATTCACTTCGCAGCGTCAGGTCATTCTGCAGGCCTTCCTTGACAGCAAAGAAAAACACTTGAGTGCAGAAGACCTGTATGCGATGGTACGGGATGAGAATCCAGACATCGGGCTTGCGACGGTCTACCGCTCGCTGGAATTATTCACATCGCTGGAGCTTCTCAAAAAGCTCGACTTCGGTGATGGACGCAGCCGCTATGAGCTGAATGATCGTTCACTGAATCATTCCCATTACCATCTCATCTGTCTTGGCTGCGGGAAAGTGATCGAATTCTCCCATGAATTATTTCTTTCCGATGTGAAGGACAAGATCCAGAAAGATAGCGGGTTCCACGTGGTTGACTACCAGCTGAAATTCTACGGCTATTGCAAAGACTGCGCAAAGAAAGAGTAAAGACAGAAAACCTGCGGCGCTCATCGCCCCTCTTTTTACAGATCCTTCCCCGAAAGAGCCGCAGGCATTTTCGAATTCCCATTTGCCATTTCCCCTGTAGAAATGGTACAATTTAGTTTGTTAATGTCTTTGATAGACAGAGGAGGGGCGTTGAAGCTTCTGCTCCTTCGAAATGTCTGTCAAATCAAGTAAAGAGGTGTCACAATGCAGGCATTAAAAGGAACCCATGATATCCTGCCGGACGAAGTCTACAAGTGGGATTACATGGAAGGCGTCATTCGTGACGTATGTGCGCGCTACGGATACAAAGAGATCCGTACCCCGATCATCGAAGCGACAGAATTATTTCAGCGCGGCATCGGCGATACCACCGACGTCGTGACGAAGGAAATGTATACCTTCAAGGACAGAGGAAATCGCTCTGTCACCCTGCGCCCGGAAAATACAGCCTCAGCTGTCCGCGCGTACCTGGAACATAAAATGTATGGAGACCAGCAGGTGCATAAGATGTTCTACATCGGCTCCATGTTCCGCTATGACCGTCCGCAGGCCGGCCGTTACCGTGAATTCCACCAGTTCGGTCTGGAAGTCCTCGGTGCGTCCTCTCCGCTTGCAGATGCGGAAGTCATCGCGATGGCTTGTGAGATTTTCCATAAGCTCGGACTGAAAGATCTCGATCTCCATCTGAACTCCATCGGCGATGCGAACTGCCGTCCGCAGTACAGACAGAAGCTCATCGAATTCTTCGAACCCAAGGAGAGCCAGCTCTGTGAAGACTGCAAGGCCAGACTTCACAAGAATCCGCTTCGTCTTCTCGACTGCAAGGAAGAGGGCTGCAAAGCGGCGGCGGTCGGTGCGCCGGTCATCACGGACTATCTCTGCGAGAGTTGCCACCAGAAGTTCGAAGCTCTGAAATCCTACCTCACAGCTCTTGGGATCTCCTACACCATCGACCCGAAGCTCGTGCGCGGGCTCGACTACTATACGAATACCGCTTTCGAGATCCAGTATCCACCGCTCGGAGCGCAAAGCGCAGTCTGCGGCGGCGGCCGCTATGACGGCCTCGTCGAAGAGGTCGGCGGTCCTTCCACACCGGGCATCGGCTTTGCAATCGGTCTTGAACGTCTCCTGCTCGCTTTGGAAATGCAGCATCTGATCCCCGAACCGAAAGCAGAAAAGCACGTCTACATCGCCGCTCTCGGCGAAGAAGCACAGGCCGAAGGCGTGAAGATCCAGTTCGCACTGCGTCAAGACGGCGTCATCACAGATATGGACCTTCAGGGCAGAAGCCTCAAAGGACAGATGAAGCAGGCAGGCAAGACAAAGGCTGACTTCACCGTCATCATCGGCAGCAATGAGCTGGCTTCCGGCAAAGCCATGGTGAAAAACATGGCAGAAGGCACGCAGGAGGAGATCCCATTCGCCGAAGTCGCCGGGTATATTGCAAAGTTTGAGAAATAGCCATTTGGTGACCGGCCTCTGCCGGCAGGCGAAGCCGAGATGAAATCATGCGTGATCCTCCGGCTTTATCCGTCAATACACACCAACAAGCAAGCTAACATATCATTTATTTTCGCTGACGGGATCTCCTTACGATCTCTCACAGCGTCAACATTTTTATAAAGAGGTGCTCTAATATGGAAACAATGGCAGGGATGCATAGATCCTGCGGATGCGGTCTGGTAACAGAAAATGACTGCGGCAAAGAACTGACACTGGCAGGCTGGGTGAATACCCGTCGTGACCATGGCGGTCTCATTTTCATCGACCTTCGCGACAGAAGCGGTATTGTACAGCTCGTCATGAGCCCACAGTACGGGGAAGAAGCATTCCACAAAGCGGAAGCCTGCCGCAGTGAATTCGTCCTCGCTGTCAAAGGCAAGGTCAGAGAGAGAAGCGAAGAAACTGTCAACCCGAAGATGAAGACCGGCAAGGTGGAAGTCGTCGTTTCCGAGCTTCGTATCCTGAATAAAGCGAAGACCCCTCCATTCTACGTCGAAGACGGCATCGATGTCGATGAAAACGTCCGTCTGAAATACCGCTACATCGATCTGCGCCGTCCGGAAATGCAGAACCACCTCATCATGCGCCATAAGATCGTACATGAGATGAGAACCTTCCTCGATGAACACAATTTCCTCGAAATCGAGACCCCGATGCTCACCAAGAGTACACCGGAAGGCGCACGCGACTACCTCGTCCCCTCTCGTGTGAACCCGGGCAAATTCTACGCTCTGCCACAGTCCCCACAGCTCTTCAAACAGCTGCTCATGGTTTCCGGTCTGGAACGCTACTTCCAGGTCGCTCGCTGCTTCCGCGATGAAGACCTGCGTGCCGATCGCCAGCCGGAATTCACCCAGCTGGATATGGAACTCTCCTTCGAAGACCAGGACTTCATTCTGGATCTCATGGAACACATGATGCAGAGAGTCTTCAAGAAAGTCCTCAATGTCGATATCCAGATCCCGTTCAAGAGGATCAAATGGGATGACGCCATGGCTCTCTATGGTTCCGACAAACCGGACCTTCGTTTCGATATGCATTTCTATGATGTATCCGACCTGCTCCGTGACACCGGCTTCAAAGTATTCCGCTCCGTCCTCGACAATGGCGGCTGTGTGAAAGCCATCACCGTCAAAGGCGATGCCGGCATTCCGCGTCGTGAACTCGACGGCCTCGTCGAATACGTCGGACACTATGGCGCCAAAGGCCTGGCTTGGATCGGCTTCAATGAAGACGGCAGCCTGAAGTGCCAGATCACCAAATTCCTCGGCGAAGACAAAATCCGTGAGATCGGCAAAGTCTGCGAAGCGGAAAAAGGCGACCTTGTCCTCATCATTGCGGACAAGCCGAAGGTCGTCGCACAGGCTCTGGGCGAACTCCGTCTCGAAATGGCTCGCCGCATGGGCCTCATCGAACCGAATGAATTCTGCTTCCGCTGGGTCACCGACTTCCCGATGTTCGAATACAGCGAAGAAGAAAAACGCTACGTCGCTGAACATCATCCATTCACCGCACCAAGAGATGAAGATGTACAGTATCTCCTCACCGATCCGTCCAAGGTCTATGCGAAAGCCTATGATATGGTCCTGAACGGTGTCGAAGCCGGCGGTGGCTCCCTTCGTATCTACCAGCAGGATCTGCAGGAAAAAGTATTCGAAGCCATCGGTATCTCTCAGGAAGAAGCAGAGCAGAAATTTGGCTTCCTGCTTGATGCATTCAAGTACGGCGCTCCGCCGCATGCAGGCATCGCCCTCGGCCTTGACCGTCTCGTCATGCTGATGCTCCACCTCGACTCCATCCGCGATGTCATCGCCTTCCCGAAGACCCAGAGTGCGATCGATCCGCTCACCCAGGCACCGTCTGTAGTCGCTGATAAGCAGCTGAAAGAACTGCACATCAAGACCGCTCTCAAGAAAGAGAAAGAAAAAGACCTCTTCGCAAAACCGGTCGACTAATTTTCATCAAAAGGAGCTGTGAAGAAATGAATCCTCATTTCT
>DLZS01000097.1:26389-49188 GCA_003447275.1 Dialister sp.
CCGCAGGGGCGGATAGGGTGACTATGGTATGGAAGACATCTGAGATAAAGTTTCCCGGTCACTCCTATGAGAGGCACAAGTCCCCGCGGCAGAATGAAAGCGAAAATGAGACGACCGTTATTTCACAGCCCCTTTTGCGCGAATCTGCCGCGGCAGGGGATGGCAGAAAAAATACAGGAAAAATTTTATCTGCATAGTGTATAATAAATAGGAAATCATGGCGCGAAAGGAGGCATCCCATCAAAAATGAAGAAATTCCTATTTGTCCTGCTGTTCTTTCCCATGCAGGTGCTGGCAGCCGATGCCATGCCTATGGCAGACGTTTTTAGGCACCCGATCGTAGAAGGTCTTTTATCCGCCGTCATCCTTATCTCGCTACTGGCGGAGATCAAGACCGCCGGATTCTCGGGCGGAGCACTGGCAGCGGCGATCGCTGGCTGTCTTCTGATCGGAGCGAATTGGTCAGAAGGCGATCAGATGCTCGAAGCTGTCTTGTACTTCGGCGGGCTGGCGCTGGTCATTTTGGACATCTTGGCACTCATGACAGGCGTAGCGGCTGTCATAGGCCTCGTTCTCCTTCTCTCCGGGCTTTTCTTCACCTTCGGCGGAGATATGACGGCCCTCTATATCCTGTCGGGTGGCGTACTTCTCGCCGGGATCGGTTTCTATTTCTTGCTCGATCACCTTTCACAAAGCCGGCTGTGGCAGAAAGTCACATTGCGTGATTCCCTCACCGGTCAGAAGGGCTTCAAGTCTTCCGCCGCTGATCTGTCAGCCTATGCTGGGAAAGAGGGGATGACGGACTCAGTCCTTCGCCCGTCCGGCAAAGTGGATATCGAAGGCCATATCCTGGACGCCGTTTCTCGCGGTGACTTCATAGAGAAGGGAAAGAAGGTCATCGTCATCAAGGCAGAAGGAAGCTATCTTGTCGTGAAAAAAGCGGATGCCCGCTAGATAGGTGCGATAGGATTGCCAGCGCTGATCCTATCGCAGAGGCAGATCCTCTGCCCCTTTGACCCATGGCTCCGGCATACCCCTTCCGAAGCCGTAAGCTGAGAGTCCTGCCAAGCGGACTCTCATTGATTCCTGATTATAAAAAGGAGGCATGTATGGAACTTTTACTCTTTCCGGTGATCATCTTTTTCATCGCCATCGCAGCTCTGTCCGTCCTGCTGCACTTCGTGCCGATCGGACTCTGGATCTCCGCACTCGCCGCGGATGTGAATATCTCCCTCTTCAATCTGGTGGGGATGCGGATCCGCCGCGTCTCTCCGCAGATGATCGTGCTGCCGCTCATCAAAGGCACGAAGGCGGGACTTCTCCTCAGCGTGAACCAGCTCGAAGCGCACTACCTGGCGGGCGGCAATGTGGATAATGTCGTCGATGCCCTGATCGCCGCGCATCGCGCACAGATCGATCTCTCCTTCGAGCAGGCAGCCGCCATCGACCTTGCAGGACGCAATGTCCTCGAAGCCGTCCAGATGAGCGTCAATCCGAAGGTCATCGAGACCCCGACCATCTCTGCGGTCGCGAAAAACGGCATCGAGCTCAAGGTCCGCGCCCGTGTCACCGTCCGTGCGAATATCGATCGCCTCGTCGGCGGGGCAGGGGAAGCGACCATCATCGCCCGTGTCGGTGAAGGCATCGTCACGACCGTCGGCTCCTCCGAAAAGCACACCGACGTACTGGAGAATCCGGATCACATTTCCCGTACGGTCCTCGGCAAAGGTCTCGACTCAGGGACAGCTTTTGAGATCCTCTCCATCGATATCGCCGATGTCGATGTAGGCAGAAATATCGGCGCCCAGCTCCAGACCGATCAGGCAGAAGCAGATAAGCAGATCGCACAGGCAAGAGCCGAAGAACGCCGTGCCATGGCCGTCGCCAAGGAGCAGGAAATGCGCGCCTATACCCAGGAAATGCAGGCGAAGGTCGTCGAAGCCCAGGCCGAAGTGCCAAAGGCTATGGCAGAAGCTCTCCAGAAGGGAAATCTGGGTGTCATGGATTACTATCAAATGAAAAATATTGCAGCCGATACCGAGATGAGAGAGAATATCTCCGGAAAGCAAGCATAAAAAAGAGAGCCGCGAATCCAATGATTCACGGCTCTCTTTTTATCTTTGGTTACAAACTTACGCTATATAGCAGTCAGTTCAGTGATCAGCCTTCAACTTTAACGTTAGCAGCCTGAGGTCCTCTTGCACCATCAATAATTTCGAAATCGACCTTCTGGCCTTCATTCAGTGTTTTGAAGCCATCAGCCTGAATAGCAGAGAAATGAACGAAAACGTCGCCGCCTTCTTCTCTTTCAATAAAGCCGTAGCCTTTTTCTGCACTGAACCACTTAACTGTACCTTTCATGGAAATTCCTCCTAAAAAAATGACTTACACTGCTCGTATTGAGCATGATTCAACAATACCATAAATTCATAGTTCAGTCAACCAAAAACATGAGAAAATGCAGAGAATACATGGGATTTCAGCGTTTATGCAAAGACAGCAGAAAGGCGGCTGATCGCATTTGACAGGGGAGGGAAAAACAGGGCGCCGTCCCCATAAACCTCACCATTCCCCGTTCTATTATGCTATAATATATCCGATTTATGCTGCTGGAAGAGCCATTCTCTCCGGCGAAAATTTCATGTGTACCAGAGGTTTTGACTATGAATACGAATACGATTCAGCATTATCTGAGTGCGGACGGCATCCGTCTGACTGTCGCCGATACATCGAATGTATCCCTCGAAGCGGAAGCGATCCATCATCTGCCCCCGGCGTCTGCGAGGATCCTCGCGAAGGCGATGACAGGAGCGGCGATCCTCATCAATGATTTCAAAAATCATGAAGGTATCTCCATCCGCTGGATGACAGGAAGCCCTTTGGGCGCGATCCACGTCGATGCCTATGACGGGCGCTTTGTCCGCGGTTTCCTGGACCATCCGGAAGCCGGAGAAGGCGTGCCTTGTGACGATGTGCATGAGGCTCAGCTGGCAGCAGCGAAGGGACAGCTCTTCGTGACGCGCTACTCGCTCCTGAAGCTCCCATATACGAGCACGGTGAACCTGTCTCACGGAGACATTTCGGCGTGCCTCACAGAGTATATGAATACATCTGAGCAGACGCTGTCGGCCGTGAAGCTGGATATCTCCATGACCGAAAAGGGTGATATCCTGCGCTCGGCGGGCTTCATGGCGCAGCTCCTGCCAAAAGGAAATATGGGAAGATTCGCAGAGCTTTTCCGTGAGCTGGATCATTGGGACCTAACGAAGGATGCCAAGGAAGAAGGCTCTCTGGAAAAACTTTTGGTCGAAGGCCAGTTCGAACTGCTCAAAGACGGCCCTTTGACCTTCCGCTGCACCTGCTCGGAGGAACGCATCAAAGGGACACTGAAGTCTCTCCCGGAGGCAGAGAAGCAGAGCCTGCTCGCCGATCCCTCCATCGAGATCGTCTGCCCGTATTGTGATAAGAAATATACGATCGCTCGAGATACACTTTCTAAATGGTTCATGGAAGGAGATCATGTACAATGAAAAAAATCGCTTTCATCGGAGGCACCGGGGCGGAAAATTCTGTCCTGCTGAAGGACGTGACCGAGCATATCATCGAGACGCCCTATGGCGAAGCGAAGTATGAAGCCGGTTTCTTTGAAGGCAGGGAGATCATCCATCTCTCCCGTCATGGGGCGCATCACACGATCCCCCCGCACAAGATCAATTACCGTGCCAATATGTTTGCCCTGAAGATGCTTGACGTCGCAGCCGTCATCAGCACGACGGCCGTCGGCTCACTGAATCCGGACTACAAGCCGGGTGAGCTGGTGCTTCTCGACCAGTTCATCGATATGACGAAAGCCCGCGAAGGGACCTTCTATGATGGCGAGCGTTATGGCGTTGCCCATCTCGACATGAGCCATCCGTACTGTGCATCGCTCCGGGAAGCGATCCTTGCCGCCGGAAGAAAGGAAGGCATCACTCTACACCCACAGGGGACCTACATCTGCACAGAAGGGCCGCGTTTCGAGACCCCGGCAGAGATCAAGGCATACCGCATGTGGGGTGCTGACGTAGTCGGCATGACGAATGTACCGGAGTGCCAGCTCGCCCGTGAAGCGGAGATCTGCTATGCAAGCATTTCCATGGTCACGAATTTCGCCGCCGGCATCACAAAAGAGGAGCTGAGCCATCAGGAAGTCCTCGACTGCATGGCAGAAAACAGCCGCAACATGTACCGCATCGTGACCGACGTCTTCGAGACGTATGATGTAGAGAAGGACTGCCACTGCCGCCACGCCGCAGAAGCCTTCGGAGGATTTCACGTATGAGCGCGCTGCGATCGCTTGCCTGGGAAGGTGAGAGCCTCCGCCTTCTTGACCAGACGAAGCTCCCTACAGAGATCACCTATCTAAGTTGCAGGGACTACCGTGAGGTAGCCGATGCCATCCGCATCCTTGCAGTGCGCGGAGCTCCTGCGATTGGTGTCGCGGCTGCCTATGCCGTCCTCCTCGCCTATAGAGAGTGCCTTTTGTCCTCTGATATATCGGCTGCTTTTCACCACGCCTGCCAAGAGATCAGTGCGGCGCGTCCGACTGCCGTGAATCTGTCCTGGGCTGTTTCCGAGATGGAGAAGGTCTTCGATCGATATCCTGCCAAAGAAGCGGGAGATGCCCTCCTTTCGCGCGCCAAGGAGATCGAAGCGGAAGATATTCACACCTGCCGGTCCATCGGTGAAAATGGCGCAGATCTTTTCCAAGGAAGAAAGGGTCTTCGCATCCTGACCCACTGCAATACGGGAGCACTGGCGACGGCAGGCATCGGCACGGCCTTCGGCGTCCTCTCCGTACTTCATGAGCGTGGGGCGATCGAGTGCGTATATGCGGATGAGACACGTCCGCTCCTGCAGGGGAGCCGCCTCACCGCGACTGAGCTCATGGAAGGGCATATCCCGTGCTGCCTCATTTCCGATACGATGTCCGCTTCCGTCATTCGCGACAAGAAAATAGACGCCATCATCGTCGGTGCAGACCGCATCGCGGCGAATGGCGATACCGCCAATAAGATCGGCACCTACGGCCTTGCCGTCATGGCAGCCTACCACCATATCCCATTCTACATCGCTGCCCCGTTTTCGACATTTGACTTCTCCATCGCCTCCGGCAAGGAGATCGTCATTGAAGAAAGAGATCCGGACGAAGTGCGGAAATTTGCCGGTGTCTACAGTGCGCCTAAAGACGTCCCTGTCTATAATCCCGCCTTCGATGTCACGCCGTCCTCTCTCATCGCCGGTATCATCACGGAAAAGGGCGTGCTGAAAGCGCCGTATGAAGCGGCGATAGAAAAATATAAGAAAGAGCTGGCCGCCAAAAGCCGGTAAGAAGGGCTATCCGCGGCCACCCGTCATCCCCTCTATATGTGCGACAAAACCGTCACCACCATTCCTCATTCCTCATTTCCTATTTGAAAGGAGCCTCTCATGTCTGAATCAATGATTCGTGATATTTCCCTGGCCGACGAAGGCCTGCAGCGTATTTCCTGGGTCGAAAAATTCATGCCCGCACTGAATACACTGCGTGAAGAATTCGTCAAAGAGCAGATCTTCAAAGGCAAGACCATCGTCATGTCCATCCATCTCGAAGCGAAGACCGCCTACCTTGCGCTCACGCTGAAAGCAGCGGGTGCGAATGTCATCTGCACCGGCAGCAATCCGCTCTCTACGCAGGATCCGATCGCAGCCGGCCTCGTCAAGAGCGGCATCACCGTCTATGCATGGCATGCCTGCACCGAAGAGGAATATTTCATGTTCCTGAACAAGGCTCTCGACCACATGCCCGACATCATCATCGACGACGGCGGCGACCTCGTACACCTGCTCCATACCACCAGAAAAGAGTGCCAGAAGAACCTCATCGGCGGCTCTGAAGAGACTACCACGGGCGTATATCGCCTGAAGATCCTTGAAAAGGAAAACAAGCTGGAATTCCCGATGATCGCAGTCAATGATTCCTACTGCAAGTACCTTTTTGATAACCGCTACGGCACCGGCCAGTCCGCCTGGGACGGCATCATCCGCAGCACGAATCTCACCGTCACCGGCAAGACCGCTGTCATCGCCGGCTATGGCTGGTGCGGCAAAGGCTGTGCGATGCGTGCGAAAGGCCTCGGCGCCCATGTCATCGTGACAGAAGTCGATCCCATCAAAGCCATCGAAGCCGTGATGGATGGATTCGAAGTCATGCCGATGGCAGAAGCTGCTAAGCACGGTGACATTTTCCTCACCGTCACCGGCGACATCGACATCATCACCGAGCCGCATTTCCTCGCGATGAAGGACGGCGCCATCTGTGCGAATGCTGGCCACTTCGACTGCGAAGTCAGCCGCAAGGATCTGGAACGCATCGCCGTTTCTCACTACGAAGCCCGCAAGAACATCGAAGGCTATGTCCTGCCAAACGGCAAGACCGTCTTCCTCATGGCTGAAGGCCGCCTCGTGAACCTTGCAGCAGGGGATGGCCATCCAGCAGAGATCATGGACCTCTCCTTCGCGATGCAGACCCTCGCAGCCCGCTACCTCCTCCAGCACGGCAAGGACATGAAGCCGGCCGTCTACACCCTTCCGCATGAACTGGATACCAAGATCGCCTCCATCAAGCTCGCTGCCATGGGATACCAGATCGATACCCTGACAGAAGCACAGAAAAAGTACCTGGGACTCGACTAAGCAAGGAGCATCGATATGACCACACTGATCAAAAACATCGGACTTTACCGGAACGGCAAAGTCACCGAAAACCAGAATATTTCTTTAGACGGGAAATATATCAAAGATTTCCCGGAAAACCCAAAAGACGAAGACTATGCGGAAGTCATCGATGGGAAAGGCATGCTGGCCATGCCCGGGCTTGTGAATACCCACACCCACGTTGCGATGACACTGTTCCGCTCCTACGCCGACGATATGGAACTGATGGACTGGCTGCAGAACAAGATCTGGCCGGCTGAAGACCACCTCGACGACGACATCGTCTACTGGGGAAGCATGCTTGCTTTCGCAGAAATGATCCGCGGCGGCACCACCGCCTTCTGCGACATGTACATGTTCATGGACTCCTGCGCGAAGGCCGCTGACAAAGCCGGTATCCGCGGAAATCTGGCACGCGGCCTCGCAGGCATCAGCCCGAATGCACAAAGCGGCCTTCAGGAGAATATCGAGCTCTTCGAGAAATGGGAAGGCGCCGGAGACGGACGCTTCCATGTCATGCTCGGACCGCACGCTCCCTACACCTGCCCGCCGGACTACATTCGGCAGGTGCGCGACGAAGCGATGAAGCGCGGCATCCCGATCCACATCCATCTCTCCGAAACAAAAGGGGAGGTAGAAAACTGCCTCAAGGAATACGGCAAGACACCGATCGCCCTCATGAATGACCTCGGTCTCTTCGAGCTGCCGACACTCGCAGCCCACTGCGTCCATGTGACCGACGAAGACATCGCCATCATGCAAGAAAAGCACGTCCGCGTCGCACATAATCCGGGCAGCAACCTGAAGCTCGCCTCCGGCATCGCACCCGTCGTCAAGATGAGAAAAGCCGGCGTCACCGTCGGCCTTGGTACCGATGGCGCGTCCTCCAATAATAAGCTCGACATGTTCGCAGAAATGCGCCTCGCCTCCCTCATCCATAAAGCGAATACCTACGATCCCTTCGCCATCACTGCGACCGAAGCCATGGAAATGGCGACCGTCGATGGCGCCAAATGCCTCGGCTATGATGACCTCGGCAAGCTGGAAAAGGGCGCACTCGCCGATATCATCCTCGTGGACAGAAGCGGCTATCACTGGCACCCGCGCTTCGACAGCATCTCCCTTGCCGTCTATGCCGGAAACTCCATGGACGTCGACACCGTCATCATCAATGGCAAGACCGTCATGCGTCACAAGGAGATGACGACCATCGACACAGAAAAACTCTATGCCGAAGTCGACCGCGTGACAGAAAAGCTCTATGCTTTCAGCAAGAAATAAGGATAAAGAAGGATAGGCGCGCCCCTTGTATGCGCCTGTCACTTTTTTCTGCTTCACAGCCTATGATAAAAAGCCTTTCTCTTTCAAGAGGGCAAGCAGGGGATTTTTATCCTTTGAAAAATACGGCATAGTTTCGGAGAAATCCGGCTATGCCGTTTTTCTTTTTGAAACCGAGTGTTCTTTGTGATACCATATCTTATTGGGTAAAATAACGAGGCTAAACGATGAATTTTAGAGAATTGGAAGGAGCTTGCTATGTGGATCCTATTTGCATTTCTATCCGCGTTTTTTGCCGGAGTCACATCTATTCTTGCAAAGTGCGGCATTAAGAAAACAGATTCCAATGTGGCAACAGCCATTCGCACGATCATTGTGCTGTTGTTTTCGTGGATCATGGTACTTGTTGTGGGATCGCAGTCAGCAATGACAGTCATAGAAGCAAAAACGCTTGTATTTCTTGTACTGTCGGGGCTAGCCACAGGCGCATCGTGGCTTTGCTATTTCAAAGCCTTGCAGCTTGGTGATATCAATAAAGTCGTGCCGATTGATAAGTCAAGCACCGTTCTGACATTCATTTTGGCGGCCATCTTTTTCTCCGAATTTACATGGCTTGGCGCAGCAGGCATCACGCTTATCGCCATAGGTACTTCTCTTATGATTGAGAAAAAGGATGTTGTTCAGACCGACAAAAAGAGCAAGAGCTGGTTTTTGTATGCTGTCGGCTCTGCCGTATTTGCAAGCCTGACCGCAATCCTTGGTAAGATAGGTATTTCGGGTGTGGAGTCCAACCTCGGAACAGCCCTACGAACCGGTGTTGTGCTTGTTATGGCTTGGATCATGGTTTTTGTAACAGGCAAACAGAACGAAATACATCATATGGAGAAAAAAGAGCTTGGGTTTATTTCCCTGTCGGGACTTGCCACAGGCGCATCATGGCTCTGCTATTACAAAGCATTGCAGGATGGACCTGCAAGTGTTGTTGTGCCAATAGACAAACTCAGCATTCTTGTGACGATTGCGTTCTCTTTCTTTGTGTTCAAGGAGAAACTGACAAAGAAATCAACAACCGGACTTCTTCTGATTGTGATCGGTACACTGATAATGATTCTATAAATACGATAATAAGTGGTAAAGTATCCGCTTTGATGGTTCGCCTTGCTGTCCCAACGGTCATTGCACAGCTTGTCAAAATGCTGTATAACATTGTGGACCGTATTTATATTGGGCACATCGAGGGGATCAGGAAGATCGCCCTGTCAGGCGTAGGGCTATGTTTCCCCATTATTCTGCTGATTTTCGCTTTTACTTCTTTGACGGGTGCGGAAGGTGCACCTTTGGCCTACATCAAGATGGGCAAAGGGGATTCTCCATTGAATCGAAGGTCAAATATTTTATCGAGAAAAACTTGACACTTACGCCTTTTACAATATGTTTTTACATATAACTGAGAATAGCGTTATAATGAGGTATACTAAATCAAAGATGTAGTAAAGGAGTGCCGAAATGAATGAAAAGCAAGGCGTAATCTACATTTTAACGAATCCATCATTTCCTGAGTATGTAAAAATCGGGTATGCAAACGATATCAATCGACGCCTGCAACAGTTAAACAGAAGCGAGTGTATTCCGTTTGCATTTCGCGTCTATGCCACTTATGAGGTAAGCTCCCGGCTGTCTGACCTAAAGATCCATTCGATCATTGACAAGCTGAATCCTAACCTGCGCTCTGTGGAGAGCTTCAACGGTAAACAGCGTGTGCGTGAATTCTACGCTATGAGCCCCGAAGATGCTTACTCTATCCTTGAGGCCATAGCAGAAATCCACGGCTGCACTGACAAACTGCATCTGGCCACTGTATCGGCGGAGGACAAGGCTGCGGAGGAAACCGCCCAGGAAATCGATACCGAAAGTACTGAACGAGCATCCAATTTTTCATTTAGCAAGTGCCAGATCCCAGTCGGTGAGCTGATCGAATACTGTGAAAACCCTGACATTACCGCTGAAGTAGTCGATGATCGCAACGTAAGGTACAACGGTGAAGTCATGTCCTTGACCGCGCTGGCAAAGCTACTGTCCGGGAAAAAGTACTCTATCGCCGGTCCTAAGTTCTTCAAGTATAAGGGCGAATGGTTGAATGACATCCGCCATCGGCTAGGAGTATAAAGGCACCATATAGAAAGAGAGCGCATCATGTGGAATGACGTAATTATTGGAGCTTGTCTTTTACCAATGCACATGATCTCACGTCTGCAAGGGAAAGTAGTTTGAATTACAGCTCTCTGGTGTGGTCATTCTGTTTCCCTCTGTATGAAGGCGTTCGATTAAAAAGCTGTTTTTTTCAAATCCCTTAGTCGCACCGCCGTTTGAGGAAGGCTTTGGGTATAGCCAATGGTCTTGACCGGCGGGTCACTCTTCGTGCCCATCCTCAAAACGTTTCCGACGAAATATCTGCGAACAAGTTTTCTTTTAAGCATCAATGGTCCTCAAAAGAAAACTTGTTTGCTATTTGTTTGCTGTTTATCGAGCGTCTTGAAATCCATAAGGACCTCGATGCTCTTGGAAGAGCCGTGGGAAACGGGGATGAGGATTCCTCGCACCTCGATATGTTCTCTCTTGAGATGTTCGAAAACATCGCCTACATCATGGCGAAGCACGCAGATTCTTCCATCCCAGATAGTCCTGAGGAGTGGATGGATGAGTTCAGCACCTTTTCCATTGACCAGATGCTTCCGAAGATTATCGAGCTGTGGTGGCTGAATGTCCAGACGACTGTGGAGTCTAAAAAACTTCACGCAACTGACCGCCTGATGACCGCCCCCTTGTTTCTGCTTCGCTGCGTACAGCTCGGCATCTCCATCCGGAATCTGAATCTTCTTACGCTTGGGCTGGTGAATAATATGTACGCAGAAAGCGGAAATAATGAATATAAAAGCTATGCGCAGATCACTACGCAGAGGTATTTCGATGTATTTTAATAGACAATTCACAGATTACATAATGACAATGTATTGACATTAACCGAATTTCTGCATATACTGTACTTGAATGGAGGTGTTCTATATGGCAACAACAAATTTGAATATCAGAACAGATAGAGCCATCAAAGATCAGGCAGAAGAAATTTTCAACGAGCTTGGTCTGAATATGACAACTGCTGTAAATATGTTCCTGAGAACCGCTATCCGTGAGCATGGTATTCCTTTTGAATTAAAATTGGAAGTACCGAATGATACGACAGCCGCTGCCATTGAGGAAGGCAGAAAAATGATGAAGGATCCTTCTGCTCCGAGATATTCCAGCATGGATGCTCTGAAGACGGCACTTGAAGTATGAAATATGATGTGCAGTTTACCAATCAGTTTAAGAAAGATTTGAAGCTTGCAAAGAAGCAAAACAAAAATCTGGATACATTGTTTGAGATCATCGATATTTTGGCGGATGGCGGTACGCTGGATGCGAAATACAGGGATCATGATCTCACAGGAAACTACAAAGGTACTCGTGAATGTCACATTGAACCGGACTGGCTACTTATTTATGAGATTCGTGGAGATGTGCTTGTTTTGATGCTTTATCGGCTTGGTTCACATTCTGAGCTGTTTAAGAAGTAAGTACAAATCGGAAATTGAGGAAAGCTTTGGGTATAACCAAAGGTCTTGACCGTCGGGTCACTCTTCGTGCCATCCTCAAAATGTTTCCGCGGAAACATCAGCGAACAAGCTTTCTTTTAAGCATCAATGATCCTCAAAAGAAAGCTTGTTCGCTATTTGTTTGCTATTTATGCAGCGTCTGGAAATCCACTGAGAGCGAGAAAGGCCGGTCAAGGAGTTGCTGGAGGACGCAAACTTTTCCTGAAAAATGAAAGAAATATCCTCGTAGGAAAAGGAAAGCCTTTGATCAAAAGCCTGCGGCCCGCTATTTCATAAGAAATCCGTGAAGCGGCCGTCATTTTGTGATATAATTAACCTTACAGACAAAGAGACGCAAGTCTAGTCAATATAGAGTAAGGAGAGACATAAAAGTGGGTTTTTCTTTGATTAATATCGGTTTTGGCAATATGGCAGCTGCAGCGCGCGTGATGGCGATCATCAGCCCGGAGTCTGCACCTGTGAAACGTATGATCCAGGACTCCCGTGACAAAGGGGATCTCATCGATGCCACCTACGGCAGAAAGACGAGAGCCGTCCTCATCATGGACAGCGGGCAGATCATTCTTTCCGCCGTACAGCCGGAAACGATTTCTCACAGACTGATGAATAAAGATGTGATCACTTCTGAAGGAATGGATGAAAACTGATGGCACAGACAGCGAAAAAAGATGAAGGCATTCTTCTGGTCGTCTCCGGCCCGAGCGGTGCGGGGAAGGGGACCATCTGCAATGCCATCCGCGAGAAATTTCCGGATCTCCAGTATTCCGTCTCGATGACGACAAGAGACCCTCGAAAAGGGGAAGTGGAGGGGGAGAGCTATTTCTTCCGCACCAATGAACAGTTCGAGAAGCTCATCGAAGAAGATGCCTTCCTCGAATATGCCAAGGTCTATGACCACTACTACGGCACGCCGAAAAAGCGCGCTCTCGACATGATCAGTGACGGGAAATCCGTACTGCTGGAGATCGACATTCAGGGCGCCATGCAGGTCAAGAAACGCTATCCGAAAGGCGTGTTCATCTACATCGTTCCACCGTCTTTGGAGATCCTGTCCGATCGTCTCTACGGACGCGGTACAGACTCTGAAGAGACCATCCAAAAGCGCCTCGCACAGATCACCAGTGAGCTCGCTATGGCACACCAGTATGACTATATCATTGTCAATGACAAACTCGAAGATGCAGTGAGAAAGACCAGCTCCATCCTAGAAGCCGAACGCTGCAAGCTGTCCCGCAACGAAGGACAGATCGAGACCATTTTCAAACAGTATATCAATAAGGAGGTACCCTTAAAATGATGTGTTATCCTTCTATCGACAGCCTTGTCAAAAAGGTGGACTCTAAGTACACCCTCGTGACCCTCGCCGCTCTTCGCGCCCGTGAACTGACGGACGGACAGACCCCGCTCATCGCTCACGCAGAAGGCAAGAAACCAGCGACCATCGCTCTCGAAGAGATCTATGAAGGCAAGATCACCTACTCCTTCAGCAAATAAAAATAAGGTCAGGCAGTTCAAGAAAGGCTGCCTGACTTTTTGTACGTTCAGGGTGACTAGTGACTGGTGACTTACAAACGACTTTCGGGCATCGCCCCCTATGTATTTGCGGCGAAGCCGCCACCTGAACCCGTTGAACCCTGAACCTTCCATCCATTTTTTAGTAAAGGAACTCATGCATGATGTTTGAAAATAAGCACATTGTCGTAGGAATCAGCGGCGGGATCGCCGCTTTCAAAGCAGCCGGTCTCGTGAGCCAGCTCCGCCAGAAAGGGGCTGATGTCCACTGCATCATGACGGCAAACGCCGCCAAGCTCGTGACACCGATCACCTTCGGCGAACTGTCTGGCAATGATGTCACTGTCGATATGTTTGCGAATATCAGCAAATGGGATGTCGAACACATCGCCCTTGCCAAGCTCGCCGACCTTTTCGTCGTAGCACCTGCGACCGCTGACATCATCGGCAAAGTCGCAAACGGCATCGCTGACGATATGCTCTCGACCACCATCATGGCGACGAAGGCGAAAGTCCTCTTCGTACCGTCCATGAATACAAACATGTACGAAAACCCCATCGTGCAGGCGAATATGGAAAAGCTGAGATCCTTCGGCTATGAATTTGTCGAACCGGAAAGCGGTCATCTCGCCTGCAACACCTCCGGCAAAGGACGTTTCCCGGCGCTTACGACCATCATGGACTGCGCGGAAAAATGCATCTATGGCCGCGAACTCCTGAAAGGGAAGAAAGTCATCGTCTCCGCCGGCGGCACCCAGGAAAAGATCGATCCAGTCCGCTATATCAGCAACCGCTCCAGCGGCCGACAAGGCTATGCCATCGCCAAAGCCGCATGGATGGAAGGAGCAGACGTGACACTCGTTTCCTGTACCACGGCACTTCCCACGCCCTATGGCGTTAAAATGGTCTACGTCCAGGATGCCCGCGAGCTTGAAAAAGCCATGAATGCGGAATACGACAGCTGTGATGCTGCGATCATGGCAGCAGCCGTCTCAGACTACCGCCCGACCGTGCAGGCCGACCAGAAGATCAAGAAGGAAGACTTCGACTCCCTGCACATCGACCTTACACAGAATCCGGATATCCTCTATGGACTCGGCCAGAAGAAGAGGGGACAGTTCCTCGTAGGCTTCGCCGCAGAGACCCAGGACGTCATCGAACACGGTAAATCGAAACTCAAAAGAAAGAACCTGGATATGCTTGTCGCCAATGACGTCGCCATGCCGGGCGCCGGCTTCAACGGCACGACAAACATCGCATCGCTCCTGTACAAGGACGGACATATGGAACAGTATCCGAAGATGAGCAAGGACGAGCTGGGACATATCATCATCGAAAAAATGGCAGAGCTGATGAAATAAACAGAAGGTGATGGAATAGACCCCCATCTTTCCCTGACTACGAAAAACGCTGCGTGGAACATTGCCACGCAGCGTTTTTTAGGTGTTTTTTCATATAGAGAGCCCCATGCGGAATGCCCATCCCTTGGGAGCAGGGGATTATTTACTTTTAGAATAGATAACATTGAATTATCGAAAGTAACCATTTCCTGGAAAACATAGGCAAATTGCCCCGCTTATCCGTTTTTATAGCATTTTCTCCAGATCATAGACTTCTTTATACGAAAGTTCCAGTGCTTTCAAAATACGCGCTTCCTCCAGCTCTCCATCCTTCTTCAAGCTGGTCAAGGGAGATCCCTGATGAAGGAGGAAGGAACGATCAGATGATGCGATGCCGCATAAGACTGATGAAGATCTCAGTGAGACGAAATCCATCTCCGCCAAAAATAAGAAAATCCAGATCGCTTTGGGCATCTGCCTCGCCTCTTGCATAGGAGCCGAAGAGATAGATTTCCTTCACATGATATTTTTTTCGCGAGCGGTCGTACCAATAGTGCAAAAAGCGAAAACAGCAAACATGTTTTCTTTTGGGCAAACAGTGAGGACAAAAGAACTACCGTTCGGGAAATATCTCTATGTCGTGAGCCCACTCACTCGTTCCTTGATTTCCTTGATATCCTCCTGGATCTGGCTGATGACCCTTCCTGGGCCTTTCTGATTTCGCGCATCCGTGATACTCATCGACTCCCCGCTCTCCTTATCCACCAGCTCTATCTTCCCCAAGTGGAGCTTCCCATCAATGATATGGAAGGCATCCGTATGAATGAGGCCGAAATCCGTATCGATCGTGACATCATAGAAATCCAGCGCCCGATAGCGGTTATGAAACGTACCAGTGATGCCGCGGAATGGGATAAGACTGTAGAAACCGCCACCGGAAGAGAAACTACCGAAAGCTACGAGATCCTTCATATTCCCATCACAGTGAATCTCCCCATCCAGCGTGACCAGACAGTAGAACCTCGGCTCCTTGGTCGGGATACGGCTATCCAGTCCCTCCCCGTGGAGATAGATATTATACACGTGGCTATCGACATTATAGTCCCCGCGCGCCGTCACTATGCCGCCGTAGACTCGCGCCTTCACGTCCGAGAACGTCATCGCCCCGTCATCGTAGTGGATATCCCCCTTCACATCATAGAAATCCAGCGCCGGCACATGAAGCTCCGGCATGGTGACCGTCCCATCACAGATGAGATGAGACAGAGGCCCGCGTCCGGAAGCAGTCAAAGTCATCTTGTCATGGATATCATCCCCCAGCCCCATGGAGGAAGGGATCACCCCCTTCGCCGTGACAGAGACGATCGAGGGGAGATTCTTTTCTTTGAAATCAATCTCGCAGTCCGCCTCGATGCCATTCCCCACCATCGTCCCGCCGAATTCCCCCGTCTTGATGTGGAGATCACTCACGCCGCGCGTGTCGATATGCCCATTCAGCGTTACGCGCGAGACAAGATAGCGACGCTGCCGATAGAAAGCCGCCATTCGGCCATTATGCACCGTGATCGTGACATCCAGCGGCTTTCCCTCACGATTGAAATTCGAGATCCGATCCTCCAGCTTTTCCTTCTCATCCCGCGCCTTTTCCTGCTCGATCTCCCCCTGCCGGCGATTGATGAAGTCCACATTCATCTCCTCATCGAAATACACCGCAAAGGCCGGGCTCTCCAGCGTGATCTCCCGGATGGTCGTAGAGACGAAGCGCATCCTGAGCACATCCCAGGGATCCACCTTGAAAGACCCAGAAGGCACACGCAGGATCGGATTCCCCGCCGGATCATCCCACGCGAGCTTCTCGAAAGTGACACCGCCATGGATATTCGCGGTGATCGACTCCACCGTGATCGTCCCCCGAAGCATCTCCTGCCGAGAAGCCGCATAGTTGAAAAGCTCTGCCGCTCCATAGCTCATGATTTTCGCTACCAGAAGCAGCAGACAGAAAAGAGCGAGCAGCATTCCGAAGATCATGAGAAAATATCGTGACCAACGCTTCCCCGTCCGAAGCTCTTTGAGTGCCTTCTTCATAATGCCGCCCCCTTTCTATTTTACCTATTGTAGCATGTTCCGAACAAAGAAAAAACGTGGAAAGCACCCATGCGCAAAAAATCCCGCCTTCCTTTAGGAAAGCGGGATGACGACATCAGCCGTCGTATTTCATGACCTGAGTTATAGTGATTTACGAAAGTATGATACATAAAACGACTAACAGTATTTCTCTAAAAGGATGCTCCGACTTTTACCATTGATTTTTTCGATTCAGGTATTCAATATACGGAGGTTCAAGTCTTACATAGCAGTTGCCAAAGCAACCCGCGGCCAATTGATATGGTTGAAAAACTAGGCAAACTACACCGTTTCCTTCCAAGAAATAATTAATCGGAACCGATTTAACATAGTCACCATTGATGCCCCTTAATATTTTTCCACCATCACTATAACTGTGTCCCCGTAAATATTGCTTCAGGTCAGTTAATGTGATCCGAACATAATTTTCAAGCGGTATACGTTCCCCTGTAGTTTTATCGTAGACTAAATCATAGCTGGTGACATGATTTCCATTTGCCCCATATGGAAGCCGGAGGAAGTGCAAGGAGAGTGACAAAACATCATCATCCTCATAATGTACTGTGTAGTTCCCACTGCAAATATAGTACTTCACATTTTCAAAGTCACTTCTAAGCTGTCCAACATAGTTCATGATGTCACTGTTAATAGCATCTTGGGCGCTTTCATTCGCTCCTACCGTTACAACTGGATAGTCTATCTTCCAATTTGTATCTTCTTCATGAAAATTATTTACTTCTGCAAAGGATACGGTACTCGCGCATACACTAATTAAAAGTGCAGCAGCTATTGCTTTAACTTTACTCATAACTTTTTATCTCCCTTCTCTTTTAGCCCAACAGGTTCAGCACTGAGCCTCTAAGATTAGTAATTCCACATTATTACTTTGGCTAGCAATTAAAGCGAATGCCAAACAATACATCTCTATAGACGGGATGTAGATTCGAGACTACGCAAACATTATAGGTGCCACCTCTTCTTTCTTCACGCATAATCTTTTTATCAAGTGGAGCCACTTTCCCGCTGATATTAAACTTAGGCCAAGTTAGATGTTCGTTTTCTTCTCCTTCATCGTTTGCAGGCTGTGATAATAGTAAGCATTAAAATTAACACTTAGGTTGTTTATTATCACAAAAAGCTATTAAGAAAATCTCCAATTATTGTACTGATAAAAATCTTCCGAATACGTCGTATATAGTTCAGCAGAAATCATTTGTTTATTCCATATCGCAGGAATGCTGACCTCTTCCGCATAGGAAAAAGTAAAAGGCATAAGCAAAACCGCTATCAACATAATAATTTTTTTCATTTTAGGTCACCTCTTCTTTAGAAATGACTTTCATTAAAGCACTTGCTATATGATTCTTAATTATTATACTACAAATACATGACATTTTAGTACAAATAAAAAAGCATACAAGACTATCACTAGTCCTGCATGACTTTTTTACCAAACTTTAGAATTTATATTCATACCCGAGCATGTAGTTTCTGCCCTGTGAAATATAAGCAAACGTATCATCACTTGGCGCTGTCACCGTAGTGTAATCTTCTCGACCAAAGAGATTATTGACATGCAGGAAAACCTTGTGCTGTGCGCCTGGAGCATAGGAAATATCCAGATCTGTGTAAAGTGCCGGTTTTACTCTGGTCTTGCCATCATCCTTGGAATTGTATCGATATCCCAGATAGTTCGCCGTTAAAGCACCATTCCACTTGTCCTTATGATAGCGAATGGCAGAGGTGAATTGCAGGCGGTTATTGGTATGAATCCAATCCCCTACATTAAAGTTTTCGTCCACACTTCTTTCGGTTGGATTGCTGTACGAGATCCCCCAAGATGTATCCCAAGCATCATTGTGATGAATATCAGCAGAAATTTCAACCCCAGTATTTTTGCTATCCGAATTGGTGTACTGCATATCTCCGGTAAGAGGGGAAACGCCTTTGATACTCTGGATCGCATCCTTGATATCGTAGTGATAGAGCGCTACTCGCCAGGAGGTTTTTCCCTGGTTCAGCTTGTAGCCCATTTCATAATGAGTGCCATGTTCTGCTTTCAGATCCACGTTTGGTAACATGGCAGCACCGCCAAAAATCTTAGAGAGCTCGGGTAAGCGGAAGGATTTTCCTGCCTTAGCATAGAAGCTGCTCTTGTCATTGATCGTATGCAGGTATTGAATTTCAGGCGTAAATTTATTCTGATTAGTCTGGACAGTATCTGTTGTTTTACCACTGATTACTTCTGTGCTGCTACCAGTGGCACGACGCACGAAGGTTTCTCTGGCGTTAAAAATCATCTGGTCTTTCGGTGTCATATGCCAATCATAGGAAGCATAAATGGAATACACATCCCTGTTGTATGTCCCAAATTTCGCGGGCTGTGCCGGTCTATCTCCCATTTTCTTCGTCCCGGCGCTTTTCACATCCATGTCTTCCCGTTTATAAGAGGCTCCGATCAGGAATGTATCATCAGCGCCTGTCTTGAATACCTGCTGCAGGTTCAGATTGGTATTATGCCCCTTGCGCCAGCTATACTGAATATTTTCCTTCACGTTTCCAGTTTTCTTATCATAGGTCAGCTGGTCATAGTTTCTTTCCTGTATCCCATAGGAAGCAAAGGCAGTGAACCCATTCTGATCATCAA
The DNA here is from genome assembly GCA_003447275.1 of Dialister sp. Taxonomy (GTDB): domain Bacteria; phylum Bacillota; class Negativicutes; order Veillonellales; family Dialisteraceae; genus Dialister. Next base: position 45,679 of record DLZS01000097.1, read on the forward strand.
AATTCAGCAGGAATGTATTGTTATCGTCTTCATACTTTTTCTCCTGATACGGGCTCTTCGTATAGCTGGAATCCATCTGAGAAGCGGTATTTTTCGTATTTACATAATTATGGCTAAACTTCCAATGGTCATTGATCGCATAGTTCCAAAAGATTCCTTTATCTTCGCCTTTGTTATAGTCATACCAGCGATCCGACGTTTTCCCCATCGCCTTCACTTTTGTGGTCGTTGTCATGTGGCTGATTTCGCCCCTGTGTTCGTAGTAAGCAGACGCATTGAACTTATCTGCTCCGACATTCAGACTATATCTCTGCTTGTCATAATTGCCCGCAGACACTTTCACACTGTTCTGCGTATGGGAGCGTGTAATAATGTTAATTACGCCGCCGGTTGCCTCCGAGCCATACAGAACAGAACCGCCGCCACGAACTACTTCAATATGATCGATGGCATCAGCACCAATATCCTCCAGATTGTACTTCCCATCCTGGTTCATTGGCACTCCATCTACCAAAACCAGCGTTCCTTTATCCACACCACGAATGTCGATCTTGCTCGTCATCGTTCCCATGCTGACACCATTTGGCATCTGCGTGCTGGCAAACACGCCCAATGTATTGCGTAAGGCTTCAAATGCACTGCCTGCACCACTCTTTTCGATTTCTTCTCGATCTATAACTTCAACAGATGCCGGTGTCTGTAGATCACGGGTTTCTACACGCTGCGCGGTTACCACCACGGGATCCAGCTCGTAGATTTCAGCCGCACTTACACCCTGAGAACATACGGTTGTAGTCATTAAAAGGGCACCAAGAATGGCAATGCTTAACTTTTTCCCTGACATATCAATTACTCCTCTCAGCAATAAAGCGTGCTAAGCATAAATCATAAAACGAAAAAACTTCTTTAAGGAAACGCAGATTAAAGCGATGTCTGATCCAATTTGGGGATCTTTATTTCACGGCAAGGAATAATCCAATGCGAATCGCGAGGTCATTAGAGAAGGATTATGACAAAGCTGAGAATAAAAATTCTTATAGGATCTGATTCTGTGATCTAATCAGCGTTCCCTTACAATATGCAGCTAAACAGACAATTCTTTTATCGTCTTAATTTATACCAAGCACGCCTATAATAGATTACATTTATTTTATCATGGTTATACCATCAATTCAATTGTACGCTTAATTACCGTAAATGCTCATATTAAAACTTTGCCTTTTATGGTCCTAATGGCCGTGAAAAAATGAGCTGCAATGGATTGCATGGACTATTACAACGATCTAAGATCCAATGGGAGCCGGCGAAGCTCGCGCCTAACGAGTTTTCCCCCTTCTATACAAGCAGAGCCCGGGAGTACTGTTAACGGAGTACTAAAATCTTAGCTGTCAAACGTCCAATAACAGGGGTACTCAAAGTGCCAGTGTCTATTGGACGGGGTATGAGATTTATAGCTGTTTAAAAACGGGAGCAACGATAATCTCATGTGTTCTTGACAATGGGTACCATTCGCATCCCCCCTAAAATCAAACAAGGCCTTGCAAAAAAGCGAGCTATTGTATCATATTTCAGAGTCAGATGCAAGGCCTCTGTCTCATACAAAAGCACTATATGAATGATTTGCAAAGTATAGTTTACACCATAGATTGAGTTTTTGTTTTTTGAAGACTTGATTTTTTGAAAAGTAAATTGTAGAATAAAGTCATGAGCTGAGGATGCATCTGTTTGCAAATCCAAGCCGGGCGGCGACTCCGATTTCGGAATTCTAATGCGCAAGGAATCATACGGAGAGCCGACTGATGGTGAGGATAGATCTGCAGAAGGATCCAAGGCCATCGAGCAGGCCAAGATGATGTGGACCTTTCTTTCGAAGCCTGCTCAAGGCCCAATCCATGTCAACCCCATAACCCCGGAGAAATCCAATTTGACCGCACACTTCCCTGCTGCATGGGAGGGCGTGCCCCGACGATAGCCAAGACGTTCGTACTTCGGTACACTTGACGCCGCCGGCACCGATTCCGAGTATCCCCTACATTTCAGTAAAGGCGGGCGGTCTTTCCGGGTGTTTTTTTGTGCGACTTCTTCCTATATATAGCGTTCCTCCGCGGTGCGCTATGCCATTTCTTGTCAGAGGAGGCTCTCTCACTCGAGACGTCGATCGCAGAGGGCCATCCTATTCTTTCCGAAACATTTCATGAATATTCCTCTCTTTGGCTGGCACTGCCTGCCATGGACTTACACGATAAGGAGACCTACTATGGCGACCAATACAAAAATGCTTGAACTGACTTTCAACGTCGAAGGCGGACGTTCTATGATCCTTTCCATCCCTTCTCCGAAGGAGGATCTCACTTTGGCTACGGTGAAGGAGAAGGCGGCTCTCATCATCCCGGTGCTGGAGTCTTCCTCCGGCGCTCCCGTCACTTCGCTGAAAAGTGCGAAGATCGTAGAAACCAGCGCTACCGTGCTGGAATAGGGATTCGGAGTGACTGGTATACCGCCTTCGGGCATCGCCCCGTTTCGTCATCCTGAGCGGCGAGAAACGTCATATGTGAGATAACGAATGCCAGAACAGCTGCGACCTCGCCATCGATCTCGGTGAAACCGTCACTTTCATTCCCCATTCCTCATTCGAGCAGAGCTTTCATTCATGGGCAAGGGACAGCACGTCCCTTGCGCTATCTCTGCACCCATTTTTATTTCTTATAAGGAGAATACTACTATGGCTATTCAGAATAAACTTATCGATATCAAGCTGCAGATCCGCGTGGAAGATGCTTCTACGGGAGAAACAAAGGTGAAGAATCTGAACTTCACACGCATCAAGTGTGCAGCGACAAATGATGAGCTGTATGCGGCGGCGAATGCGATCGCCGCGCTGCAGTCGCGTCCGCTGTCGGGCATCCGCACGGTGGCGACCGGCGATCTGGCTGACGCCGGCTAAGTAAACGCTGATTCAATCACAGAATCAGAACAAAAACCGTCCTGCAATCATTGGCAGGACGGTTTTTTATTTGCCTTCTGACGATACTGAAAAAGCGCTGTCCGACATACATGGAAAAGGCGGCGAAACGAGAATTCCCTTTCCCCCACGCCCCAAGCCATCCGCGAGGGTAAAGACTGATCGGGGAAAAATCAAAAAGCCTTCCCCGCTTGGGGAAGGTGGCGAGCATAGCGAGCCGGATAGGGTTCTAGCGGTATGAAAACCACACGGGGCATGAGCCGAAGAATCTGGGAACAAATTACCCGCAGCGGCTTTGCGAGGAGATCCTTCGTCTCAGTCCTCTACTTTTCTGGCGAAGATTATGTCACATAGACTGTTATCGACCGCTCAGGATGACGGCTCGGGGAAAATCGAAAAGCCTTCCCCGCATGGGTAATGCCATTAAGTTAATCGACAGAATGTTCTTGGCTCCCCATCGGGGGAGCTGCCCGAAGGGCATGTGCAAGCGAACTGGATTTTTAGGAGTGAAGCGACGCGAAAATCCAGTGAGACGCCATTTCGAACGA
>DLZS01000139.1:0-3630 GCA_003447275.1 Dialister sp.
CCGCTTAACTTAATAGCATTACCTAACATGGGGAACCCCTTGAACCTTTTGAACCTATGGAACCTGTTCGACCTTTTATTCTCTATCTAATTTCATTCTGACCGCATTCAGTACTTCTTCCCGAAGTGTCTCATCCATACCGTCGATGATGGGACGGATCAGGGCTTCGACCACGATGCGGCGGGCTACTTCCAGTGTGAAGCCGCGGCTCATCAGGAAGTAGATGGTATTCTGGTCAAGTTGCCCTGCGCTGGATGCATGATTGCCCTGTACGTCATCCTCGGTACAGAGAAGAAGCGGGAGGGAAATGTTTTTCGTCTTCGGATCGAGCTGGATGGCGAAGTCGCCTTCGTCGCCCACGGATCCGGCGCAGCCACGCTTGAAGTCAAGCGTACCGCGGAAAATCTTCTTCGATTCATCCGCCAGTGCGCCTTTGAGGTCGATCTCTGCCTTCGTCTTCTTTCCCACATGATCGATGTGGTAGAAGAAGTCGAGATGCTGCTTCCCGCGGCCGGCATAGATGGCTCTTTCATTCATCTCGGAATGATCGCCGGAGAGCTTTCCATAGCTGTGAACGATGATCTTCTCTCCGCCGAGCTCAGCCGCATAGAAGTCGGCGCGGGCACGAGCGGCGAGTACGCTGTGACGCTGGTCATAGATGACGGTCTTGGTGAGTCCGCTTTCGAGGCGCGATACGTGGAGCCTTGCATCCTCTGCAAGCTCATAGTACGCAGCAAGGACGCAGGTCCCTTCCCTGTCTCCGCCCGTGAGTTTCCATGTGAGGGAAAGGGACGCCCCCTTTTCGAGCCGGAAAAGAAAGGCTGCCGACGCACCATCTTCCGCATGGACATCGATGACGAGACGAGCATCCTTCCCTTGGGGGATGGTGATGGTATAGTGACTGCCTTTTCCTGCAGCAAGTACCGTCTCCTTCGATGCGCCATCGAAATCCTCGGGAAGCGCGCCGCCTTCTTTGACATGGGTCATGTCGGAGAAGGTGAAGCTGCCTTTCCCTTTCGGCGTTTCAAAGGAAAGCGGCGTATCATTCGTATGCAGATACCGATAGGTGAGAAGCGGCAGACGGTTGACTCTGATTTCTTCCATGATGCCCTCCTTAACCAATCGCGCCTTCGAATTCAAGATCGATGAGGCGGTTCATTTCTACCGCATATTCCAGCGGCAGTTCTTTGGAAATCGGCTCTGCAAAGCCGCGAACCAGCATGGCTTTGGCGTCTTCTTCTGAGAGGCCGCGGCTCATCAGGTAGTAAATATCTTCATCCGGAATACGGCCGATCTTGGCTTCATGCCCGAGATCGATATCATCATTCTCGATGATGATATCCGGGATGGTATCCGAGCGGGACTCATTGTCGAGCATCAGGGATTCGCAGCTGATAGAGCCCTTCGTCCCCGCAGCTTTCGGTCCGATGTAGACGACGCCCCGGTAGATGGCGGTGCCGCCGCCCTTGGAGATCGATTTTGAATTCACGGTGAGGGAGGTATCCTTCCCGAGGGCTTCGACCTTCGATCCGGTATCGAGATACTGTCCCTTTCCGGCAAAGGTGATGCCGGTGAATTCACAGGTCGCACGGTCGCCCCGGAGAACCGTATCCGGATACAGGCAGGAGGTATGAGAGCCGAAGGAGCCGGATACCCAGATCATGTGTCCGTCTTCATCGATGAGAGACTTCTTCGTGTTCAAGTTGTACATGTTCTTCGACCAGTTTTCAATGGTCGAGTAGCGCAGCGTCGCGCCTTTTTTCACGTACAGCTCGACAGCACCGGCGTGGAGATTGGCCACATTGTAACGGGGTGCCGAGCAGCCTTCGATGAAGTGGCAGTCTGCCCCCTCTTCGACGATGATGAGCGTATGCTCGAACTGTCCTGCGCCCGGTGCATTCAGACGGAAATAACTCTGAAGCGGCATCTTCACATGGACGCCCTTCGGCACATAGACGAAGGAGCCGCCGGACCAGACGGCATAGTGCAGTGCCGCAAATTTATGATAATTCGGTGTGATCAGCTTCCCGAAGTACGGCTTGATGAGCTCCGGGTATTTCTTCACTGCCGTCTCAAAGTCGACGTAGATGACGCCCTGCTCTTCCAGCTCTTTCTGGATATTGTGATAGACCACTTCCGAGTCGTACTGCGCGCCGACACCGGCGAGCGATTTCTTCTCCGCTTCCGGGATGCCGAGGCGGTCAAAGGTGTCACGGATATTCTCGGGGAGGTCCTCCCAGCTCGCTTTCATGTCCGTCTTCGGACGCACATAGGTATCGATGTGCTGCATATCCAGCTCGGAAATATCCGGTCCCCACGGTGGGAAGTCCAGCTGATTGTAAATCGTAAGAGCCTTTAACCGTTTCTCGAGCATCCATTCCGGTTCTTCCTTTTTAGCCGAGATCTCGCGGATGATCTCTTCCGTGAGACCGGTCTCTGCTTTATAGGAAAATTCCACCTTGTCCTTGACGTCATAGATGCTGCGATTGATATCTTCGACCTGGCTTCTGACTTTCTCTTCTGCCATAGTCACACCTCGCTGCGATAGACATCGAAGCCATTGGTCTCGATCTCATCCACGAGCTCCGGTCCGCCTTCCTTCACGATCCTGCCATCGATCAGGACGTGGACGAATTCCGGCTGGATAAATTTCAGGATCTGGTTCAAATGGGTGATGAGAAGGATCGCATTTCCTTCCTTATGATACGCAGAAATATTCTTCGATACGATGCGGACAGCATCGACATCGAGTCCCGAGTCTGTTTCATCGAGCATCGCGAGCTTCGGATCGAGGATCCTAAGCTGCAGGATCTCGCTCTTCTTGCGTTCCCCGCCGGAGAAGCCGTCATTCAGGTAGCGGTCTGCGTAGGACGGATCCATGGCGAGGTCTTCCATGCGCTGGCGCATGAGACGCTTGAACGGGAAAAGGCGCTGCTGTTTTCCGGAAATCGTCGTTTTCGCGGTACGGATGAAATTCTCCATCGTGATACCGGCGACCGAGATCGGGTTCTGGAAAGACAGAAAGATACCGAGCTTCGCTCTCTTATCGACGGAAAGCTGTGTGATGTCCTCTCCTTCGAAGTATATATGACCCTCAGTGATCTGATAGACAGGATTTCCCATGATGGCGTGAAGCAGCGTCGACTTGCCTGCCCCATTGACACCCATAATGACATGGACTTCTCCCTGATTCACGGTGAGGTTAATGCCGTGAAGGAGCTCTTTCCCGCCTACAGATACGTGGAGATTCTCCACGCGAAGTAATTCACTCATTTGATCACCTCATGATATATTGTAAACTTGTATGCGCATTTTTCCGTATACAATCGATAACTTATTTCATTATATTCGATTTAGGCAGGGATTACAATGGGGAAATGAATAGGGTTCGGGGTTCCAGAAAATCAGGACTTCGGAATGAGGAAGGTGGCGGCTTCTCCGCCAATTTGAAAAGCAGGGATGCGTAGTCTCCAGTGACTGGTGACTAGAAGACATCGGACTCCCGTATCGTCATTTCGAGCGCAGCGAGAAATCTTCCTTGCAGACCGACAAACGATGCCTATGTGAACGCAGATACACGCAGCAACAAGGCATCGCTTCCCTGCCAGTGCTTATGTGATACTGACCGCA